>CAZZGC010000153.1:0-5436 GCA_964653915.1 uncultured Thermodesulfovibrio sp.
CAGACCGGCCTCTATCACGAGCATGGCCAGCGCCGCTCCCGTGCCCTCGCCGAGCCTGAGGTCAAGATCAAGAATCGGTCTCAGTCCGATTCTGTCTAATTGAACCCTGTGGCCTACCTCCTGTGAGCAGTGGGCCGCAAACATGTAATCCTTTGTCTTCGGTTCGATACAGTACGCGACTAGGGCGCCGGCCGTCGATATGAAACCGTCAATTACGACCGGAATCTTTTTGACAGCAGCGCCCAGAACAAGCCCGGCTATGCCGGCGATCTCTGCTCCGCCGAGACCGGCAAGCACATCGACCGGATCATCTGTGTCCGGATTGTTTATGGATATGGCATCCTTTATGACCTGTATCTTGTTATGAAGAGCCTCGTCGCCTATTCCTGTGCCGCGTCCTGTAATTTCCTCTACCTGTCTGCCGGTCAAAACGGCCGTAATAGCGCTTGATGGAGTCGTGTTCGCAATACCCATGTCGCCGGTGCCGAAGATCTGATATCCCCTGTCCGCGTATTCAGCGGCAAGGTCCATTCCGACCTGCAAACACTGTTCAGCCTCCTCACGGGTCATGGCAGGCCCCTTCCTGATATTTTTTGTGCCGCGAATCACTTTGCGCCTGATAAAACCTTCCCTCCGCAAATCACCGAAATCGTGATCCACCCCTATGTCCACAACCACAACGTCAGCTCCCGCATGTCCGGCAAGGGCGTTGATACCAGCGCCGCCGTGGAGGAAATTAAGTACCATCTGCGGGGTAACTTCTTTTGGAAATGCCGAGACCCCCTCATCAGCAACCCCGTGGTCCCCGGCAAATGTAAATACGACCTTTTTTTCGATGGAAGGCATTTCCTGTTCGGTTATCGCTACGAGTTGTCTGGCAAACTCCTCAAGCCGCCCGAGACTGCCCTGAGGCTTGGTGAGATTGTCCAGTCTCTGCTGGGCCTTTTCGGCAAATTTGCCGTTAGTATTTGTAATTGATGACAGCACGGAACCTAAATCCATGGTTCTTCCTCCTTAATAAATATAGTTGTCCAAAAGTTGAGAAACTGTAGTTTAAAAGTAGTCTAAAAGTTGCTCAAATATTACCAGTACTGTTTAACCACAATTAATCCACATTTCAGCAACTTTTGAACCACTTTTCATCTACTATTCTTCACCCACTGTTTCAACCATTGTTTCACCATCGTTCAACTACTTTATCCTCATCGGTATCCCGGCCGTTACCATATACACCTCATCCGCAAGACCGGCTATCTTCTGATTGAGCGTGCCGGCAAGGTCCCTGAACTGCCTGGCCAGCCTGTTTTCGGGAACGATTCCGGCGCCAACCTCATTGGAAACGAGACAGATATCAGGCCCCTTGCCTGTTTTCATTTCCGAAAGGTACTGCTCAAGTTCATTCATCGACTCCTCCACGGTCTTCCCTCCAGACTCAGCAAGCTCTCTCCTGGCGATGATATTTGAAAGCCAGATGGTCAGACAGTCTATAACGATCGCTTCATAGCGGCTGACTATATCGCGCAGTACGGACACAAGCTCTACGGGTTCTTCATAGGTATGCCACTCGCTGCCCCGATCGAGCCGGTGTCTCTCGATCCTCCTTTTCATCTCCTCGTCGAGGGCCTCGGCAGTGGCGACAAATGCCTTTTCGCCATCAATGCCGGCTGCCCTCTGCAACGCGAACGAACTCTTGCCGCTTTTTGCTCCACCTATTATGAATGTAATGCTCTTCATCCCTTACATTTTTTACACAGCAACATAAAAAAAACCCCGGCCTTTCATAAAAGAAAGCCGGGGGATAAAAGCATAGACTAATCTTTTACCCTCACAGCCTCTTCCCTCGAAGGCCTTTCAGTGAGGTGCTATTCAGGCAGGTCTTCTGGCTCTCCCGATCTCTACGTGCCTTCCCCGTATTCTACAAGTGGCTTTCAAAGAGTAGAGATTCCATCTTACAAATAATGGATACCGGGATTACAGCGGCGGGTCCGCTCCGGATTCCAACCGGATTCCCCATTAAGCCCTTCGGGCACCTGAATATTGTTAGAAATTATAACTTATCAGAATGCCGGTTAGTCAAGAAGGAAGTTCGGACAGGTCGCCGCTCGCACAAATTAATTAAAATAACGACAGGTTAATGTCCTGAGCCGAACAGCCGAAACTATAAACAGAATGATGTTTTCTTGAAGGGCAGAGGATAAAGTATAAATGGATATGACAACAAAACTAATGCTGTCGGTATTTGCCAGCGCCTTTGGGATGGGATATTTCGTATACGGCAAAAAGCAACAAAGGATCGTCGCCTTGATTTCCGGCATCACGCTCTGTCTATATCCATACTTTGTATCAAATATCTATATATTTATCGTCACTGCTTTTATGTTATTAGCTTTGCCGTTCGTCGTTCGTTATTAGCCTCATTCACCGATAATCTTCACCAGCACCCTCTTTCTGCGCCGGCCGTCGAACTCTCCGTAAAATATCTGCTCCCATGTGCCGAAATCGAGCTTGCCGTCTGTCACGGCCACAACAACCTCACGTCCCATCACCTGCCTTTTAAGGTGAGCGTCGCCGTTGTCCTCGCCCGTACGGTTGTGCCAGTAATGCGAAACAGGCTCATGGGGCGCAAGTTTTTCGAGCCATTCCTCATAGTCATGATGCAGGCCCGATTCATCGTCGTTGATAAAGACCGACGCGGTGATATGCATCGCATTCACAAGGCACAGACCTTCTTTAATGCCGCTCTCCCTCAGGCACTCCGTCACCTGCGGCGTAATATTAATGAACGCCCGCCGCGTCGGCACATTGAACCATAGTTCTTTCCTGTAAGATTTCATCTCCCCTCCTTTATCATCCTCACTATCATATCCGCCGCCTCATCCGGCGATGTTCTCTCGCTGTCGATCACAAGCTCAGGATCCTGGGGTTCTTCATATTCAACGTTCACCCCGGGAACCGGAGCTCCTTTTTTACTTTTTGAATAGACAGCCCGTGGCGCCCCGTGTGTCTCCACCCGCATCCTCTCACGCTCCATACAGATATTCAGAGGACATCTCAGATACACTTCATGATAATTCTGCAGAAGCTTTCGGGCAAGCCGTCTCCAGATCAATCTGTTCCCGGTAGCGTCTATTATAACGTCGTGACCGAGCTCGGCGACGGTCTTCGCCGTATGGATGAGGCATTTGTAGACGTAATCACGCTCTTCGCCTGAAAATCGTGGATCGGGAGTAACGATCTTCCGCAGTTCGTCGGACCGAAGTATGACGGCCGACGGCATTCGCTCCTTAAGCAAGAGCGCCACCGTGCTCTTGCCGCTTCCTGGGAGTCCGGTTAGCCAGACACTCCATGACATATGAATATTATACTTTACCTAAACGTTGCATAAAACTGAGATCGCCACGTCCCGAAGTCTCGGGATTCGCGATGACAACAGGCAAGAGAATGTCATTGCGAGAAGTCCCGACGGTTCGGGACGACGAAGCAATCTCAGGGGAGTTCACTTTTGGTGAAATCCTCACGAGACTGACAGACAGAGCTGAAATATTGTTATGACAGGCTTTGCCCGGAATATGTTTTTGAGTCATGCCTCCCCCGGCTTATGCAATACGCATAAACTATCCGCTTAAGTTTTTGTCAGGAAAATCCCTTTTCAATTTCGGAACATTCTGATAAAATGTTGTATGCTCACGGCAAATCTGGACAGGAGACTGCCGCTCATTCAGGAAGCCGACCTCTACGGCAAGGTCGTCCTGATCCGTTTCGACCACAATGTAGTAAAAAAAGGACGAATAAAGGATCCTTTCAGAATCGAAAGGACGCTTGGGACATTATATTACATAGTCGATCGCGGAGGACGTCCCATCCTCATGTCTCATGTCGGCCGGCCTCGTGACAAAAAGACGGGCAAGATCACCTGCAGCCCTGAAACTTCTGTCAAACCCATTACGGAATATCTCGAGCGCAAACTCTATACGAAGTTTGAGATACCGGAATGCGAGATTGATCCTGAGGCCGGAATATCAGGACTGGGCAGTTCAGTCTACCGCGCAGTAGGCGAACTCAAGGACAGGAAAATCGGCGGGATCTATCTGCCGAATACCCGCTGGTTCAGAGGGGAAGAGAGCGAGGGATTTTTCAGGGATAATCTCGCGGTGATACTTTCTGACCTTGCTGATATATATGTTAATGACGCCTTTGGCTCATGGCAGCCCCATGTCTCCACCTTCGATATAGCCAAATTCATCCCTTCTTATGCAGGGTTCCTAATGCAGCAGGAGATTGAAAATCTCAACAGCGTCACAGATCCGGAACCGCCATTCCTTGCGGTCGTAGCAGGATCAAAGTACGACACCAAGATCGGGCCTTTGACAAAGATATATGAGAAGGCCGACTTTCTTATATTGGGGGGCGTACTCTACAATGCTTATCTTTGCGCAAAGTATGGCATCAGCATCAAAGGGATAGCTGAGGAGGATGTAAAGGCTGCAGCAGAGCTCGTCCGCAAGGACGAAGAAGAAGGCAAGATACTGGAAATGCCACATATCGTGGAATCCGAGACACTCGAAGAAAAGGCCGAAGGCAAACACAGGAGCATAGCCGTTAGCGACCTCAAAAAAGGCGAAAGCTACAACTATGTGCTCGATATTGATCCCCGTTCATTTGATGACAAAAAGGTGCAGGATGCGATACTCTCCGCAAAGACGATATTCGTCAATGCCGTTATGGGATTGACGCCTCAATTTCCTGACGGTTCCCGCGCACTGTACGAAAATCTCAGTAAAAACACCACTGCCAGAAAGATGTTCGGCGGCGGTGATACACTACAGGAGTTCAAGAACCTCTGTCCCGGCCTCTATATGTCTGTGCTCGATGATCCTCAGTACTACTTCTTCACCGGCGGTGGAACGGTACTTAAGGCGGTTGAACAGGGAACGCCGTACGGCCTTCAGCCTGTACAGGCGCTGATGGAAAACAAGGAGAAGGCGGGGAAGAGTCTCTCGTGATTCGGGTTTTCCGGATCGGGGCGTTTATAACAGCATTCCTGGCAATTACCGTCTCTTACGCGTTCAGTTTCAACGGCCCATTCCAGGTCAAAAATCTCTTCCCCATATTCCTTCACGCGGGCCAGCCATATCTTGAGAAAGCCGAAGAAGAAAACTCGCTGTCTCTGAGTCTTTCCCATTCAAGCACGTATACAGTGCAGGAGTCAGGAGACTGGATCATACACCTGGACATGGAGATCACCGAGGCTTCATTGAGATACAAACGAATATGCAGTGACCTGTTCGAGCTCGATATCGATATCCCTGTCATGATCGTCGGGGGCGGCTTCATGGACGGATTCCTCGACGACTATCATACAACATTCGGCTTTGATGACTATGGCCGCAGCAACCGTCCGGACAACGAACTGCTCTATGAAGTGCGTAAGGACGG
>CAZZGC010000154.1:0-5255 GCA_964653915.1 uncultured Thermodesulfovibrio sp.
TTAGTCATGACAAAATGAATGCAATAAAAAAAATAGTTGGCGCTGATTTACAATTTGAGGATTGGCTGTCATAAAAAACATTTACATTAATAATTTCAATCTGAAATTGGTACATTTAGGATCTTTCCAAAATCTAATATTCTGGCATGAAACTCAGTCTTGATGGGCTACTAGGAATTGAATGCTATCAGGTATTAATCATGAAAAAAGACTTCCTATGATTTGAGGCTCACAACAGCTTCTCCAACATATACTCTATATCAGCATCGCCGTATATTATCTTTGATTTTGGGTCTTGTGCAATGGCAGGAACTGATTTAATGTTATATTTTTTAAATAACTCAGGATTAATTTCCACTTCCACTTGATAGGTTTTGCATTTGGACTTGCAGACTTCATCTTTTAGTAAGATACGCCTAATAAAGTTCACAGTCGGTTTGACATACTTCATCCCATCCACGAATCCCCTCAAAACCATTTTAACAGGAAGTCTCTGTGCATCTATATCATGTGCATAATTTTTTAAAGTGTGAGCGGGAATTGATGAAGATATGAACAGGTAGTACCCTCTTTCTGTGCTTTGTTGCTCATCTTTATATGGCATACTGGGTAATGATGACTGTTCAGGAAGTGAGCTGTTTGGATCAGGGCTTTCAAAATTTCTTATTCTCTCAATTTCTTTCAGTATCATGTCATTAAAATCTTGAGAATTCATTAACTCATCGATCCCCTTGACCCGCTTTTCGATATCCTTCGTATGTTTGTTGTCAATTTCCATTTCAGACTGCGCTGGAATGATGAAAAAAAGGAAAAGAAGAACAGCGATCAATACATATACATACAACACAGGTTCTTTCTGAATAACATCCATAAAAAATTATCTCCTTCAAATATTGGATTCTTATTACGTTCCCATAACATGGAACTTTTTCCGATTGGATAGCACTCATTGTCTCTTACAGGTCTGACTAACTGAAATCTGTAGTGGGTTTTTCTCCAGACCGGCCTTTGAGTACATCCGCAGACGTTAACGCCGGGATCGCATGCCAGGAGTTCCCTTGACAGCTTGTATAACATCCTTGCAGCAAGACCGGCGTTGGCCTCTATATAGTTTGACTTCCCTATGACTCCGGCAAGTGGGTATGCGCTGCCCCATGAACCCATGCACCAGAACAGGGAATTATAGGGGAGACTGGTGCTCGCGGCTACACTATCTGCCATACAGGCAAACTGGGCAGCGGGTTCAGCAAAAAGAAGGGCCTCCGGATTAATGGCAATAGTAAGAAGGTCTGAATTCCACATGGGGTCAACCTCCGTTATATACGCAAGATCAAAATCCCTGTACTCCACGCAGGGGAGATCCAGGAACAGATCAAGAATACCCCACACAGGAAAGATGTAGTAATGCGCCTGGGCGAATGTAGTATGCCCCATTCTCTTGTTGGAACCACCGAGTGAGCCCAGGTTTGTGCTGGACATCTGAGTGCCCATAAGAGTAAAGCAGTAAGGGTCTTTGACGGTTTCTATCATCCTTGCCGGCTCCCAGAACGAAGCTGTAACACCTATATGGGGAGGCATACCGCAAACACAGATTGGGTTGTCGATTTCTTCCTCATCAGGTGGTACGTCTGAAAACGAGATTTCCGCCACCCCGCCTATCTTGATGGGGAATATGCATTTCCAGCAGATGTCCGTTATGGGATTTACAAAAGTGCCTGTGCATTCAGCGTAAACGAAGCTGTAGAGAAAGAAGAATATAAAAACAAGACTAAATAATACTTTCAATGGCTTCGTCATAGCTTTTGCCCTGTTGCACGAGACTCTCGATTTTAGCGATGTCTTTTGGATTTGATGTGTATACATAGTAGTTATAATTGTCGGTAACGAGCCTTATTACTCCCTTACCGTATGGGCAGTCAAGAAAGACCTCGGAATAATATGGGAGATGGGATTTGACAGATTTAAGTTGCATTAATTCAAAGTCCGAGTAATCGAGCATTTTTTTGTGCTTGGACTTCTCAAAATCAACAGATTCGAGATAGAACTTGAAGGCAGAGTTTGCGTTTATCACTTCACCAACAGCGCCGAACCTTTCAAGGTCGAGCACTGACTGGAGCACGACACCGAAGCTCCCCCTGTATTTCCGTGCCCTCCTGTAGCCTTCTTCAATGACCTCTTTCTGTATACTGGAATCTCCAAGGAACTGAAAGGCTTCATCTATCATGATATACCTTGGATGCCTTCTGTCCGAAAGATAAAGCTCCCGTGTTGTCTCATCAAGCACAATAAGCGTGACGATTTTAAAAAGCTCACGGACCCTTTTTAAAGTCTCAAGCTCAAGTACGACAAACTCATCATTCTTTATATTGAATGTGGATTTCCCGTTAAAAAGCCTTCCGTATGTGCCTTTTGAGGTGAAGTCTCTCAGGTTGAATGACATGAGACCTGCCATCTGTTCAAGATCTTCGGAGCATTTACTGTCCTGACATATCTCGAGTTTCGGGGCATAGTGTTTGAAGTTTCTGAGGTATTCCCATACGAGATCAATATTTGCCTCCGGGCCTGAGGATTGATATGCGAACTTCACGGCCTCCTTGATAAGAGTGAATTCTGACTCCCTGACTTTTTTCCCGTCCGAACCGTAGAAACACATCTGCATAATTACTGCCGAAACCGCATTCAGCATGTACTGAAGTTCATTGTCGTCATGTGTAATCAGACTGGTAAAGGGGTTGAGGCACATCGAGCTGTCAGCAAGATCAAGGTACCTTGCTCCGCAGAGGTTAACCATTTTCTTGTAGGAACCGCCGATGTCCACGACCCTTATGATTCCACCCTGACTGTAGGAGTTAAGCAGGATATAGTTGAGGAGAAATGATTTTCCCTTTCCTGATCCGGCAGCTATGAATATATTGTAGTTGCTGGCCCTGTCCGAGAATATATCTATTCCGCTAAATTGTCCTTTTCTGCCTACAAAGAGGAGGCTGTTTCCGTAACCGGAGAAGTCGCCCTGGACGGGCATGAAATAGGGGACGACATTATCTGGAACTATGAAGCTCCTGCCGATGAAATCCAAGTTTTTCTTTACATTATATAAACCAAAAGGAAGTGAAGAGATCAGAAGTATAGGCAGGATATAGCTGTCATTCTGTGTAAGAAAGCCCTTTGCGTCCCAGATTCTCCGAACTCTGAAGGCCTCTCTCGTTGTCTTTTCCCTGTCATGATTCCATATCCAGACAGAAAACATTATCTGGTAGTAGTTGCGTTCATCAAATTCCCTGGAGAGCTGCCTGAATTCGTCTTTTTTCTTTTCAAGCTTGTATACAAAGCTCCCCATGGACTGCTGGGCAAGGGTTGTGTTGATCTTTGATTCGATCTTTTTCTTGATATTCCTGAAGATGATGTTAAGCGTACAGATAAACGGTGATGTTATCTGTTCAAAATCAGAGGCAACGCCCCAGATGCCGCCGAATACCTCATTCAATGTAAGGGCATCTATCTCTTTTGGAAGGATTTTAGGAGTTACGCATCTCATATACTTGTCCCCAACTTTGATTTCTTCACCGGTGAGGATATCGATATTCGTGTCTGCCATGAGAACCTGCCTGTTAATGGGAACTTCTTCTGAATAGTGGCGGTTATTTACCTCTGAATGGTTTGAATTAAGCAACTTCCTTATTAAATCAACGAGATCATTTGCATCAAGAAGCCTGGGGTATAGTTTCACGCCGTGAAGAATCTCTTCCACTGCCCTTCTGATATCGTCCACATTGACTTCATACGTTCTGTTTTTGGGTATCTTGACTGACACAAAAAGCCGGAAGTTTCTCACGGGAATGCCTGAGTTTTTATCGAGGCCGTGAATCCCCTTTTGAATATAATCAGAATATCTCCTGAGGGCCTTATCTATAAGATATGCATTGCGGAGTATTTTTTTGCTTTCTATTATGTGATGAATGTCCGGGTCCGCATACAGTATGAACTGCATGACACTGTCTTCAGGCAAACCTGCCCTTAAAAGACCTCCCAGTATATTGAATGTGCCCTCCCCTGCAAAACATAGGGGCACACACTCCCAGATATATCCGATGGTGTCATCAATGTTATAAAACAGCCCTGTTTCCTTTTCGTAAGCCAGCCACGGCAGGTAACCCGCAAATGGGTGCCTGTAGGTGGCTTTTCTCAGCTCGCTGTTTGTGAATCCTCCGTCGCCGAATATTTTTTTCAGAAAGCTCATGTCTCTGTATTACCGCAGAAGATTTCTCAGGGGTAATAAACCATTAAATGGATAGCGAGCGTATGCCCCGTGGTTTTGCCCCGGGATCAAGCGAGCAAAAGTAATAAACATTTTTTCTTGCATTAGATTCCCTGTGGTCTTGTCACAGGGAAGATCAATCTTTATGAGGAGTGTTTTTGTCATGAGAGATAAAAAAACAGTTTTAATGACCTTAGTTTTAATCCTGGTGATGATCCCTAGAATGTTATTTGCACTAATTGACAATGACGGTGACGGGTATTTTGCAGATGATCCTGTGCTGAATCTGGCGGATTGTGACGACAGCGATCCGGCTGTCCATCCCGGAATGACAGAAACATGTGACGGAAAAGATACCGACTGTGACGGCTGGAAACCACCTACCGATGTAGATGCAGACGGTGATGGAGTGCCATGGTGCGCCGGCGACTGCAATGACAGTGATCCCTCAATGTTTCCTGGAAATACGGAAATCCCATGTGACGGCAAGGATAATGACTGCAGCGGGAGACCTTTACCCGGAGAAATCGACTATGATCGTGACGGGGTACGTCTATGTGATCCGGTTCCTGATTGTGATGATTATGATGCCAATAGATATCCAGGTAATGAAGAAGTGTGCGGAAACGGTTTAGATGAGGACTGCGACAATCTGACAGATAACTCTGATCCTGAGGGATGCACACCCATAACAGGCTGTCAGGATAAAGACAATGACGGCATTTACGGAATAAGTTGTGCAAGCGGAACAGACTGTGATGACAATGATCCCAATGTCTATCCAGGTGCACCGAGGATATGTGACGGTAAAGATAACAACTGTGATGGAAGGACGGATTTTATAACTGATGTGGACAATGATGGAGATGGAGTGGTCTGGTGTGCCGGCGACTGCAATGACAATGATCCCTCGATGTTTCCCGGAAATACGGAAATCCCATGTGACGGCAAGGACAATGATTGCAGCGGTGGGCCTTTAGCTGATGAACGGGACTTTGAC
>CAZZGC010000155.1:0-5190 GCA_964653915.1 uncultured Thermodesulfovibrio sp.
ATCTAATTGTATAAAATTAATTGCGGATATTTTGGGTGAAACACCAGTGAAGCAGTGGGGATTGTCTGTAAGCCCTGTTGACATATATTCGCGTCTTGACATGATTAATTACAAGAATATTGTAAATGAACTCTGTATGGAGAGGTCTTCTAAAAATGGCTATACCTCGTGGGGCGACAAAACTCCACATTATATAATGGACCTGGAAATTATTTATGAACTATTTCCGGAATCACAATATATTTACATAGTTCGTGATGGGCGCGATGTATCCCTCTCATTGCTGGACAGAGAATGGGGCCCTAATAATATATTGACTTGTGCAGAGTACTGGAAAAAATGTAATGAAGCAAGCAAGATCTATGACAAATTGCAAAACTCGAAACAACTTTATTTTTTGCGCTACGAAGATTTGCTTGACAATGCTGAAGAAATTGTTCCGGATATATACAGATTTCTGGGGGAGGAATATAATGAGAGCAGCATGAAGAAGCTGACAAGCTCGATCAGAAAAGGGAACTATGGCAAATGGAAGAAGAAAATGAGCGCAGGTCAGGTGAAGTTGTTTGAAAGAGTCGCAGCCAATACATTACAGAGGTTTGGCTATGAGACGAGCTATGAAGAAGCGGATTTAAACGGATTGATTAGAGCTGGTTACAAAATTCACGATTCAATTATCAAGGCTGGATTTTTATTTAAAATAAATGTTGTAGACGGGATTAAGATCAGGTTTTTCGGTAAAGAGCCCTTTGCAGACTGATCTGTCCCGACAATTCCTGCCCATTCAACTTTTGCCCTCATGTGACCGTATTGTAATGTCGAAAGTAAACATCCTTTTGCTAGTGATTTTGATAGCTGCTACTCCATGTATAGTTTCAGCGGGAACAGTTAAGTTCAATACTACAAGAGATGTCTGGATTTCTGCTTATCCCGGAGAGGAAGATTACAATATGGGGGCAGCGCGCAAACTGAAACTCAAGGGTATTCAAGAGATGGCGATTCTGGATTTTGATTTATCTGCTCTTGACGGGAAGAGAGTGGATAGTGCTAGGCTCTACTTTCATAGTGCCGGGACTGAAAATAAGCTCAGGAAGATAGGGATATCCACAGTTGCTTCTGAGTGGGTTGAAGGTTCGTCGAGGGGATATCTGAAAGATATTAGAGGTCACGGAGCGACGTTTAATTATGCAAGCTATAAAAAAAGATATTGGGCTGGAGAGGGATCAAATCTGTCTGATGTCATATTGGGCAATGGGCACACATTACATCATCATACCGAGTTGAAAAGGGGGGAAGATGGTTGGTGGTCAGTAGACCTGACGCCGGAGCTGATATATGCGCTTATAACCGGGACATCGCATGGTCTGGTTATTATGGATGATTCCGGACAGACATTCGCTAATAATTATGTGCATTCACGCGAATCCGGACGATATTCACCGTATCTGATTGTGACTTTTTCAGATGCAGAAAGTCAGCGGTTACATAAACCTGATATTACGTTGAGAACATCTTTTGATAAGGCACATATGGACAGCGGGGCGGCTGTCCTGAACATCAGGGAAAATGATTCTGTATTTGCCTTTGAAGTTTACCTGAACGGTGAAAAACTTCCATTGTGGAGAGTGCCGAGACCTGTACAAAAAGGGAGTGTTCAGCAGGTTATATTGGATTGGTTGCCGGCGAAAGAAAAAATTACAGTAAAGGTAGTTGCCATCAATGAATATGGTCAGAGGTCTGATCCGGCGTTTGCCGCCGGTTATGCATCGGATTCATTGCCACGGATTGAGATTCCTGCTGATAACAGTAGAAGGAGAAGAATCAGGGAACCGGATAAGATTCCAGGCGGAGGCGTGTGGGCGTTGCCCGAGATAGTTAAGGTGGACCCGGTCACGGGAACATTGCATGATGAAAATGCTGCCTACGATAGTTTTGTCGGCGGAAATCCGGTATGGTCAGCAATGGATCGGAAGGTAAGCTTGACCGGTTGCAGGGGAGAAATGACAGGGTTTCAGCTGTCTGTCGACGGTCCGTTTAATGATGATCTCAAAGTGGATATTTCAGGAATGGTAGATGGAAGGGGTAATGAAATTCCCAGTGAAAGAATTTCATTGTTCAAGGTTCATTATCTCAGGATCAGGAACCGCTGGTATCCTGAACTTGCAATTCCGGTGTCCGGAGGCAGATTGCATATAAAACCGTTCAGAGGGCAGAAAAGTCAGGAGCTATATCTTGATATCTGGATCCCGAGGGAAGTAAAGGAGGGGTTATACAGGGGAACTATCACTATTTCAGGGAAAGGAGACACGAATGAAATTCTTGCTGTTCGATTAAATGTGCTTGATATTCTGATTCCTCAACGGCTCGCCTTTGTGCCGGAACTGAATATGTATTCCGGGCCATACAGGGCTGGTACAGAAAAGTTTTTTAGCGCCCATCGTCTTGCCCATGCACACAGGGCCGTTATCAACCGTG
This sequence comes from uncultured Thermodesulfovibrio sp., assembly GCA_964653915.1. Taxonomy (GTDB): domain Bacteria; phylum Nitrospirota; class Thermodesulfovibrionia; order UBA6902; family UBA6902; genus CAZZGC01. The sequence goes on from CAZZGC010000155.1 coordinate 2,476, forward strand.
TACCTTATTCACAAAACGGGAAGGTTCATGACGACATGATTCCAGAGGTATCGTTTGTTGATGACGGAAAAGTCGGGATTGACTGGACGGATTATGACCGGCGGCTTGGGCCACTGTTTAGTGGAACCGCCTTTAAATCCGGCTACAGAAAGGGCATCCCCGTGGAAAGATTTTATCTTCCGTTTTTCGAAAACTGGCCGCTTAGGCTGGCAGATTACTATCAGTATAAAAGTGTTCAAAATAAGACTCAAGACGATATCGCGGAACATGCCCTTAAAGCACCACCGATTGAAGAGGCCATGAAACCCGAATATAAGAAAAGGTTTGTCAGCGTACTGAAAGAATTTGATCGGCACTTTGAAAAAAGAGAATGGGCTCATACGGAGTTTCAGGTCTATTTAAACAATAAATGGAGGTGGAAAGGAGCTTCATCATGGTGGAATCTTGACGAGCCCTATTCATATGATGACTGGATGGCTATTAAGTATTTTGGGTCAATATTTAAATCGGGGATTAACAACGGTAATGCAAACATAGTCTTCAGGGCGGACATTTCCCGTCCCGAATGGATGGGGGATATGCTTTACGGGATATTGGACAGTATGTATGTCCAGGATAGAGCATTCTTCAGGAATCCCGAAAGGGTCAGGAGAATTTCCAGAGAAGGCGGAATAAGGGTCGCGGTTTACGGTTCACTGAATAATATTGATGAAACGAATTACAAGTCTCTTTTCTGGTGCATGAAGTCCTTTGTTGAAGGCGCAGGAGGAGTGCTTCCCTGGCAGACGCTTGCAGGCCCTGAAGCATTTTATAAGGCCGATAGAAATGCCATTATCGTTCGTGCTGGAGGCGAGGAAGATATTGACTGGGTAGTCAGCCTTCGCCTGAAGACTTTAAGAAGATGTCAGGAAAATGTTGAACTCATGAACTTGCTCATGAAAAAGTATGGTTACAGAAGAGAACAGTTCCGGGATATGTTTTACAGGTTTTTTTCGTCACTCGAGATTGCAGATGACAGCGAGTCTGCTTACGCTTTCGAGCGATTAAGGTCAATCCTGATGGAGATGTTGTTATCTAAAGGGAGAGATGTTACTACAGGATCGTAGTAAGGGGAAGGTAATCGGTAAGGCAGATGCTGTGTTAATGCTGATCTTTATCACGGCGTTTGTAGCTCTTTACTGGAAAGATATATCGATAATGGTGTCTGACTGGTATAATGATCCGAATTACTCACATGGATTTCTAATTCCCTTTGTCTCAGGATATTTTGTCTGGCAAAAGAGGGATACATTAAAACAGGCCGCTCTCAAGTCATCACGTGCAGGTCTTGCGGTTGTCGTGGCCGGTCTTTTGCTTTATCTGGCGGGAACCCTGTCCGGTGAGCTGTTTTCCATGAAACTTTCGATGCTTATTGTGCTCGCAGGTTCCGTTTTGTATGTTTTCGGCAGTGAGGTATTCAGAATCGTTCTGTTTCCACTGGGCTATCTTGTTTTCATGATACCACTTCCATACCTGCTTTACGATTCAATCGCTTTTCCCCTGAAACTGTTTGTAAGTAAATATTCAGTGGATTTTCTGTCAGCAGTTGGAGTGCTCGCACTCAGAGAGGGTAATATCATTCATCTGGCCGACATCACGCTTGAAGTGGCTGATGCCTGCAGCGGCATCCGTTCTATCATTTCCCTCCTTGCCATGTCGACGGCCCTGGCTTATGTATCCGGTACGGGATGGCTTGGCAGGGCAGTGCTGGTCTTTTTCGCCATACCGGTCGCGATCGTAGTTAATGCGTTGCGGGTCGTAGGAACAGGTATATTAGCCGAGAGATATGGTTCGGATATTGCCCAGGGATTTTATCATGAATTTGCGGGGCTTGTAATTTTTGGTGTTGCTATTGCGATTCTGATTGTGGCTGCCGTTTTGTTGAGAAAAATAGAAGATAAGAGTCATTGATGAGCAAAAGGGTTATTGTTCTATCGCTTATGATATTCTCGTTGGCGCTGTATCTTAACTTCTTCCCGCTCCATATTGTTGTGCCCTTAAAAAAACCATTTGCGGATTTCCCATATAACTGGAGGGGATGGGAAGGCAAGTCATATTTCTTTGATGCTGCTATCCTTGACAAGCTGAGAGTAAAGGAGTACCTGTTACGAGAATACGTCAAGGATGGCAGAAGATTTACGCTTTATGTTGGTTACTACGGTATGCAGAAGGAAGGTGCGCAGATTCATTCTCCGAAACACTGTCTTCCAGGTGGCGGCTGGCTCAAGTTGTCGGAAACCAGGAGAAGCCTGGATATTGACGGAGTCGGTAAAGTTAAATTTATTCAAGCCGTTTATAAAAAAGGTAGTGACAAAAAAATGTTTGTATACTGGTATAAAATGAAAGATGCATATATTACCAACGAATATATACTAAAATGGTATATGATCGTTAATTCGTTCAGGTACAGAAGAAATGACGCGGCATTTGTAAGATTTTCAACAGATATAACCGAAGATTTTGCAGGGCCTGACGTTATGATGGAAGCCATGAAGGATTTTTTACCGTTATTAACGAATTACTTGCCGGAATAATCTAAAAATGGAGGACTGACAGTGCCGGATATGAACAATGTAATATGGCAGGATGGCTATGTGAAGAGATCTGAAAGGAATGGCAAGTTCGGTCACAAGAGTGCATTTGTCCTCTTGACAGGGCTTTCAGCTTCAGGGAAGT
>CAZZGC010000156.1:0-5140 GCA_964653915.1 uncultured Thermodesulfovibrio sp.
CATTAATACAGGGGCTTCATATTATCTTCATAAAGTTAAGATAATTTAAAATAAATTAAAGAGGAGAACAAAATGATTCTAAAGTTAATCTCTGCATCTGTTATATCGCTGGTTCTGATATTTTCCATCACACCGGCAAAGTCTGAAGATATGCCCCGTATTGTTGGAGTTTACAGCCTGCTGCCTGGAGAAGACTTCAGGTTTGACGGGAAAAAAGTTGAAATCGTGGAATTCATGAGTTTCTACTGTCACACATGCTATAACTTTGAACAATCCATTCCTGTCATTAAAGGAAACTTTCCCAAGAAAATTACCTGGAAGGTGATCCCTATCCACTGGGGAGACCATGGCTCGCCAAAGCCTGGAGAGGCCTATCTTATCGCAAGAGAAATGGGCAAAGGGGAAGCAATGAAAAAAGCCATCTTTACCGCCCAGATGCGCCAGAAAAAAGATATTGCCGATGTAACGGTCCTTGAAGCCCTCGGAAAAGAAATCGGTCTCGGCCCGGAATTCAGCAAACAACTGCGAAGCGGCGCCAAAGCGCAGGAAATACAGGAATCGCTCGCACTTGCCAGGAAAGTAGGGATCAGTGAAACCCCGACGATTGTTATTGCTGGCAATATAAAGACCGACCCCCATCCGATGAATCACGATCTGAATACTTTCAGAACGAACATCATGGCGATTGTTCACAGTATACTGAAGTCAGGTAATTGAAGAGCGGAACATATTTAAATGATGTGAGCAACCTTTTGCCGGTTATGTCTCTTCCAGTATTCTGGCGGCCCTGGCCATTCTCCGTACCGCCATATATACCTGCTTTCGGTTTATTACTGCAGGATCGTATTGGATGGCAATAATGGAATTATTGAAATCAAACAAAGCCTCCACAATACCATTCATGTCTGCAAGCACCTTCTCATAATCTTCAGCGCATCCCCGGCACTCTATGCCTTCAACCCTGAGTTTCATCGTCTTCATTTGAGTATTCATTTTACTTGAATTTTGATTTTATATGTTTAATTTTTGAGTTATCCATATCCTTTCTCCCTCATCCTTGCTCCTCTATCCCTGATCTGATCCATGCCTTCTGCAAATACTCCGATTTGTGAATTATAACGGGTTAATACGCCATATAGTATGCAGCAGATGTTCTCAGCCTGACCATCTCTTTCAGAGTAACCGGTTTAAAGAACCTGTTTGAGACCTTCTTCAGCGGCTCTTCCCGCGTGCCGATCTTTGACACAATCAGAAATCCCGTGTTGATATAAAATTCTACACCTCTATCCTTCAGCATCTGCAAAAAATCCCCGTATGTCTTCGGTACAGATTTCAGTGACACGCTGAACTGCTTTGCAAGTGCCGCCCTCAGATTTTCCGGAATCTTATAGCCCTCTATATCATCCTTTCCACGCCAGCCTACCTTGAATGTATTGATAGCATCCGCGTCCACAAGCACTTTTACGTCATAACCTTCTTCCAGCGCAGCCCACATCATGTTATATGCAACGCATATCTGCGCATCGTCCTTTTTCAAACTTGTTTTAAGATGAACAAGAAAGGTGCCTTTATCTCCTGCCGTAGACATCAGTGGGGCAAGGGAAACAAAACTAACGATTATTAACCAACTTATTAATCCTTCTTTTTTCATTACCACCCCCTTTTCAAATGTGACCGTTCCGCCTCTTCAGTACAATTCGAATTCAAAACCCTATCCTCTTTTTATATATAGAGTATGCTATCGGTTCTTCATTTTTGTAACCTATCTTATGTCTTCTTTTTTCATCAAGACGATGGTAGATCACTGTAACATCAACCTTTGATGGTAGATTGTTACTATCCATTTTAAACTCAAAATTAAATTTCTTAGCCTCACCATATGGAAGTCGTGTATCTTTAATTTCAACAATAAGAGGCCTCCATAGGATATACCTTTTCATTTTGTATATCTTCTCTTTTATTATTTTGCCCTTATTATCCATAAGTTTTAATTCAAGCGTGAGATACCTGTCAGGTGTACCTGTAGGAAGGTGATGTGCAGCTCCAATATTTGTAAGAGTAAATATAAATACAATTTTGTCTTTGTCTATTTTCTTTTCATATTCCACCTTAAGACTGCCTTCAACCATTTCTGGATGATGACCTCCCCAGAAAAGGTGTTTTCTGCCCTTTCTTGCTTCCATCCCTTCAGCCACAGGCCGAACAACTTCAGGCATGTGGCAACCAACACAGTCTAACTTTTGACCTCCTTCCTCTATCTCTGCTACTGTTCCACATGGAGGAATCCTGTAAAAAGTGTCCCATCTCTTCCCAGTAACTACATGACACCGTTCACAGTACTTTATACCGGAGGTCATTCCAGGATCAATAATTACAGGATGAGGAGCGTTATCTGTTTCGAAAGGACCAACAATTTTCCCATCCTTAATATGACATACTGCACAGGTAACACCCTCATCCCTCAGTGCCGGATGGTAATCAGGATTAGGCTTCAGGATAGGTTTAAATTTCTCTCTATCTTTAAATCCAAGAACAAGATTTATCTGCTGATTCTCAAGAGGTGTGTGACAGTTGAGGCATATCTGCTGGAAACCGTCATATGCATAATCAATCTGATAATATGGGTCGGTCCATGCCCTTGCATGCATACTTTCAGACCATTCCTTATAAATCACTTCATGGCATTCGCCACACTCTTTTGCACTAACAGAACTCAGACCCTCAGGAGTGTCTACATGAATCGGCCTTTCAAACTTTTCATCAATAACAAATATGTTCAATGGTCTTGTAAATCGCCAGATTAAAAAAGCAACAATGAAAATCAGCAGAACTGTAGAAAATGGATTTTGAAAGAATCTATTATAGTCCCAGATCCCTCTTCTTCTCTTCAAACTCTTCTTTATTAACCTCTCCCTTTGCATATCTCTGCCTCAGTATCTCCAGAGCAGAATCCTCTGTTTTTGTTCCATGTCTTTTATCGGTTGACAGTACAATCCATCGGATCAGAAAAATAATCCCCACAATAACGGCTATCCAGAAAGCAAGCATTATTATTGACCATCCCCATCCCATTCCGTAGCCCCAGCCCATCATCCCGGGACCCATCTGGGCAAAGACATATCCCGATTTCATTAATAAACTTAATACACCCGATATCAACACTATATTCATGACATCCTCCTCTTGAAGTTGCTATCCGCTCAGATAGATAGTTTTCCTCTCAGCTTCTTCGCCCCCGGCATGCCTGTAAACTCAAGGTTGCCGTCGATAATTATGCCGGGAGAAACCATTATCTGGTATTTCCTGAGCAGTTCGGGATGCCTTGCTATATCCAGTTCCTCGATCTCGAATTCCAGATTCTCATCCTTCCTGATTTTCCTGATAAGATCGGCTACCTTTGAACAGGAACTGCATCCCGGAGTCTTCAGTATTTGTACCTTCCTGACCATATCTCATTACCTCACTGTTTATACTCTTGATCTGTTAATACGTTTCCATCATACGACTGAATGACGGGATTCTGTATGATCTTTTCTGCAGAAGTGGTCGCGGACTCATAAACCACCCTGCCTTCCTTGGTTTTTATATCCACTTCAGCCTCGATCACACCGTTCATACCCCGGAACGCTGTTTCTGCATTCCTGGCACATGCAGGGCAGAACATGCCGGGAAGAGCTATCTCGGCTACCCGTGCCCCTTCACCAACTTCTGAAATACTGGTTTCATCATTCGGAGCATCACTCTGTGCCGTGCATCCGAACACGAAAACAGCAAAAAGCATCAAAAAAGCTAAAAAATGCGACACGATAAGCTTCATATAGTTTTCTCCTTTGTTGAACCATCTCCGAAACAGTTACAGGAAACTTGAGGATTCAAGGGACTGCCTACTGCATACCCCTTACTACCTACTATCCCTTCCCGCTTCTCCCGCATTTCCCGCCACAGTGCCTCTTTTACTACATAAGCATACTGTAAACAAGATTGTAGTAAACCAGAAAAGCTCCTATAAGTATCAGCGCCAGACCACTGAGTTTCTTCACAGTTACGGTAGATCTTACCATCTTCATAATCAGGTTATTCTCGGACCAGGCTACCAGATATGTCACCAGAATCATTAATATGCTTATTGCTGTCGCAAAAACCAGCAGGGATAAAAAAACGGTAAAAATCTTCCCGGTGGTAAGAGGAACGATAATCAGGGCAAACAACAGCGGAAGAGTACAGCCGATCGAGACCGCCCCGTATCCGAACCCATACAGATAGATATTTCTCTTCGTCCTTGTTTCCGGAGATTTTAACCTGTCAAGCAGTTTCTGGATCACACCTGTCCTGAAAGTATATCCGGCAAATAATATCAGCCCCAGAATAATCAAAATAAATCCCATGGCCGGTGCAACATAAGCAAGGTATCTGACTATACCTTTGCCAACGATAATAATTACTCCACTTAACAGGATAAAAAAAGAGACAACCCCTGCTGAAGCAACTATACCGAGTACAGCGGGACGTTCTTTTTGCTCTTCATCAACTCCAAGATAAAAAGCAGCATATCCTGGAAAGAGGACGAATGCACATGGGGCAAAAAATGAAACCATTCCGGCAATAAATGAAAAACCGAGCAGCAACGGTAACGGGAAGCTGTCCAGTCTTGCCAGGTTGGGAACTACCAGATCCGACCAACCATGCACCCCGGAAATTACTACGAGCGTGAAAACAGCAATGACAACAATAAGTAAAAGAATTATATTTAATTTTTTCATCCGGATTAATAATGCCTATCAAGCAGTCGTGAAATTCATGAGTTCAGCGGGTTAGAAGAGTCATTTCGATCCCGACCTGTCGGGGATTAGCGTGGTAAGCAGTAAGTAATAGGTGGTAAGTTAAAGGAAGATGATTTTTATAATAATTTTTCCACTTACTTACCACATACCACTTATCCCTTATCACTGACTTTCCTCACCCCCTGCGGGGGATTATTCGGAATGACATACCACTTAACTCTTAACTCCAGACTCTAAACTCCATTTCTCGCTTTTCCCGCCTGGATAACAGGGAGGCACATTGCTGTGTCTCCCTTGTTAACCCTCCGTCTTCATGCTAAGGGCCTTCCAACTCCACACGACTTAAGTGTAGCCTCATC
>CAZZGC010000157.1:0-5074 GCA_964653915.1 uncultured Thermodesulfovibrio sp.
TAGTGTCTTTTACGATCATCCCCTTTTCGGCAACAGATGGTGGTCAAGCGCACCGTGGTATTGATAAAGCGAGACGTGCGTGAAATGCGGGGAAGGAAATCAGGGGCAGCCTCTCGGTCCCCGACTCCTTATGGAGTTAGCTGGAAAGAACTGTCAGGAGTGATCAGTGTTGGTCGTCAGGGAGCCGATTTTTCTGAATTTATCGTAACGTAAATCAGGAAGTGATCCGGTGTCGGAGGATAGCAATTCGTCAAGATGTCGCTGCAGGACTGCCTCGATATTATTGGCTGTTTCCGGTGGATTCCTGTGGGCGCCTCCGAGCGGTTCTGATATAATCTCTTCTATCACACCGAGTTTTTGAAGGTCCTGCGCCGTGAGCTTCAGAGCTTCCGAAGCGCGCGCATATTCTATCGGTCCGACGTTTGAGCCGTTTTTCTTCCAGAGTATGGCGGCGCATCCCTCCGGGGATATGACCGAATATATCGAATGCTCGAGCATCAGGACCCGGTCGGCCACAGCAAGGGCGAGTGCGCCTCCGCTTCCGCCTTCCCCAATGACTATGGATATAATGGGGGTCTTCAGGTCAAACATCTCCTGCAGGTTCAGTGCTATCGCCTCTGCCTGCCCCCGTTCTTCGGCGCCGATTCCTGGATATGCCCCGGGAGTGTCTATCAAAGTGATTATAGGCATACCGAATCGTTCCGCCAGTTTCATGATCCTCAGGGCCTTTCTGTAGCCCTCGGGATTGGGCTGCCCGAAGTTCCTCTCTATGCGGCCCTTGGTGCCTCGACCCTTCTGGTGGCCGGCAACGGCTACCGGTATATTGTTGAACCGGGCGAATCCTGCAACTATTGCTGGATCATCGGCATACCTCCTGTCGCCGTGGAGTTCAACGAAGTCGTTCATCAGCAGATTTATGTAATCGAGTGTATAAGGACGTTCGGGATGGCGGGCTATGAGAGTCTTCTGCCAGGGCGTAACTTTGGAAAATATATCGGCCCTCAGATCACGCGCCTTCTTTTCGAGTTTCCTGATCTCGGAGCTTATGTTCATGTCCTGGCCGTCAACAAGACGCTTCAGTTCCTCGATCTTGCTTTCAAGTTCGGCAACGGGTTTTTCAAAATCCAGGTAGTAGTTCATTTCAGTTCAGTATCGCGGACTTCTTGCCTAAAATTCTTTCGAGTTCAGAGATGAGCTCCGCAGATGGCATCACATGCTTGCCGGTCCTGAGAAGTGTCTCCCATTTGCGTGGCGAGACGATCTTAAGATAGACCGGACAGTCCCCTGAGTAACGCTCGAATATAGATTCGAGCTTGGGAAGAGTCTCGGGCGGAGTGCTGCTGTACATCGTCAGCGTCAGCGTCTTTCTTCTCGATACGTCATACGATGATCCACTCCCGTTCTTCTGAAAACCTCCGTTAGGGGCCTTTCTGAACTTTATATTGATTTTGAGGTCCTTTATCTCTTCGCTGTTTTCGATCGACACTATTTTCTGTGCAATTATCTTCAGCCCCTTGTCGGTCTTGTCGGTATAGCCCGCTACGATGACGGGAAGTTCCTGTGAGAAGATATCCTGGGATTCTCTGTAAGTATCAGGAAATACAATGACCTCCACGGCCCCGTGCATATCCTCTATAGTCACGTAAGCCATGAGGTCGCCCGTCTTCTTGGTCTGAATGCGCTTGGACTCCCTTATGATTCCGCAGAGTTTGACCTCCTGCCTGTCACGAAGGCTGTCGAGATCTTCTGTGGATGTTACGCACAGTTCCTTCATGACATCAGCATACCTGTTCAGAGGGTGCCCGGTGATATAGAATCCGAGCGCTTCCTTTTCCATCTCAAGCAGTTTTGCCTCGCTCCATTCCGGCACATCTGGCAACCTCTCCTCAGGTGCAGGCTGAGATTCGAACATGCTTACCTGGCCGGCCATTTTGTGCCGCTGCTGACGGACGGCCGCCTCCATCACGGGGCCAAGTCCCGCCATTAGCCGGGCACGGCCTCCCATCGCATCCAGTGCGCCAGCCTTGATAAGGCTTTCGATGACCTTTTTGTTGACCCGTCTCATGTCAACGCGCGAGCAGAAATCTGAAAATGATGAGAAGGGCCCGTCTTCCCTTGCCTCTATGATTGCATCGATTGCGGAACTGCCCACACCCTTCACAGCTTCAAGGCCGAATCGTATGGAGTTGCCCGTCACATGGAATTCCCTGTCGCTTTCGTTGATATCCGGCGGCAGCATCTCTATACCCATATCCTTACATTCATTTATGAAGGAAACTATCTTGGCCGTGTTGTCCATGTCTGCACTGAGCGATGCAGCCATGAACTCGACCGGATAGTGTGCCTTCAGATATGCGGTCTGATAGGCGATCAGGGCATAGGCCGCAGAGTGTGATTTGTTGAACCCGTACTGGGCGAACTGAAGGATCAGTTTGTAAAGCGTCTCGGCCTTGTCCAGAGATACTCCGTTTGACTTCAGACCCTCCGTGAAGTTCTTCTTCATCCGCTCCATCTCCTCAGGGTTCTTGCCACCCATCGCCTTACGCAGGATATCCGCCTGTGCAAGGCTGAATCCGGCCATCTTATGGGCGATCTCCATGACCTGCTCCTGATACAGGATTATGCCGTGTGTTTCTTCAAGTATTCTGTCGAGCTGTTCTAGTCCGAGCTTGGCAAGTGAACCTTTCTTTTGTGAACCCGGAGGCGCATTTTTGCTCTCGATAAATTCATCAACCAGCCCGCTTCCGAGCGGTCCCGGCCGGTACAGCGCAACGAGCGCTATCATGTCTTCAAAGGCCGACGGTCTGAGCCTCTTAAGGAGATCCTTCATGCCTGAACTTTCGAGCTGGAATATACCCACGGTTCGGGCCTCACTAAGCAGGTCGAATGTCTTCTGATCGTCAAGCGGTATATCTTTTACAGAAAATGTCTTCTGGCTGCCGTTTGAAGAGATGTTTATGAGCTTTTCCGCCTTGTCGATGACGGTAAGCGTCTTCAATCCGAGGAAGTCGAACTTCAGGAGGCCCAGCTTCTTTATGGCATCCATGTCGAACTGTGTAACGATCGCTTCATCATTAGGCGCTTTGTAAAGCGGCAGGAAATCCGTAAGCGGCTCTGGTGATATAACGATGCCTGCAGCATGAGTTGAGGCATGGCGGGATATGCCCTCAAGCCTCCGGGCCACATCGATGAGTTCGCGTATCTTTATGTCGGAATCATATAGTTCCTTCAGGGCCGGTTCCATCTTGAGTGCTGATTCGATAGTGATCTTTGCAACCATCGGGATCATCTTGGCTACTTTGTCGACCTCGGAATAGGGGATATTCATTACCCGGCCTACATCACGAATCGCCGCCCTCGCCTGCATCGTTCCGAATGTGATTATCTGGGCCACATGGTCTTTTCCGTACAGTTCAGTGACGTAATCGATGACTTCTCCACGCCTGTCCATGCAGAAGTCCACATCGATATCGGGCATGCTCACCCGCTCGGGATTGAGAAATCTTTCGAAGAGCAGGCCGTATCTGATCGGGTCGATATCGGTTATGTCAAGACTGTATGCCACAAGGCTGCCTGCAGCAGAACCCCTGCCCGGACCGACCGGAATATTCCTGGATTTTGCAAACTGGATGAAGTCCCTGACGATCAAAAAGTAAGAGGAGAAACCCATCTTTTTTATCATTGCCAGTTCCATCTCTAAGCGGCTGCGGTACTCGTCGGATACTTTGCCGCCGAGCTTGCGGGAGAGTCCTTCTTCGGCGAGTTCATGGACATAGTCATTAGGGCTCTTTCCGTCCGGCACAGGGAATTTGGGCAGACTGTATTCATTGAACCTGAAGTCCAGGTTGCATTTTTCAGCAATCTTCCGAGTGTTTTCTATGGCCTCCGGCACATCATGAAATGCCTCCTTCATCTCCTCCGGACTTTTGAAGTAGAAGCTGTCCTTAGAAAATCGCATCCTGTCTTCATCATTCAATGTCTTGCCTGTCTGAATACATAGCAACACATCATGTGCACGGGAGTCTTCCTTCCTCAGATAATGGCAGTCGTTGGAGGCCACGAGGGGGATATGAAGCTCCCTGCTGAGTTCTATTATCTGCCTGTTTACCTCTTCCTGTTCCGGAAGCTCATTGGCCTGTATCTCCAGGAAGAAGCTGTCTGCTCCGAAAATCCGTCTGTACTCAAGAGCGGCTTTCCTCGCCTTGTCTATCATTCCGGCAGCCAGGTAGAACGGAATCTCACCCTTCAGGCATGATGACATCCCGATGAGTCCCCCACTGTGCTGGGCAAGCAGGTCCTTGTCTATTCTCGGCTTGTAGTAGAAACCCTCGGTGAATGCTGCGCTCACGAGCCTTGTAAGGTTCCTGTACCCGTTTATATCCTTGCATAGGAGGATCAGATGAAAGGACTTTTCTGATGAGCCCTTGCCCGATTCTTTGTCAAAACGACTTTTGGGAGCTATGTACGTTTCGCAGCCGATAATGGGCTTCATTCCTGCGGACGAGACCTTTTTATAAAATTCTATGGCCCCAAAGAGGTTGCCGTGGTCAGTCATGGCGACAGCCGCGAGATTGTACTGCTTGGCCGCCTCTATGAGATCATCGAGCCTTATGGCGCCGTCCAGAAGGCTGAATTCAGTGTGCAGATGAAGCGGGACGTATTCGGAATGCATGTGCAAATTTTATACTATGCAGCATAGTTGAGTCAAACAGGGCCCGCCCTTGCGTGTGATAGTCCGCTGAAAGCTGATCGGGAAGCTGAAATGCTGTAACTGTGTAAATAAAAACGAGTTTTTTGCGGGACTGTTTCCCTCGCTTTTCGCGCCTTTCCCGCTTCGGGCGTGGCACCGCCACGCCCCTACTGCCTACTGCTTACTTTCCTTTTCCCTCTTGAATACAAGCTCCCTGTCACCCTCCCCTGAATCCCCTCCCGTCAAGGGAGGGGAGATCCCATGTGGCTTCCTGCTGAACCGTGAATTAAATACTCTTCCACTCTCATACCACCTACCCCTTACCCCTGAACTCTTCACTCCGAACTCTAACCTCTAACCTCTAAACTCTATTACTGACCTCTT
>CAZZGC010000158.1:0-4948 GCA_964653915.1 uncultured Thermodesulfovibrio sp.
ATTAAATTCAACAAGAAAAGTGACGGCGTTTACGAACTCGACTGTATGGGATATGTATGTCCTCATCCTCAGATCTACACGAAGAAAGCGCTGGAAAAGATAAACCCTGGTGACACGCTTGAGGTCATCTTCGATAATCCGTCATCTTCGGAATCTATTGCCGCAATGTGTGACACACCTGAATACGAAATTACCGATAAACAGAAAAACGGCGGCAAAATGATATTCATAATCAGGAAGAAATAACGAAACAAGCATGGTGGAGGATCACGATGGATAAAAAGGCCTTCGGCATAGTAGTTCTGGTAGTAGCCATAGCTCTCGGATTTCTTCTTGGCTACAGCATCCCGCCCTTTATTCACTCCGGAGTGTTTACCGGCAGGGCTGAAAAAGGAGTAGAGGTCAAGATAGACAAGGAACTTGAAAAATATTACGAAAGTCTTACACAAGACGACGAAGGGGAAGATGAGTAATACGAGCTGCTGTTCCATGAGGAGGACATGAATGGATAAACGGTTGGTTTTCTTAATGATAATTCTGATGATCCTGGCTTTCGCAGGAGGCTTCCGGAAGTCGTTTATTACCGGTATTCAGCCCGGGTACTTTGAGAAGGCCGAAGCCCCCGCATACGGAGTGGGCGGAGGCGAGGTCATAGGTGCCGGTATGAGTGAAGAGTTTCAGAAGCATCTCAAGGAACTCTACCAGGAAACGGAAGAGTAAATCCCACCGAAAGGAGGTCAGCGAACATTTAACCGCCCTACGTGGGCATACCCTTAACAAGGAGGTTTCAGTATGATGAAGAAAGTACTTATCATGTTGATAACAGCAGTCTTTCTCGTCACGGCAGCGGGTATTTCGCTGGCGGCACAATGGGCGAATCCGGACCTGCTGCTTGAAGCGAAACAGCTCAAAGACAAGGTCGGTGATAGTAAGTGGGTAGTCCTTGACTGCAGACCGCTCAAGTATTACGCCAAGGGGCATATCCCCGGCGCCATCAGTCTCGGAAAGCGTTGCAAGAAAGCCCTCAGAGACAGCACGTCACGCGTATTCAAAAATGTCAAAAGATATGAAAAACTCTTCGGCAAGGCAGGAATCGGAAATGACACACATGTTGTTATCTACGGCGAACATATCAAGACTGACACGATGAAGGATACAGCGGTGGCGTTCTGGGTACTGGAGTACCTCGGGCATGATAAAGTACATGTCCTTAACGGAGGAATCGACAACTGGATCAATGCCGGCTATGCCATTGACAACAAACCGACCATTCTCAAGCCCAAGACTTTCAAGGCGCACGTCGTGTCGAGCCGTATAGCGACTACGGATGAGATCAACGCGATAGCCACAGGAAAAAAGACAGGTGTCCAGCTTATAGATGCGCGAACCAAAAAGGAGTTCAAGGGCAAAGATCAGAGAGCGCTCCGGGCAGGACACGTTCCCAATGTCACGATCAACGTCTCTCATAAAGACACTTTCGATCAGACAAAAGATCTGAAAACCGGCAAGATGAAGGATAACGGATTCCTGTCTCCCGACAGGGTGGCCGGCTTCTACAAGTCGCTCGACAAAAACAAGCGCACTATAGCATATTGCCAGACCGGTACAAGATCGACACTGACTTATCTTGAACTGCGTCTGCTGGGTTTTAAAGATCCGGCAAACTGGGATGATTCATGGAGAGTCTATGGCTCGCATTACAATGACTATCCGATCGCAAATGAACAGTGGTTCGATTTCAACAGAGTAAGAAAGCTCGAAAAGAAACTGAAAAAACTTGAGAAAAAACTGAAAAAGCTTGAAGAAAAAGATAAAGACAAGAAAAAAGACAAGGATTAATCCCGATGCCGTACAAACTCATATTAAGCCGGTGCCGTCAGCGCCGGCTTAATTTTTATCTCATTCAGAATGCGCTCAAGGAGAAGGAGAATGAAAAAAATACTGATAGCCGTTGACGACACAAAAGGAACCAAGAAGATGTTTGATAATGTGCTTCATTATTGTAAATGCATGAACCCCGAAGAAATCATAATTGTGTATGTGGAGAAATTCGAGGGGCTGTCTCTCATGGATGAAATGCTTGGCGATGCCGAGATGTCTGAACTCAAAAAGGCAATGGAAGGCACCACCCTGAAGGAAGCAATGGACAGGAAGGCTAAAATGATTCTGGATTACTATAAAAAGAAGCTGCAGGAAAATCCACCGACCCTGGCTGTCAGAACGGTCCTGCGCAGCGGCCATCCTGCTGAAGAAATTTTAAAAACCGCAGAAGATGAAAAGCCGGACCTGATTATGATAGGTTCCCGTGGCAAGAGACTCGGAAGATTCTTCATTGGAAGCGTAAGCAGGGAAGTAGTCAACAACTCGTTTGTCTCTGTACTGCTTGTAAAATAGGTGCGGTCACAGTTTCAGGCCGCGTTTCCTGATAGTCTCCCGGTCAAGACCGGATGATGTTAAGATCTTCATCACCCTGTTCCGGGGCGGGATAGAGTAAATAAGAAGAGCAACCACCAGAGTCATTCCGAATATTCTCGCAGCCTGCGGACGGACCGCTATTGTCATATATGCAAGATAAAGAAACGCAACAGCCAGATAGAGAGTCCTTTTGTATACATCTTTCAGAACGCTTTTAAGTTCGTTGAACGATTCATTACCAAGCTCGGGCAGCCTGTCGGGAGAAAGCGTTTCGATCCCCTTTGACCGGCTCACATACAAATACATGAGTACAACGCCCGCCGCCAGATACGCCAGTCCTTCTATGCTCCATAGCATGTTCTCTCTCCTGATCCTTCATCCCTGATCCTTTATCCCTGATTCCACAGGGGCGTATTGGGATACGCCCCTGTGGAATTATCAACTACTTTACATAGCCCGCGATGTTCGGAATCTCCATGCCATGATGGAAGAGGTAAGCGATTATGATCGCCACCGGAATGATGAACAGGAACAGCGCTACAAAATACACCCAGACCATCTTGCCGAACTGGGCCTCCTTGAGTTTCTTGAAATCGGTTATGATCCCGAGACTCATGAAGGTAAGCATGAAGAACAGCTTCCTCATGCCCTTTTCAACAGGCACAGATCCAGCCTTGACAGTCTTCAGAAAAGGCATCGCATCGGGTGCTCCTCCCTGGCCCGGACCGAAATAGATTGCCAGCAGAAAGAACCAGCAGAAGAAATACCCGAGAACGAACTTGGGAAATCTGTGCCAGACCTCGGAGGCAGGTACCGTCTCCCCCGGCCGTCGCTCAATGCTGTATACCCAGACCATGGCAAGAACGAACGCCCATATCCCTATGAACATATCGATCCAGACCTTTGTCATGACAGCACTGGCGGTTATTATCCCTTCCGGCCACTTTACTGCGCCGTTGGTATCGGCCTCAATCTTGTTTCTCATGAACTCATCCATGAGTTCTCCTGCAGCAGCGTCCGCCCCGTCAGTCTTGACAGACATGCCCATGGCCGCCCCTGCAACAAGTGGGTCTTTAGTCCCCGGCCAGATATGTGTAAAAAATCCCGGCAGAATCACAAGCTCTATAACCGCCCATACAACAACAAGAGCCGACACCATTATAGAGACAACGGGCTTTGCCTTGACCGCTCCGCCGGTTGCCACGGCCGCCGAGACCCCGCAAATCGAGATGCCCGAGCCCAAAACTGCGGCTGTTTTCCGCGGCAGCTTGAATATCCTCCTTGATATTATGTACACGCCTGGCCAGAAGACCATGTACGCCACAACCGTCGCCACAGCACCTGCCACAAAAAGCTCGAACGTCAGGCCAGTCGCTGCCTTGCCGAGCTTCTGGGACATCGCGGAAAGCTTTATCGGAAGATATCCCAGCTTCACTCCCAAAGTTACTATGGCCGTTTTTATGTACCACTCCGGCTTGGCCGCCACGCTGAGAAAATTCGCAAACCCCTTGAAAAAGTTACCGATGATCAGGCCCACTATCAGAGCAAGGATAAACGAGCCGCCACCTCCGAGGGACAGCGCAAAATCCAGACCATACTTCTGCATATTGATTTTATTAGCAGCGACAAAGGCGTGGTGACCAATAAACCATGTTGCTATGGTGAGAAAGTAAATGATTGTCCACCCGGTAAAGAATTTCTTCAGGTCCCACTTCATCGCAGCTGCACCGATGCATGTGGCAATCGTAAAAATGACGTATGTCCAGATTACACTCCACCATCCAAGTCCTTTGTAAAAGGCCTTGGACGTGACACTGTATTTCTTGCCGAGAGCGTAAAATGCGTGACCAACAGCGCCCTTGCCGCCCTCGGGCACATTCAGGACCCACTTCGTAGGATAAGTCATCCAGCCTACAAGGTCGATCCCGGCGATGTTTGCGAGAGACAAGAAGAAGAAACCGACACCCAGCCATACTGCCCACCAGTCCTCCTGGGTCAGCATGCCCGAGTACCACCTTCGTTCCGTGTGTGCCATAACACACCCCCTCAAATGTTAGATTGTTAAAAAGTAAATTCCCGGTTGATAATGATCATATTCTACCCCTCCAGTTCGACCACCCTGTCGAAATAATGCTGTGAGTACTGCCGGATCCACTGCGGTATGGAATAGTTGTCGAACTCCATCAGGACCTTCAGCTTTTCTCCTTTTTTCAGGTAACCCTGCTCCCGGAGATGATCTCTGACCCTGATGTCGAGCCCTTCGAGCGTGAGGGAAGACAGAGAAACAGTCTGGTCGGTCAAAATCCATTCGCGGCCGTCATGCGTTATCTGAAATCTGACCTTCTTCATTTCAGTATGGAGGTGGGGACAATAAGCAATCCAATGATCAGAGCGACAGCCGCAATCGCAAACGACCACAGAACCAGTTTCGTCTCCACAGGAGACCACTCTTCGGCGCCGGCCAGAACGTCATCCGCCTCAAGGGCGGAGCCCGTCAATGAACCGGTTCCTGATACATCTTTTTTACCGCCTG
>CAZZGC010000159.1:0-4932 GCA_964653915.1 uncultured Thermodesulfovibrio sp.
AAAAATGTCTTCTGCAGTATCTCCTGATACATTGGCAGTCTCCAAGGGTAAAGCTGAATTTAATGGAAATAGTATATTAGAGGTATGTCCGTTGTCAATTTGAAGGCTTGTGAACTTGAGTAAGCCGCTGAAGTCGTTTATAATGCTTATACGGAAGCTTCCTGTCGATTTCGAATTTCAAACTTGAAAATTCATGGCCGCGCAGTTTTCGTGAAGGTGGAAAGACCTGAAACTTCCGGCAACAAGAGGGTCTGTTATGGAAATCGGTGCTCAATATAACGGCAACGGACGGGCTGACTTTACTGTGTGGGCACCATTTTCCGGTGACATCAAGCTCAGGCTGTTGACGTCTGAAGAGCGGCTGGTGGATATGGAGAAGGACGCCCTCGGTTACTGGCGGTGCAGTATCGAAGATATTGTTCCGGGTACGCGGTATCTTTTCCGCATCGACAATGACAGGGATCGTCCTGATCCGGCGTCTTGTTCTCAACCCGATGGCGTGCATGAGGCATCCGAGGTGATCGACCATTCTTCGTTCACCTGGAATGATGACGGATGGAAGCCCATTCCATTAAGGGAGATGATTATCTATGAACTCCATATCGGCACGTTCACTGAGGAAGGCACGTTCGATTCAGCCATCGGCAAGCTCGGCCATATTCGTGACACGGGTATAAACACCATCGAGATCATGCCCGTGGCGCAGTTCCCCGGCGGCAGAAACTGGGGGTACGACGGGGTGTATCCCTTCGCCGTGCAGAACACATACGGCGGCGCTGAGGGCATGAAGCGTTTTGTCGACGTATGCCATCAGCAAGGGCTCGCTGTGCTACTTGACGTTGTTTACAATCATCTTGGCCCTGAGGGAAATTATCTCTGGGACTTCGGACCGTACTTTACCGACAGGTACAGGTCGCCATGGGGGGATGCCGTCAATTTCGACGGACCATACAGCAACGAGGTTCGCAACTATTTTATCCAGAACGCCATATACTGGTTCAGGAATTTCCATATAGACGGTCTCCGGCTCGATGCGGTGCACGGCATCTATGACTTCAGCGCCCGACCCTTTCTTCAGCAGCTTTCCGATGAGGTAAAGGAGTTTTCCAGGCGGCATGGCAGGAAGTTTTTGCTTATAGCGGAGTCCGACCTTAATGACGCGAGACTGGCCGAGCCCCCTGAAAGAGGAGGGTACGGCCTCGATGGCCTTTGGTGCGACGATTTTCATCATGCGGTTCATACCCTGGCCACCGGTGAACGCTGTGGCTACTACGTGGATTTCGGACGAATGGATCAACTGTCGAAGGCGCTGACTCATGGGTTCGTCTATACCGGACAGTATTCTGAATTCAGAAAGAGGAACCATGGAAATTCTTCCGATGCCCTGCCCGCCGACAGGTTTGTAGTATGCATCCAGAATCACGATCAGGTAGGCAATCGCATGGCTGGAGAGAGGCTCTCGACCCTGGTATCCTTCGAGGCCCGGAAGCTCTGCGCGGGCATCCTCTTTCTTTCTCCCTATGTGCCTCTGATCTTCATGGGGGAGGAATATGGTGAGACGGCGCCCTTTCTTTATTTCGTAAGCCACGCTGATGAGGATCTCATCAGAAACGTGAGAGAGGGCCGCAAGAGGGAGTTCGATTCATTCGAGTGGAACAGAGCCCCCGACGATCCACAGAGTGAAGAGACATTCAAGAAATCGAAACTGAACTGGGATCTGCTGAATGAAGATTCTCACAGGATCCTCTGGAAGTTCTACAGCGAACTGATACGACTGAGAAGGGAAATTCCAGCGCTTTCCTGTAATCAGCAAAGGTGTATTTATGTGACATTTGATGAGCAGGCACGAACTTTGATATTCAGGCGAAATCATGATGATTCCGGGGTTCTGGTGGTTTGCAACTTCGGTAAATCGGACGCGGAAGTGAATGCTGAGTGCGAGGGCTCATATGATAAGGTCATGGAGTCATCTGATGTTAAATGGAAAGGTCCGGGAGCGGTGCTCCCTGACAGAATTGTGGGCAGTAGCGCCATCACGATCAGGGGAGAGAGCTTCGGGCTCTTTGTAGCGCGGGCCTGTGGAGGTGCCGGCTAATGAAGGTGCCGGTAGCGACATACCGCATTCAGTTCAATCCGTTGTTCGGATTCGACAGATGCAGAGAGATAGTTTCGTATCTGCGCGACCTGGGCATATCTGACATATACGCCTCTCCCATATTCAGGGCAACGAGCGGAAGCATGCATGGTTATGACGTTGTCGATATGAACAGCCTCAATCCGGATCTCGGCTCAGAAGAAGATTTTGAGAGGCTGATCAGGGAGAGCAGGGAGGCCGGGCTTGGATGGATTCAGGATATAGTGCCGAACCACATGGCCTTTGACGGGGAAAACTTGATGCTCATGGATGTCCTTGAAAACGGTAGACACTCGGAGTACTTCGATTTTTTTGACATCGAATGGGACCATGTATACGAGAGCCTATCGGACAGACTGCTGGCGCCCTTTCTGGGAAGGCACTACAGCGAGGCGATAGATGAAGGCGAGATACGTCTTAAATACGGAGCAAACGGCTTCTTCATCAGTTATTATGCTCTCAACTTGCCGCTGAAGATCGAGTCTTATGCAAATGTCCTGACTCACAGGCTCGCCGACCTGAGGGCAGCCCTTGGAGAAGACCATCCCGCCCTGATCAAACTGCTCGGACTGCTGTATTCTTTGAAGAGCCTTCCTGAACTCCCCGAGGAGAGGCTCGGGAGATACAGTCAGATACAGTTCATCAAGAGGATACTCTGGGAGCTGTATAGCAGCGACGATGTTATCAGGAAGTTTGTGGATTCCAACGTTGCCTCGTTCAATGGAGAGGGGGGGGACGGAGGATACCTGGACAACCTCCTTTCGGAACAGCTGTTCAGACTGTCTTTCTGGAAGGTGGCGTCGGAAGAACTCAACTACAGACGCTTTTTCAATATAAATGGCCTCATCACGTTGCGTGTAGAAGATGATCGGGTGTTCAAGAGCATACATAACCTGGTATTCAGGCTCATAAAGGAAAGGATAGTGAGTGGACTGCGCATAGATCATATCGACGGACTGTATGATCCGACGGCATACCTGAAAAAGCTGAGGGAAAAGGCGGAGGACCTCTACATAGTGGTAGAGAAGATACTGGATGCCGATGAAGAACTGCCATCACTCTGGGCGGTTCAGGGGACAACCGGATATGACTTTCTCAACATTCTGAACGGTGTCTTCGTTGACGAACGAAACGGCAGGAAGTTCAATCGTCTATACTACGGTTTTACAGGATTCAAGACCTCGTATGATGCCATCCTGTATGAAAAGAAAAAGCTCATCATCGAAAAAGAGATGACCGGTGATGTGGACAATCTCGCTCATCTGTTGAAGAAGATTTCCAGCAGGAACCGGTATGGAAACGACATGACACTCTATGGCCTTAAGAAGGCCATAATAGAGATCCTCGCCAACTTCCCGGTCTACAGGACATATGTCAGGCCCGGCTACTACAGCGATGCCGACAGGAGATACATGTCCGATGCGATAAGGAAGGCCAGGGACATGAATCCCGGACTGCTTTACGAGCTTAGCTTTATCGAGCTGTTTCTGCTGCTGGAGTCCAGAGACCTGCCCGAAGGTGAGAGGGATGAATGGATACATTTCGTTATGCGGTTCCAGCAGCTCACAGGCCCGTTGATGGCCAAAGGATTTGAAGATACGACGCTCTATGTTTACAACAGGCTCCTTTCTCTCAACGAAGTCGGCGGGTGTCCCGACAGGTTCGGCTTTTCAGTAACGGAGTTTCACGAGTTCAATCTCAGGAGGTCCAGGAGGCAGCCCCATTCAATGAATGCCACCGCAACCCATGACACGAAGAGGGGCGAGGATGTCCGGGCGCGGATAAATGTCCTCTCAGAGATCCCCGAACTCTGGGAGACCACGCTGAAGCGGTGGAGCAAACTCAGCCGGAAGCATAAGAAGACGACAGGTGGGATGGTCATACCTGACAAGAATGATGAGTATTTCCTGTACCAGACGCTTGTGGGCACCTATCCGTGCGGATTTGCGCCTGAAGATGATTTCAGGGAGAGGTTGAAGAATTACATAGTCAAGGCTGTCAGGGAGGCGAAGGTGCATACTGCGTGGATCAAACCCGACATAGATTATGAGGAAAACTATCTCGCCTTTATAGATGCAATTCTCGATCCTTCAGATGACAATCAGTTCTTTAAAGACTTTCTGGAGTTTCAGAAAAAGATCTGCTTCTACGGCGTCATCAACTCCCTCTCTCAGACCCTGCTTAAACTCACCTGTCCGGGTTGCCCCGACATCTATCAGGGGACGGAGCTGTGGGATCTGACCATGGTGGATCCGGACAACAGAAGGCCGGTGGATTATGAGAAACGAAGGAGTTTGCTGGATGATCTCAGGAAGCGGAAAGAGACCGACATGAACGGCCTTGTCCATGAGCTCATGGGTTCCCCTGAAGACGGGAGGATAAAGCTCTTCCTTATGATGCAGGTACTGGCAACCCGCAATCGTTACAGGCATCTGTTTGAAAAGGGCAATTACATACCGCTCGAAACGGATGGGAAATGGAAGGCCAATGTCATCGCGTTCGCACGGGAGCTGAGTCCGCTGTGGATAGTCGTTATAGCGCCACGTCTCGTTACATCTGTCGTTGATGAAGGTAATTATCCGATCGGGGAGAAGGTATGGCAGGACACGCGTGTGATTCTGCCCGGGGATGCCCCGCGCAAATGGACGGAGATTATAACGGAGCAGGATCTGAATAGGGAAAGTGTGATTCCGGTTGCTCAAGCGATGAAGGACTTTCCGTGTGCGTTGCTCGTCAGCAGTACTGATGGAGATTGATGTGTTACCATTTCTCAAACAGCCATTTCCATAACGGCAGAT
>CAZZGC010000160.1:0-4882 GCA_964653915.1 uncultured Thermodesulfovibrio sp.
TTGTATTACTTTCCCTGCTCGGCTATAATTCCGGCTTTATCGGCCCTTGCTATCAATTCTCTTACCGCTGCTGCTCCTTCATCGCCTAAATCTATTGAGAAATCGTTTACATAAAGGTTGATATGGCTGTCGATAACATCATCCGAGAGCTCCTGCGCATGCTGCTTTATATAACTTTTTGTTTCATTGCGGTGGTCGAAGGCGAATCGTACGCTTTCCCGCAGGATCTCATCTATTTGCCCGATAATATCTTTGCCGAGTGACTTTTTCGCCAGGATACCTCCCAGAGGTATCGGCAGGCCGGTTCCGGATTCCCACCACTCGCCTAAATCGAGTATCTTTTGCAGTCCGAAAAGAGGATAAGTGAATCTGCTCTCGTGGATTATCAAGCCCGCATCCGCCTCTCCTTTTTGCACCGCGGTCATTATCTCGTGAAATGGCATTATCTCCACATTCAAAGGCTGACCGCTGACCGCTGACCGCTGAGAGCATGTATCAGTGTAGTACAACTGGAGCAGCAGAAAGGCGGTAGTCATTATGCCGGGAATCGCGATTTTTTTCACTCTCAGATCATCCATGGAAAAATCTTCTTTGGCTACCAGAAGCGGTCCGCATCCTCTGCCGAGTGCACCGCCGGAACGCAGGAGAGCATAGTTGTTCCTCAAATAGCCGTATGCCGCGTAAGATACTTTAGTAAGATCCAGTTCAGAGTTCAGTGCCTTCTGATTCAATGTCTCAACATCTAAAAGGGTTTCATTGAATGAAAGTCCGCGCGTATCTATTCGGTCATGAATCATTGCATAGAATATAAATGTATCGTTGGGGCAGGGGGAGTAGCCGAGGGTAAGTGGTTTCATTGGCGTTGATGCAGGGACGTACTGCTGTACGCCCCTACTTCTTTTTCTGTCTGTAATCCTCTATCGCCTTTTGCAGGGCGTCGGCACCAAGGTTTGAACAGTGCATCTTCTGCGGAGGCAGTCCGTCGAGGGCATCAGCAAGGGTCTGCTTTGTTATCTTTGAGGCCTCTTCGAGGGTCATGCCCTTCGCCATTTCGGTTACCATGCTGGATACGGCAATTGCAGCGCCGCACCCGAAGGTCTGAAATTTGGCGTCCACGATCTTGTCGTCTTCGACCTTGATGAATACCTTCATTACGTCACCACAAACGGGGTTGCCTTCAGTACCGACACCGTCGGCATCGGGCATCTCTCCGACATTTCTCGGATTGGTAAAGTGATCCATTACTTTTTCGCTGTACATGATGAATCCTCCATTCCTTCCCAGCCTTTGGCATAGGGTGAAATCTCTCTCAGTCTCTTAATTACTTCAGGAAAAGTTTCGTTGAAATAGTCTATGTCTTCATCGGTAGTTTCCGCTCCGATTGTAAAAACCACTGATCCCTGGGCAAGGTGTGCAGGGATCCCGATCGAGGTCAGCACTGGCGATGCCTTCAGTGCCTTGGATGAGCATGCCGAACCACTTGCGCAGTAAATGCCTTTACCGGCAAGCAGCATAAGCATTGCTTCGCCTTCTATGTACTCAACCACAAAGCTCGCATGATTTGGCAGCCTCTTTTCAGGGTGGCCCGTAAGCTTCAGATTTTCGACTTTCAGACTACCATCAATCAGTTTGTCCCGCAGGGGCCTGACATGATTTATGCGCGACGGCAGATCCCTTTTTGTAAGTTCGGCTGCCTTTCCCATCCCTGCTATAGCCGGGACATTCTCGGTGCCGGCTCTGCGTCCGCCTTCCTGTATTCCTCCGTATATCAGAGGAACTATCCTTGTTCCGGTCTTTACATAAAGAGCGGCAGCCCCTTTCGGGCCGTAGAACTGATGCGCTGCGATCGAGACGAGATCAACGCCAAGTTTCTGCACGTCTATCTCGACCCATCCTGCTGATGCAACAGCATCCGTATGTACAAGTACCCCTTTTTCCTTTGCTATCGCCGCGATCTCTGCTATCGGCTGGATCGTGCCGATCTCGGGACTTGCGTGGATGATCGAAATGAGTACGGTCTCATCCGTAATCGCCTTTTTGACATTCTCGGGATCGATCAATCCGTCATTGCCGACCGGCAGCCATGTGACCGTAAAACCCTGCTTTTCTAAAAACCGGGCTGTATTAAGCACGGAATGATGCTCTATTCGTGACACGATAATATGCTTTCCCTTGTTCTCTAAGGCATAGGCTATGCCCTTTATGGCGAAATTATTGGATTCGGCACCGCTTGAGGTGAATATAATTTCTTTAGGCTGTGCGTTGAGAAGCGATGCGGTCTGTTCACGCGCACTTTCTATGGCCTGACGCGCCTTCATGCCGGGCTCGTAGAGACTCAATGGATTTCCGAACTCCTTCCCGAGATATGGCATCATGACATCCAGAACTTCGGGGTGCAATGGATTCGTTGCTACATAGTCCATATATATTTTTTTCATGTCGTCTCCCTCAGTTTTTTAACATAAAATTTATAGTGATCTGTATCTTCAAATATGCCTATGAACTCGTTTCCGGTTCGGCGGCACCACTGAGGAATATCTTCAAGGGCGCCGTCATAATCGGTAAGGATGGCAAGTACGTCACCGACATTTATTTCACGAATCTGCTCTTCTATCGTAAGCAGGTGCATGGGGCACATCATGTAGATGATATCCGTTGTTGCATCAGCCTCGATGGGGGCATCCAGAAATTTCAGGTTGTTTTCCAACTGTTCGGCCTCCACTGCATTCATGATCTACTCCAGTAGTTTTGTTTCTTCATTGATCAGGTCTTTAAGATTTATTGTATTAAGAAAATCCTCAATTTTCTCGCCAAGCGACTTCCATAACAGTCTTGTGACACAGCTGTCAACACGTTTGCATCTCTTTGCCGACGGACCGAGGCATTGGGTTATCGCTACCGGGCCCTCAAGGGAATTCAGAATCATGCCGACGCTGATCTCTTCAGGTTTTTTTGATATTACATAACCTCCGCCAGGCCCCTTCCGGCTCATAATCAGACTGGCCTTTCTCAGTTTATTTAAAAGTTGTTCCAGGTATGCCACGGAAACATCCTGACGTTCAGCTATTTCCTTTATGGTCATGGGGCCCTTGTTGAAGTTCTTTGCGAGTTCGAACATCGCCCTGACTCCATACTGCCCTTTTGTCGACAACCTGAGCATATTTTAAACTATAATAGTCTACTAAAATTGTCAAGTATTGTTTTATTTCGATTATCCCCCCGTCCCTTCTTTGATAAGGAAGGGTATTTAACCTGCTTTTCGGCATCATGGATTTAGAGAGGCTTCCGGCTACAGAGGCTGTTTTTGACTGAAGTTGAATTGCTTGGATATAATATTAAGTTATGCCTTTTAGGAAAGATCATCTTCCATGAAACTGCTGTTAATTTCAGTTCAATCCAATGCCTCTCTCGTGGGTCTGAAGTACATTGCTGAAAGTGCAAGAGCACGGGGGCATGATGTCAGGATACTGCTTCTGCCCGGTTATCTTGAGACGAAGCTGCATCCATCTGTTGCGGCATTCATAGAGGAATTCAGTCCCGACCTTGTGGGGATGGGACTTATGTCTATCGAGTTTTATCCTGCGAAGAACATTACCCGGCTGATAAAGGAACGGTTCAACCTGCCCATCATATGGGGTGGATTGCATGTGATACTTAAACCGGAAGAGTGTATAAGGTATGTCGACTATGTATGCGCAGGGGAGGGGGAAAATGCGGTCGCCGCGTTACTTGAACATCTGGGGGACCACGGCAGGGATGTAATCCCTGATATACCGAATATATGGGTGAATCATGACGGGGAGATAATCAGAAAAAAGGCGCTTCCTGAAGTCGATCTCGATTCGCTTCCGATAATAGAGTATCTGCCGGATTACTATTATGTATTTCATGACGGCAGAATTTTAAACTTTTCGTCACATCCGGGGCTCTTCAGACGATATTCACTCTACGGCGGTACGTGCCACATGATGATAACGACACGGGGATGCCCTTTTTATTGCGGGTATTGTGCGAACGCTTATACAATGAACGTTTTCGGCAAGAAGATCAGAAAGCGTTCGGTTGAAAGCTGCATAGAGGAGCTTAAGCTTGTAAAACGCGATCCCTACGTTTTGTATATCAATTTTGAGGATGACTGGTTCTTTTCGCACAGCCGCGAGTGGATGGAGCAATTCTGTGTAGAATACAAGCGGCATATCAATCTTCCCTTCATGGTACGGGTATTCCCGGGAGTTCTGGACAGGGGAAAGCTCATGATGCTGAGAGAGGCCGGATTGAGCCTTGTTATAATGGGGGTGCAGACAGGGAGTGACAGGGTGAATTTCGAGATCTATAACCGGAAAGTGAAATTTTCATCGGTCATGAGGGCGGCTGAGATAATCTCGGAAAGCGGGGTTGCTCCTTACTATGAGATGATTGTTGACAATCCCTATGAGACTGAAGATGATCAGATGGAATGCATAGATGCGATGGCCCGGCTGAAGAGACCGTATACTATATCACTTGCACACCTGACATTCTTTCCGGGAACAATGCTGACGGAACGAGCCGTGTCGGAAGGCAGAATCGATCCGGAGGCCTATCTTACGCGCTATATGGTTAAGATAGACAGTACCTATTTCAATAAACTTCTTTACATGACTCCATATATTCCACGGTCACTTATACGCTATCTGAATAAAAAGGAGAGGGACCGTACCGTCTGGCATGAAATACTGACGGGAGTGTTATTTTTTACCGTCAAGAGGACGATAGAGCCGGCAGTCTTTCTATTCGTACTTGCGAGGGGGTTGAAATTCAACATCAAGTGGACGTTCCGTACGATCACCGGCAACTGGAGATCTGCACTTGCTAAACTTCTTTTCAACTTTCTCGGCAGGGG
>CAZZGC010000161.1:0-4730 GCA_964653915.1 uncultured Thermodesulfovibrio sp.
CCTGCTTCTTTCAGCAGGACGGGTTTGCCCGCTCCGCTGGGCAAACAAAAAAGCCGCCGGGATGTCGGCGGCTTTCTGCTGGTTACAAACTAACCTGGATACTCTAAATGCCTTCGTACTTCTTCATCCTCCAGTACTCGGCATTAAGTGTCTCGACAATATAGTCGATTCGCCTGGTCCTGATCCATTTTCCTATGGCATCCAGAAACACCTTCGGATGCCTGAAAAGAATCGTAAAAAGTATCGAGTAGAAACTGATGTTACCCGTACCGCTGAGATAGTTCCTGCGGAAGAAATGATTCTGCAGGCTCCTCCGGATATCTCGCAGCTCTTCCTTGTCAAAAGTAATGGCCATCAACGGAAGCTCAGGCTGCCTGTGTGCCCATGTCTCTGAAAATGGGATGTTTGGATCAAGCCAGCCATTTTCGATAGCCATATTGTATATATCCGTGCCCGGATAAGGGGTCAGGAAATAGAACGCCGTATAATCGGCATCGATCTCCTTGGCAAGACGGAAACTCTCGTCAATGTCCTCACGTGTCTCATTTGGGTTGCCTATGATAAATGTGGCAAGGGTACGTATGTCGAGCTCCCGGCAGAGTTTAAACGACTGCCTGATCTGATCAGCCCGGTCTCCTGCGCCTCCCTTGCCGAGCACCTTGAGAATCTTCTCAGATCCGCTCTCTACCCCGAAATCGAGCTGAACAAGACCGGAATCCTTCATCATTTTCATCAGTTCCCGATCTGTCTGATCAACACGGGACTGGCATGCCCACTTAATATTCAGATTTCTCTTCTTAAGTTCATTACAGTATTCCCTGACCCACTTAGAACTCAGGGTGAATGTGTCGTCGCAGTAGTAGATACCCCGGATACCAAAATTCTTTACGAGGTGTTCGATCTCGTCCACCACATTCTTGACGGAGCGGCGCCTCGTTCTTCTTCCAAAGATATTATGACTGCCGCAGTAGATGCATTTAAAAGGACAGCCGCGGCTTGTGACGATCGTAGTCTGATTCTTTTCGGCATACCCTCTGATAATGCCCGGCGGCTTCAGATACGGACTCATATCGATCAGATGCCTCGCCGGAAAAGGAATTGAATCAAGGTCCTTGATCAGTTCCCTGCGCTCAGTGGCAATAACATCACCGTTTTTACGGAACATGATCCCGGGAGCATCCTCAATGCTCTCATTTTTATCAAGTCTGTTGCAGATATCGAGCATGGTGTATTCACCTTCTCCCACCACTATAAAGTCCAGATCGAATTCCTTCAGAGTGTCTTCAGGTTTTACGGTTGTATGAACACCGCCTGCACAGAACATTTTGTCCGGCAGTTCTTTCTTCAGACTCTGACACAGCCTGAATGCTCTCTGATATGCAACTGTAAGAAAACTGAAGCCTATTATATCGGGATTAAATTCCTTTATTTCCTTGATAAGATCGGCCTGATAGTCCGGATCGGCATCAAAGATCTGAACCGCATGCCCCTCCTTTTCCAGAACCGCTGCAACATACAGCAGCCCAAGCGGCGGAACCACATTATTGCCGTCCAATACCTGTGCATTGACCAGTGATACTCTCATAATTACCTACCTCTTTTCTTAATCATTTTATCTGCAGGTTGAGCACCCGCAGCCTGTTGTTTCCCCGGGTTTGCTCCCTTTCAGGGTAACTGAATAAAAGTCTATAAACTCGACCTTCTTATACAAATAGTTTCTCGTCAGGTTTACACCTGAAAAGCCCGCCTTTTCGGCGATCGAGACAAATGCGCTGTCTGTCAGTGCACCGGACAGGCAGGCGTTCCATAGTTCCTTGTCCCTTTTCATATATCCGGGGACCGGTTTATCGGATACGATGTCGGAAATAATGAATCTCCCTCCTGGTTTTAATATTCGATATATTTCCCGCAGAACTTTAGCCTTGTCTTCTGTAAGATTGATGACGCAATTTGAAATTACGAGATCCACGGAGTCATCTTCCACGGGCATCTCCATGATATTCCCGGCCCTGAACTGAACCACATCGTAACCCAGCACATCTGCAACTTTCTTCGCGCTTTCACGTGCCTTTGCCAGCATCTCATCAGTCATGTCGATCCCGATTACCCTGCCCTCAGGACCGAGTTTCTTTGCGGCAATGAAGCAGTCTATCCCACCGCCTGCACCGAGATCAACGATGGTCTCGCCTTCCTTTATATCGGCAAGGGCCGCGGGATTACCGCAACCATACGATACCTCAAGGACTTCATTAGGGATATGGGCAAGATCAGCGGGATCATACCCTGTCGGGCAGTAATAGTCGGCAACCGGATTATATGCCGCCACAGAAAACTTCTTTTTGACCGTCTTGGTTACATGCCCCTTTATTTCCGGCTTGCATACTTCCTCGTCTTCAACATCCACCGACAGGACACAGGAACAATGATAGCAACCCACCTCGAAATTTTTATCGGTAGATTTTATCCCTGCCCCGAAATGACCCGGGAGCTTGTGATCCATGGCATTGTATACGAGAGGGGCTTCATAGCCGGTGCCGTTATTTTCGACTATTCCTTCGGTTGCAAGATCCCATAGTATATCTTCCAGTAACGATTTGTAAGTCGAACAGTACGGGTCCACCGCCGAAATAGAACCCTTCCCTGTATCCACTTCACTTGCATAAAAACTGTGAGAAGTACATCCGCCGCCACAGAAAAATCGTAGATAACATTCTCTGCATTCCTGTTTGTCTATCACTGAATTATTTCGGCATCGATTCATAATCCTCGAATTAAGCCAGATATCCTCAAGGGACTTTTTACGCACGGAGCCACCGTCAAAAGCACGATCGCCATTCAGGGATGCGCAGGGATATACATGTCCATCTGCATTTACACAGACTTTTTCAAAACAGTTGTTGCAGAGATCATTCTTCCGGCCTCTCTTGGTTCTGACTCTCACCTTGAGAGCTTCAACATTATCCAGAATAAATTCCTGTTCCTTATAGGCCTTTTTAAGGCGTTTCATGGCCCTGGAAACGCTTTCAGATGTAACAAAAAGCTCACTGACGTTTTCAGCCCCTCTTCCCTTCTCATGCATCCAGAGTATGTTATGCTCCTGAATTCCCAGCCTCGACAGGAAGCGGGAAGTCTTGACGATCTCTTTTTCATTGTATCTGTTAATGGCTGTAGAAACGATCGGCGTAATTCCGATGCTTCTGAGACGCTTGATTCCTTCCACAGCCCTGTCAAAGCTGCCTTCTCCCCGCAGTTTGTCGTGGATTTTTGCGTTCGGTCCCTCCAGACTGACCTGAAGAACCAGCCTCGGATTCATAACTTTCTTCAGAGCCGCTATCCTGTCGTCATCAAACAGGGTCGCGTTTGTCAGCACAATTAACTCGCGCTTCTTTGTCCGCGTTATATATTTAATCAGATCAAAAATACCCTCTTTTATAAAGGGCTCACCACCAGTAATATAAAACCGTTTCACACCGAGTCTTACGGATTCATCGACAACGCGTTTCCATTCCTCGGTAGAGAGCTCCTTCCTAAGGCTCTTTCCTGCGCTTACAAGACAGTGCTTGCACCTGAGATTACAGGCAAGTGTATAGTACATCCAGAGCTCATCGAGCTTTTTGGGCGCTATCGCCTTGCCTCTGCCGACGTACTGCGGTCTATCATAGGGAGACTCCGAAACAAAGTCCAGGTGGCGAACTGCCGCAAGAAACTCTGATATTTCCTGCGCCGCAATGTTTCTGTCAACAGGATTAAACCGGTTGATAATCTTATCCTGAATGTCTGTAAGCGTCCTTTTACCGTTGCAGAGCTTAAACACTTCAGCCCCGATGCGGTTCAGACTCATCCAGTTAGGGGATTCGGGATCTACATAAAGAGTAACGCCGTTTTTGCGTTTGACTATATAATCGGGGACATGAAGAACGTCTTCGGGGTTGAAATGTTTGAGATCGGGTTTATCGACCTTCCATAGTTTCAGTTCATACTTCTGAATTCTGGATTCTCTGTCTGTGCCGCAACAGCCTGTAGCCATAATTAATTTATAAGTTCAATAAAAACCTGCCGGAGAAGTCTCAAGCGGAAAAAATGAATTTAGTGTTTTTATATTGCTATTAAATACTTTAAGACATCATGGGCCGTTCTGTCAAATCCACCAGATCAAGCTGAAAACGAACTTGCCTTTACAATCGGTTGTTGGTTAATCTTTTGTCATAAATGAAACATGTATGCGATATATGCGGGATGCCTGTTGAACAGTGCTCATGCTGCGGCGAATGCGGACATATCTGCAGTCTCGATTATGGAGAACCTTACTGTCCTGTATGCTTCCCTGATCAGCGCGCGGACAGGGATGAACATTTCATGAATATCGCCGTGAAGCTGGCTGAAGAGGCATTTGATAATGGCGAGGTGCCGGTCGGAGCTCTTCTGGTAAAAGATGAGACCATTATTGCCACAGCCGCAAACCTGAAAGAGACAACAACAGACCCTACCGCGCATGCCGAGATACTCGTAATAAAGAGGGGCAGCCGCGCCATTGGCGACTGGCGATTAAGTGACTGTACACTGTATGTGACGAAAGAGCCCTGCATAATGTGCGCAGGTGCTATGATAAATGCGAGGATAGGAAGACTGGTTTATGGCTGTAAAGATGAACGATATGGCGCTGTCGACAGCCGTTTCCAGATTATATTTGATCCGGTGCTGAATCACAGGATAGCCGTAAGATCAGGCAT
>CAZZGC010000162.1:0-2282 GCA_964653915.1 uncultured Thermodesulfovibrio sp.
GTATCGAGATACTCGTAACCTAATCTTTGAGCAAGCATCTTTGCCACAGTTCCCTTTCCTGCCCCTGAAGGGCCGTCTATCGTAATGACTTGGTTCACGGCACTAACCTCCGATTTATTTATGTGGAAGAGAGTCTCATAAGTTCATCCATGAAACCGGGAAATGAAATGTTGATGCAGTCTGAACCGGTTATCTCTATATCCCCCCGGCAGGCCAGTCCCGCTACCGCCATGGACATGGCCACCCTGTGGTCGTGGTGCGAATCTACCTCTGCGGGAAGTAACTCTTCCCTTCCCTCGATTATCAGGCCGTCATCTCGTTCTTCCACCTTCACGCCGAGTGCGGAGAGTGCGGATGCCATGACGGCGATCCGGTCAGATTCCTTGACCCGCAGTTCACCAGCCCCTGTAATCGACGTTCTGCCCTCTGCAAGGGCGGCTGCGATACAGATCACCGGGAATTCGTCTATAGCACTCGGGACCAGCTCCGGAGGGATGCATATCCCCTTGAGTCTCGAGTGCCTGACTGTCATGTCCGCTACAGGCTCGCCGGAGACCACCGTCTCATTGGATATCGTTATGTCAGCACCCATCATCTTCAGTATCTCGACAATGCCTGAGCGAGTAGGATTGATTCCCGTTTCTCTTATCAATATCTCGGATCCCGGCACGATAAGAGCGGCCACAATAAAGAAAGCGGCTGAGGATATATCGCCGGGTATGTTCATATCAAGCGGATCAAGCCTTTCAGAGCCGCCGATGCTGACCTCGAGACCGTTTATTTGCAGATCGGCCCCCATCGAAACGAGCATGCGTTCGGTATGATCTCTCGATTGGGCAGGCTCGATGACCCGCGTGATGCCTTCACAGTAAAGCCCGGCAAGCAACACACATGACTTGACCTGTGCGCTGGCAACGGAAGAGCTGTAGGTTATTGGCCTGAGCTTCCCACCTGATATCTCAAGAGGGGGGAGTCCGCTGCCCTGATATTTGATATCAGCACCCATCTCAGAAAGAGGTTTAATTATCCTCATCATGGGTCTCTTTACGAGGGAAGAGTCACCGGTAAGAACGGATGAAAACGGCTGGGCAGCAAGTATTCCACTCAGTAGTCGCATGGTAGTGCCGGAGTTGCCGCAGTCTATCACACCCGGAGGCGGTTTGAGGCCGTAAAGCCCGCTGCCCTCGATAATAAGTTTGCGTCCACGTCCCTCGGTGTCTGCACATTCTTCGATCACTATGCCCAATGACCTGAGAGCCTTCATCGTGCTCAGCGGGTCTTCGGCAGGGAGAAAGTTGCGGACTATGCTTCTGCCCGTGGCAAGAGAAGACAGCATCACCGCCCTGTGCGAAATCGATTTGTCAGGAGGCGGGGCAAATTCGCCGGAAAGAGGTCCTCTTTTTGATACCTTAAGCCGAGTCAATGAAATCTCTCGCCTCTTTTGCCTTCTTGAACTCCTTTTCAAGGCGGCTCCAGTCGGATTTTTCTATATAGCGGGTCATCCTGGACAGAGACGTTGAGAACTTTCTGAGTGACCTGAGAATTTCCTTTCTGTTCAGTGCGCAGATGTCCCGCCATACTGTGGAAGGACTGGCCGCTATTCTTGTCATGTCCTTCAGACCGCGACCGCCGTAACGCAGTATATCGTCTCTGGTGTTCATTATGGAGTTTACCAGTGCATAAGCCACGACATGTGGGACATGGCTGACGGCAGCGTAAATGAGATCGTGCTCCTCGGGAGTCATGGTTATAGTCCGTGCTCCCATCAACTTCCATAATTTCCGTATGCGCCTGAGTGCTGCTACGGACGTATTTTTGCCGGGAGTCAGAATACACCTGGCATCCGTGAAGAGATCAGCCGTGGCTCCGCTTATGCCGGAGCACTCTTTGCCGGCTATAGGATGGGCGCCAACGAAATGCACTCCTTCAGGCATGAGTGAATCAAGCTTCTTGACTACAGCAGCTTTTACACTTCCCAGATCTGTAACGATAGCGCCCTTCTGCAGGTGATCTCCTATGTCTCTAACTATGGATTCGAACTGTCCTACCGGCGTGGCGAGCAGTATGAGGTCGGCTTCCAGGACTCCCTCGGCATGGTTGGTTGTATATTGGTCTATAATGCCAAGCCGTTTTGCCTTTGCAAGATTTTTCCTGTTCCTGCCGACACCCGTGATGCTGCCCCTGAAGCCGTTGTTTTTCAGCGCAAGGGCGAACGAACTCCCCATCAGGCCGATTCCTATGATTGAAATATTGCTGAAGTTCATAATGATTACTAACCCGCT
>CAZZGC010000162.1:2382-4717 GCA_964653915.1 uncultured Thermodesulfovibrio sp.
ATCCCTGAACTCACATACTCCTTCCGACCGCCTTTGCCACCTTCTTAAGTTCCTTCATCAGGGCGTTGAACTTGGACGGCTTGAGCGACTGCTCACCGTCGGAGAGAGCCTCTTCCGGGATCGTATGGACCTCGATCATCAGGCCGTCTGCCCCGGCGGCTATTGCTGCCCTGGCCATGGGTGCTACAAGGTCCCATTTTCCTACACCGTGGCTCGGATCGACTATGACCGGCAGGTGGGTCAACTTTTTAAGAACCGGTACAGCGTTCAGATCGAGGGTGTTTCTCGTCGCTGTCTCGAAGGTCCTGATACCCCGTTCACATAGTATCACTTTCGTGTTGCCCTGGGCCATTATATATTCCGCAGCCATAAGCAGTTCCTTGATAGTGGCAGACAGTCCTCTTTTCAGGAGAATCGGCTTGTCATGTGAGCCGACCTCACTGAGCAGCCTGAAGTTCTGCATGTTACGCGCTCCGATCTGAATAATGTCTGCATACCTTAACATAACGTCCATATCACGGGGATCCATGATTTCGGTAACCACGGGCATATCGAACTCCCTGCTGACCTCAGACAGGTACTTCATGCCTTCTTCTCCCAGCCCCTGAAAGCTGTATGGAGAAGTCCTCGGTTTATAGGCCCCGCCTCTGATAAATGTGGCCCCTCCCTTTTTGGCCTCCCGGGCTATTTCCCTGAGAATCGAGAGGCTCTCAACCGCGCACGGCCCTGCTATGACGTGTATCTTTTTTCCGCCTATGGTCTGGCGGCCGACCCTGATAGTGGTGTTCTCCGTGCGGAAGTCACGGCTTGCCAGCTTGTAGGGCTGGATAATGCGGTGAATCTTCTCGACCCCCGGCATAGCCGAAAAGGAGTTGCTTTCATCCTCGGTGATCTTCGAGGTATCGCCGATA
Organism: uncultured Thermodesulfovibrio sp.; assembly: GCA_964653915.1. Taxonomy (GTDB): domain Bacteria; phylum Nitrospirota; class Thermodesulfovibrionia; order UBA6902; family UBA6902; genus CAZZGC01. The sequence goes on from CAZZGC010000162.1 coordinate 3,294, forward strand.
ACCCCGATGACCGTTCTTTCGGTACCCTTTGAGATGTTCGCCTTGAAGCCCTTGTTTTCAAGTTTCTTGACGATGTGGCGAAGTTCCTTCGCCGTAGCCCCAGGCTTTAAAACGATGATATCCATGATCGTCTCCTTGTAATTAAACGGTTAAGAGATTTACCCGAAATCGACAGGTATTAATTATATAGAATTTTCTGAAAAAAGAGAAATTTCGAGGTTCGGCTTTGTGAAAGTCTCCCTACTTCCTCCTGCCTACTGCTTCCCGCCTTTCCCACACTCACATGGTGGGCTCAGAGCTGCGAGAGGGCTTTTTTGAGCTCAGTGACAAGCCGTCTGTTTTCCACCATCGTCCCTATGGTGATACGCACCGCCGATGGCCCGGCAGGCCTGATGATCACTCCCGCTTGCAGCATTGTGTCATATAATGCGGATGCCTTCTCGCCTTGCAAGGGCAGATATATGAAGTTCGCCTCAGTCGGTACGAACTGTATGCCTGCCGCATCGAATTCAGAATAAAGAAACCTCTTGCCTGCCTCGTTTACCTCACGGCTTTTCCTGACATGTTCATCGTCCCGCAAGGCGGCAAGAGCGGCTTCCTGCGCCAGTGAGTTGACATTGAAGGGCTGCCTGACGCGGTTCATGGCATCGACTATATCTGCTTTCGCCATACCGTAGCCAATTCTGAGACCAGCGAGCCCATAGATTTTCGAAAACGTTCTTAGTATGAGCATGTCTCTGCTCCGGAGGAACTTCATGCTGTCAGCATAATGCGGAGATGCAACGTATTCGTAATATGCTTCGTCCATCACAACGAGCACGTTGTCCGGTACACGCGACATCATAGCCTCAAGCTCTTCGTCAGTGTTGAACGTCCCCGTGGGGTTATTTGGATTTGCGATGAAAACGAGCTTTGTCTTTCCGGTTATCGCCCCTGCCATCGCTTCGAGGTCGTGTCTCCATTGCTTCAATGGGATGATAATGCTCCTGCATCCCGCTGCCTGCACAATGAGCGAGTAGACCACAAATGAGGGATGGGCCATGACCGCCTCGTCACCCGGCGACATGAATGTTCTCACAGCCAGCTCAATGATCTCGTTTGAGCCGTTACCAAATATGAGTTCATCCTCATTGATTCCGAGCTTCCCGGCAAGTGCGGACCTGAGGTAGTAACAGCTTCCTTCAGGATATCGGTTGAGCCCGGACAGCGCATTGCCGATGGCTTTTAGGGCCAAAGGTGACGGGCCTGTGGGATTTTCATTTGAGGCAAGTTTGACGGAGTCCCTGATACCGAGCTCACGCTCAAGCTCCTTTACCGGTTTGCCTGGCACGTAGGGCTGAATGCTTTTAATGTGTTCCGGAAGAACCATAACAAAATCAAAAATAAAAAATTAAAAATCAAAATTGTGGAAGTTTTTTGTTAAA
>CAZZGC010000163.1:0-4706 GCA_964653915.1 uncultured Thermodesulfovibrio sp.
ATGGCGATCATCGCCAGAATGCCTATTATGGCAATTACAATGATCAGCTCTACCAGGGTGAAACCTTTCATGTTCTTCATTGTCAGGCTGCTCCTTTATATATTCGATAGTATTGCTAATCAGCACTGATCGCCTTCTGATAAAAAACGGTACTGACATTATTTGCACCGGCCAGGAAGATAAATCTGATAGTCTGATCTTCTGCCGGAGTGTAACATAGAGTTATCTGTCCGGGGTTGCCGTTTGCTATGGCATTGCAGGCGGCCTGATTCGCGGCTGCCCCGCCGTTTACCCATAGCGGAAGTGTCGGGTCCCACGGTGAAACAAGATTTAGTCCGCCAGGACCGGTCGAGGCTACAAATGTCGTGACCACCCCTGCTCCTGCGAGTGCCGTGTTGGTCATATCAGTACCGACAACTATCGAGCCGTCACCGTCTGAGTCAACCTCAGTCAGGTTGCCAAGGTTGGTATTTCCCTTTTTTGCTGCATTAATCCAGCCCTGCAGTTCCGGTACTATGGCATTGCATTCTCTTTCGATTGCTCCACGTCTTCCCCGTTCCTGCATACCTATGTAAGCCGGGATCGCAGTTGCGGCCAGGATTCCTATGATAGCAACGACAATCAGGAGCTCGATCAGTGTAAAGCCGCTTTGATTATTTTTTGTCATTTGTGTTCCCATGCCCTTTAATGAAAAAGGGGAGTATGAAACTCCCCTTTTTCCTGTTCAGCAACTTTTCTTAGTCAGCACTGATAGCCTTTGAATAGAACACTGTGCTGTTGTTGTCTGCTGCAACGATAAAGATCTGCTGAATCGTGGCATCTTCAGCCGGATTGTAGCAGAGGGTTATCTGACCCTGATTCGGCGCGGCGACACATGCTGCGAGGTTTGCCGTCACACCACCGTCAACCCAGAGATCGGTTGCAGAGTTCCAGGGGGAAACCTGGTTCATATTCTGTGTAGCTGTTATAAACTGGGTGATAACACCTGCAGCGGCCAGCTGGGTATTTGTGAGGTCGGTACCTACAACAATTGCTCCATCACCGTCTGAGTCGACCTCTGTGAGACCACCCTGTGCGGTACCGGCCTTTTTGGCTGCGTTCATCCAGCCCTGCAGTTCATATGCTGCAGACTCGGCGCCCCTGATCATACTTCCCCTTCTGCCTCTCTCCTGCATACCAATATAGCCGGGGATTGCGATCGCTGCCAGAATGCCGATGATGGCAACGACGATCAGGAGTTCGATCAGTGTGAAACCCTTCTGGTCTCTGATGTTGTTGATTGCTTTGTACATTGATTCCTCCTTCTATTTGTTTTACGGTCAATGACCGCTTGCAGTATTTCCGGGATGTTTCCGATCCCGCTGTTTCTTTTGTTTCACCTCCTTCGTATTCAAATTTTTATCAAGCCGCTTTTGATGTGTATAAAGCAGGATCGATGCCAGCAATTAGAGAGTGATAAAATCGTTAATTATCAGTAAATTACAACGAAGAACGGTTGAGGGTGACAAAACCGGTTATTCAACAATTTGTCGGAAGTGTCATTTTTTGTCAGTCGGCCCGATGATCATGCCCTGCCGGTAACACCTCTAACACCTACGAGGTGTTACTAACAGGCCAGCTTGACCTTGTTACGGGCGTTGCTATAATAGTAGCGTGACGATAAAGCGAGTCCTCATACTGCTTCCCATCATAATATTCGCCATCCTGCTTCAATCCTTTTTCTGGGTTCCTACATATGATGAACAGACAAAGGGCAATCCGGCACGGTTGCAGGAATTCATAACCGCCTCGATAGGTGATGCCCGGATACTGAATCCGATACTCAATGCAGACAGCGCAAGCAGCACAATAGCAGATCATGTCTTCGACGGTCTGATCGACAGGGACGAGAACCTGAGATTCAGGGGAAGGCTTGCAGAGAGCTGGGAGATTTATGAAGAGGCTTATCTTGCGGTAAACCGCCGGGCAATGATTGATGGCCGGCAGGTGACGGGTGCGGAAATGCTCAGGGACTTTATCTCAGGGGCCATTGACAGGGCAACAGCAGGGACTGAAATTTCGGAGATGTCGGGCAATATCGAACGGATCGAAATAGTCCCGTCCGTCCGGAAAAGGGAAGAAGTAGATTTGCCCGGCAAGGAGAAGAAGAAACTGACAGTGCATTACAGGCTGCCGGCCAGGCTGAAGTTCACATTGAAGGAAGTCGATCAGGACTTTTTCAGGAAGATGGAGAAGATTCTCGGCAGCAGGTACTTTAGTTCCTTCAAGCCGGCAGAATATATGGAAACTGAAGAACCGGGCGCTGATCTGCAGAATATTGCCGGTGATCTTGTACGACTAACCGGGCACAATCCGGTGATTATATTTCATCTCAGAAAGGGCGTAAGATTCCATGACGGCCATGAATTTGATGCCGGAGATGTGGAGTTTACCTACAGGGCCATCATGGATCCTAAAAACCTCTCGCCAAGGACATCTGACTACGAGCCTGTGAAGAGTCTGGTTGTGGTTGGCTCATATACTGTAAAGGTCATCTACAAGCGTCTCTATTCCCCCGCTTTCAGCACGTGGGCCATAGGCATACTCCCGGAACATCTCCTGAATGCAGAGGCGCTTGCAAGGGAGGCCCGGAACGCAGGGGTAGAGCCCGGAAAGTTTTCGATGAGGGACAGCGCATTCAACCGGCATCCTGTAGGAACCGGTCCGTTCAGGTTCAGGGAGTGGAAATCAGATCAGTACATCATACTGGACCGGAACGAAGAGTACTGGGAGGGCGCCCCGAACTACAGGCGTTACACTTATCGCATCATTCCCGATCTTCTCACTCAGGAGATGGAGTTCTACGGCGGTTCTATTGACAGCTACGGGGTGCAGCCGCATCAGGTGGCGAGGCTCAAAACCGATCCGGCATACCAGAGTTTTTCGGGCCTGTCCTTCGGCTATACATACATCGGCTACAATATGCGCCGTCCGCTGTTCAGAGACAGGAGGATAAGGCGAGCCCTTGGTATGGCCATAGACGTGGACAGGATTATCAAGTATGTCATGTACGATCAGGCGGAGAGGATAACAGGCCCCTTCGTGAAACAAACCGACTACTATGACAGGAACATAAAACCCCTTCCATATGATCCTGACGGAGCCCTGAGACTGCTGAAGGAAGCGGGCTGGGAGAGGAACGCCGATGGATGGCTTGAAAAGGACGGTAAGAGGTTCGCCTTCACGCTGATAACCAACAGCGGAAACGACATAAGAAAGAGCATCCTCGCCATCGCCCAGGATTCATGGAGGAAGATCGGAATCGATGTGAGGACGGACATAGTCGAGTGGACCGTATTCATAGGCAAGCATGTCAATACGGGCAACTTCGACGCCCTGATCTTAGGATGGTCCATGGGGATAGATCCTGACCTCTATCAGATATGGCATTCCAGCCAGAGCGGCCCGAACCAGCTTAATTTCGCAGGATTCAAGAATGAAGAGGCTGACGACCTGATAGTAAAAATCAGGCAGGAATACGATCATGACAGACAGGTGGAGTACTGTCACCGGCTGCACCGCATTATAGCGGATGAACAGCCGTACACATTTCTGTATGTAGGAAAGTGGACCGCTGTGCTGGATAAAAAGATAGTTATTAAGGAAAGGCTGCCCTCTGGTGAAGAGGTGATCAGGCGGATCAAGCCTACCAAGACCGGCAACTATACCTTTTACTTTAACAAATGGATCAAACTGGCTCAGAATCCGGTGTTTGAGATGGAGTGACCGATTATGCTGTCATTTACCATAAGGAGTTTTTTCCAGAAACTGATAACGCTCTTTTTCATATCTGTCATCTCCTTCCTGGTGGTCTATCTCGCTCCGGGGGAGCCGAGCCAGATAGACCCGCTAAATCCGAAGTTCACGCCCGAGGACCTTGCACGCTTCCGGGCCGAGTTTAACCTGGACAAACCGCTTCATGTGCAGTATTACCTCTTTTACAGGAATCTCTTTTCGGGACAGCTCAAGTCCTGGAAGGACAACCAGCCTGTGCTGCCGAAGATCAAGGAGAGGTTCCTGAACAGCCTGTGGCTGTTTGTCGTAGGTACTCTGATTACATGGTGCCTGTCTTTTCCGGTCGGGATAGGGGCGGCGATCCAGAGGGGATCGCCTTTTGACAGGTTCACCACATTTTTTTCGTACCTGCTTATTTCGATCCCGAGCTTTTTCTTTGCATACATACTGATAATCTTTGTCGTAAAGACCTTCAACATACCGGTGATAGGGATGCACACCTTCGGCATGTCTGAGGCGGGTACGATCTACCGTGTTATGGACAGGATATGGCATCTCGTTCTGCCATCCGTTTTGGGCGCGCTCGGAGGCATAGCCCTCCTGTCGAGGTATGTCAGGGCGCAGATGCTTGAAGTTATTCATCAGGACTATATCCGGACAGCAAAGGCAAAGGGGCTTTCGAAGGAGAGGGTCTATTATGTGCACGCCCTGAGGAACGCGCTTCTGCCCTTCGTCACCATGTTTGGCCTCATACTTCCGGGCCTTATCGGTGGCTCGGTCATCATCGAGTCCATATTCGCGTGGCCTGGAATGGGACGGATGGGATTCGAGGCGATCATAGCCCGCGACTATCCGATAATATTGACGCTCAACTTTATAGCCGCTGTGCTGGTGCTCATAGGGACGTTTATTTCGGACCTGCTTTACATGGT
>CAZZGC010000164.1:0-4705 GCA_964653915.1 uncultured Thermodesulfovibrio sp.
GGTCTCGATATCTCAAACCTCACCGAACTCCTCCAGGTGCTCTATGATCTCGATATCTTCAAGCATATCAATGTTAACTATCAATTCAATATTTTCCATTATGAATCTCTGTTCCTGTTTTTCATTGTAGAACTTTATTCCCCCAATGACGGTCACTATCACAAAGAAAATGACCACAACCGCATATACAGGCTTCAGAGGCAGGAGAATTGCGCTGCGTCTCTCATTTTGACGCTCCAGCTTCTGCCGCACACGAGCATGAAAATTCTTAAGATCCACATCTTCAGGGACGCGCAGCTCAGACGGCAGGCTGTCCAGCGTATCCTTCAACCCGGAGAGCCTGTCCCTGCATTTTGCGCAGCTCCGAAGATGCTCGTTCAGGTGCTCATGCTTTATCCTGTCCAGATCACCATAATAATAAAGAAGGATATCCCTGTTGTCGTATCTGCAATTCATTCAAACTCCTTTCAGGCCTGCCTGCAGCCTTTTCACCGCCCTGAAGAGATGACTCTTAACCGTACCTTCAGAACAGCCCGTAACCTCCGATATTTCACTTATCTTCATCCCCTTCATATGCTTCATGATAAACACCTCTCTCTGCCTTACCGGCAGTGTTTTCAACAAGACGTGAATGGACCGTCCTATCTGTTTGCTTCTGAGCTGCCTGTCGGGCATTGATTCTGAACGGGGCTCATTCGCTATCTCCCGGCCTCCGCTGTCGAAAAAGCCCAGAGACAACAATGCGGCCAGCCTGTTCTTTCTCAGGTGTCTCCTGCAGAGGTTAAGGACTATTTTGTAAAACCATGTGCTAAAACTGCTCTCCTCCCGAAAAGCCTTTATATAATTGTAGACCGCCACGAACGCATCCTGTGCTATGTCCTCTGCATCCTCTGCGGAACCGGTCATGTTGTAGGCCAGCGAAAAACCCATTTTCTTGTACCTTTCTATCAATTCGTTGAAAGCCGCCTCGTTACCGGCTTTGCACATTCTGACCAATTCTTCATCGCTTACGTTCCTGTCAAAAAGCATCAGTTCTTTTCCTGTATATTAGAGCCGGTAAAATCAATATAGTTTACAAGGATATTATCTCCGCGGCAAGAAAATAACCTATACGCCTACTATCCCTTCCCGCTTAACTCTTAACTCCAAACTCCAGACTCTATTCTCCAATTCCCGCCTTTCTCGCTTACGCCCCGCGGCCTAACCTCGGAAGGAGGTTCTCTAAAAAATCCCCCTCGGTCCCCCTTTTTCAAAGTGGGAAGCCCTCCCTCCAAACTCCAAACTCCCGTCTTATTGTAAACCTTTTCCGGATTCCTGCATCTAATCAATAAAACCAAAAAAAGGAGGCCAAGATGAAAAAGACGATCAGTATCACAGCAGCAGCCGTAACGATCCTATTTGCAGGCAGCGCCCTTGCCGCAGGGATTCATGATCCGGGAGTCAATAAGCGGCAGCGCTATCAGCAGAGGCGTATTATGCAGGGAGTCAAGAGTGGGGAACTCACGCGTCGTGAAGTTTTCAGACTCGAAAAAGAGCAGGCGCGGATTGCTCGCCAGGAACGCCGATTCAAATCTGACGGAACCTTAACGAAAAGGGAAAGGGCAATTCTTCACAGGGACCTGAACCGGTCAAGCCGTCATATTTACAGACAGAAACATGACGGCCAGAGCAGGAATTAAAAAGTATTCAGGCCGAGTTATTCATAAAATAGCGGGAGGCGTGACGGAAGTTGGAGTCTGGAGTCTAGAGTTTGGAGTTAAGGGATAAGTGGTATGTGATAAGTGAATGGAAGAATATTTATTAAATAAAAACTGAAAGATCAAAGGGCAAAACTAAGGGAAAAATTTCTATAAAAATCAATTTCCGCAATTTTGATTTTATATTTTTAATTTTTGAGTTTCACTTTTACTTACCACCTACATCTTACCCCTTACCACTAAAATCACTAAGATTCCTCACCCCCTGCGGGGGATTTGGAATGACATGCAACTTACAAACTCCAGACTCTAAACTCCAAACTCCGCCTTTCTCGCTTTTCTCGCTTTTCCCGCTTACGTAAACAATTCCCGCAGTTGTGCCGATAATATATAGAAAATGGCTCATAAAACATGAGAAGAAAGCGAATCGAAAGAAACATTTTAGGCCCGACAATCGCAGAGAGGCCGGTCCGGAAATCTGTTCATTTCCCGGTTAATTTGAAGTCTGCGGGCAGAGAGTACAAAGGTTTCATCATAAATATATCATCAAAAGGCCTCGGGCTATACATCAGCACAAGCTTTCCGGAAAGCACTATCGACTGCGACAGAGGAAGCATATTAACTCTGCAGATGCAATCACCATTCGGGGGAACCCTCGATCTCCGATGCTGCATCAGGTGGTTGAGAATCAGACAGATGCCTGATCAGGAAATTACAACCAGCATGGGAATGGAACTAATCGACCCGCCTGAGGGATTCATCAAGCTCTTCAACAGCCTTATTTAATTTCACCTAAACGTTGCAAAAAGCTGAGATCGCCACGTCCCGAAGTATCGGGACTCGCGATGACATCAGACAAGAGAGTGTCATTGCGAGGAGTCCCGATCGTTCGGGACGACGAAGCAATCCCGGAGGTGTTCACCAATAGTGCTCTCCTCCCACGACTGTCAGACAGAGCTGATCTTATCAAAAAAACTTCCTTTCACCTACCTCATACCACATACTACTTACTATCTTATGCACGCCATGCCTTCTCAGGGAAGGCTAATATATGAATTAGCTATGTTAGTCTTTCATATCAAAAATTCCGGCCTTGAGATTGGCTTGAGCAAGGACAATACTGACCGTATTTGAGAGGTTATAACTTCGAATGTTGCCCATGATCGGCACGAAGACCGTTCTTTCAGACCAGCGTTCCTTCCATTCTTCCGGAAGTCCTTTGTTTTCATTACCGAAGACAATGATATCTCCATCCCTGTAACCGGCAAAATCATAGCGAATGCTTCCATACTTTGTAACGAGCCATGGCTGATGTTCACCTAGCCAATTCAGAAACTCACCCGGTGACTCGTGCATTTGAAGAACCACCTCAGGCCAGTAGTCAAGCCCTGCCCTTTTCACGGCACTGTCGCTGATATCGAATTCTATGGGGCCAATAATATGAAGACATGCCTTCATTCCGGCACACTGCCGGGCAATGCTACCGGTATTCGGAGGAATTTCAGGCTGGTATAACGCAACGTGAATCATGCATTCTTAAACCGGAAATTCATTTACATACAACCTTTTCTCTACCCTTCAACATATGTGCGTACTTTGCCAGTCCTGCTTACTGATTACTTCTTGCTCTTTTTGCGCCTTTCCTACTTACGCCCCGCGGCCGAACCTCGGAAGGAGGTTCTTTAAAAATCCCCTCTACGAGTCGTAGACCTCATTCCCCCTTTTTCAAAGGGGGAAGCCCTCCCTCTAAACTCTAAACTCCAATCTTCAAACTCTACCCCCTGATAGTCGTAACGGCGGACTCCAGCGATTTCGCATCATATACATTCATGATCTTCGCATCGCGGCTTATTCTCTTGATAAGGCCGGAAAGAACTGTCCCGGGCCCTATTTCGATGAATGTGTCGATACCCTCCTTCAACATTACAGCAATCGAGTCCTCCCATAAAAGCGGGCTGTGCAGCTGACGGATAAGGGAGTCCTTTATTTCGTCAGGATCATCTAATTTCTTTGCATCCGCATTGTTTACGATCGGAACGGACGGCCTGCCGAAGCCAGTCCCCTCGAGCAGGCGGGCGAGATTCTCCGATGCCTTTTCCATTAACCTGCAATGGGAAGGCACAGATACCGCCAGCGTAACCGCCCTTCGGGCCCCGGCCTCTCCGGCAAGCTGAACAACCTCTTCCACAGCGGCCTTCTCGCCGGAAACCACAACCTGACCAGGGCAGTTATAATTGGCAGGTGCGGCATAGCCGGAGTCCACCGAATCACACAGCTCCATGACCTGTTCCCTCTCCAGTCCGATAATGGCAGCCATGAGTCCCGCCCCTTCCGGTACGGCCTCCTGCATATACTGCCCCCTCTTTTCTGTTATCGCAACAGCATCGCCGAACGCCAGAACTCCGGCGCAGGTGATAGCCGTAAATTCACCAAGACTGTGCCCGGCCATAAACGTGGGGGTTATGCCTTCAGACTGAAGCAGCCTGAAGGCTGCGTAACTCACGGTAAGCAGACATGGCTGAGTCCTGAACGTCCGGTCCAGCTCCTCCCTCGGGCCGTTAAAGCTGAGTTCTGCAACATCGTATCCAAGGACACCCGAGGCCTCTTCATATATCTTTTTTACTTGATCAAAAGATTCATAGAGATCTTTTCCCATACCTACTCTCTGTGACCCCTGGCCCGGGAAAACGAAGGCTATCTTCACTCCTGAAATCTCCTTTCCATATGTTCGGTTAAGAAAGTGTGTAATTATAAATGATTGCCGGTGCTAATGACAATCATTTCCCTAACCAAGATAACTCCAAAATCTAAACTCTAAACTAAGGACTCTAATGATTCACCCCACCCCGACCCACCCCCGTCAAGGGTGAAGGTAATCGCTGATTTCATGGAGAAAAATTCCTTTAACTATAATCATCCTCTTTTAAATTATCACTTACCACTTACTGCTTACCAAGTGGTGGTCGGGAGAAACTGTACAGCGGGATAAGTGATGAAGCTGCTCTAAA
>CAZZGC010000165.1:0-4700 GCA_964653915.1 uncultured Thermodesulfovibrio sp.
TACCACATACCACTTACCCCTTACCACTACAATCACTTAAGATTCCTCACCCCCTACGGGGGCTTCGGAATGACATAAAACTTCCCGCTTAACTCTAAACTCCAAACTCCGCCCTTGTCGCCAAACATTGCGGTTCAATAGATAACCGCTCCATCCTTCTGATGCCTGGCAAGTTCCTCGTTCAACGCCCTGATTCTCCTGCTCATCCCTTTCAGTATATTAAATGCAAGTGTTGGATCGCTGCTCGCCTTTGCAAAAAACTTCTCCTTATCGATCGTCAGGACGATGGCCTCTCCCGAAGCCCTTGCGGTTGCAGAACGCGGCTTGTTGTCGAATAATGACATCTCACCAAATATCTCTCCTGCTCCCAGAGTTGTCAGCTTTATCTCGCCCTCGGGCATATTTTTTAATATATCCACCTTACCCGACTGAATGACAAACATGCTCGCCGCCTTGTCGCCTTCGCGGCAGATTATCTCGCCATCCTTGTAAACTCTGCCGAGTTCAGTACTGCTCATGTTAACCTCCTCGGAACAGCCTTGAAAATTTCACCAAGAAGAGCCATGTTCATCCGCACACTGGCCCCTCTGAAAAAGATATTCCTGTATGTTTCATTGCCTGTAAATGTATCCCATAAAATGCTGCTCAGAATCCTGAGCTTTTCATCCCTGTATTGCTGCTCTCTCCCGACGAGATGAATCATCGCATCGGTCAGAAGACTCACATTCTTGAAGGCATCAGTAATCTTATATACGATTTTACCGAATCTGTTGTCCACCTTAGTTCCATTATATACCGGCAGATAGTGTTCCCTGAAATCTTCCCGGCTTACCCCATGAAATAACGCCACTTTTGCAGCCGCTTTGGCCATTATGTAGGATGCCCCGATTCCGTCCTTGAACAGCCTCGTTGATCCGGCGTCTCCGATAATCACAACGCGATCAGCGAAACCTTCCGTCGCTGCATCCAGGGAGAGCTTCGGGAAGCACCTGCAATGCCGGCCTTCGAGAATATCCTCCGGCAGCAGCGCCCGCGCCGCGGGAGTCCTGAGCAGCGCACTGACGGTCTCCTGATCGATTCCCCGTCCGAGGATACAAAGAGTCACAAAATCTCCCTTCGGGATAAGCGCGGCGAACTTGATATTTCCCGGTCTCGGGACGAGGAAGAAATGAATGGTGTTTCCGAATCTTCCGGATACAACGTCATGACCAAGCTCCAGTTCCGTGATGAACGCCGATGTTGTATCGGGCTTCTTATATCCGATACCGAGAGACTCGAAGATCTTCCATGCTGCGCTGTTGACTCCGAAGGCCCCAACTACAAGGTCCGCCTCCATCACTTCATTGCCACCGGAGCTCAACACAGGTTTCCCGTTGAGTCTGATCCCGTCGATCCTCAAGGGCTGATGAACCGCCCCTTCTGCAACAGCACAATCGAGCAGGAATCTGTCGAAGCTCTTTCCGCCCTCCAGCCTGCGTCCCTTGGGACCTCCACCCCTGTAGACGGTTGCAATCCGCTTTTCAGCAGCGGGGCTTTTTATGAAGACATCGCCGCACTGTGTATGAAGCACATAGGAATCTATGCTCCTCTGCACGACCTCCGGCGGAATATTGATCCCCTCCACCGCGAGAGTCTGCACCAGGTGCTCGGAGATGACACCGCCGCAGTGGTTGCATCCCTTCGGCCCGTCAGCCGAAAAATCCTTTGGTTCGAATATAGTGATATCGAGGGACCGGCCGACCATCTTTGCCATTTTAAGAGCAAATATACTGAAGAAGGCGCCTGACGGCCCCCCGCCTATGACAGCTACTTTCGCGTTGTCACGCAGCAATAAATCCGACATATCTCTCCCGGAAAATTGACCCTACTGTTGCATAAGTAAGAGTAGATGAAGCGATGGAGACAGCCTCTACTGAGCCATGGACCTGATAAATTCGTCGGCTTCTCTTATTGATTTCTCCATCTCCCTGATCAGTGATCCAACACTGGACTCCACCGAAACAAGTTCGCTCTTCAGAGAAGCTATCGCACGGGCGTTGAGATTATGCTTGAGAAACAAAACCTGATCCCTGAACGCAGAAAGCACCGGCTCAATCTTCTTCTCTGCACGTTTCATCGCACCGATCAGTTTCTTATATTCTCTCTTCGTCTGCCGAAGCTGTCTCTCGCTGGCACTCCGCAGATTTTTATTTGTATATTGTGAAAGCTCATCTTCCCATTCATCGAACAACGCCTCCGCCACATCCTCAACAGCTGCTATCCTGTCATGAACCTTCTTTGCCTTCTTCTCACTGGCCTTATATGCGTCGTTCAACCTGTTGTACTTCTCCTCCAGGTCTCCACCCTGGAAGCCGAGTACGGAACTGAACTGCTCAAGCGCCGATTTGAACTGCTCCTTAGCCTCCTCCTGCGAATCACGGGCCTCTTTTACCCGATCCACCATTATATCCCGCTTGTGGACCCCGAACTTTTCCATCGTCTTGTAGTATGCCGTCTGGCAGCCCGCAACAATTGTACAGATCGCTATGACGGACATAACAACACGCACTGAGCACACATTTCCGTTATGCATAATATCTCCCGCAGCAAATTACATGTTTTTGAAATATAAGTATAACACAGGTTCTGTGCAGTCACATCACATAGCCACCACAATATAATGAAACGTGCGGCTGCACCATTTGATTTTCTGAATCCCAGACAGCAAAATAGTCATGCATCAATTCATCAAGAGACTTTATAGAGATATCTGCCAATGCTTCTCTGGACAGGATTCGTTGTCTGCACAGCTTTGATAGTTTACTCCGGCACCCGCCTTTCAAAGTATGGCGACATTATAGCTGAAAAGACAGGCATCGGCGGAGCATGGATAGGGCTGGTACTGATGGCCTCCGTTACCTCCCTGCCGGAACTCGTTACGGGCATCAGTTCCGTCACTTACGCTGATGCCCCGGACATAGCGGTAGGTGATATTCTCGGAAGTTGTGTATTCAATATGCTTATTCTTTCGATTCTTGATGCGATCTACCGCCAGATGCCGATATCCTCGAAGGCACATCACGGACACGTTCTGTCCGGAAGCCTGGGGATACTTCTCATCTGCATTGTGGTGACAAGCCTTTTTACGAGAGATCACACTTTCTCTGTAGGCTGGATAGGGGTGTACAGTATTCTGATCGGCATAATATATCTTACCGGTTTGAGGCTTGTTTTTTTCTTCGAAAAGCGGGAAATCGCCAGATACATGAAGGGGGTGGCGGTCGAGCTGAAATACAGCGGATTATCCACAAAGACAGCTGCAATTAATTACGGCATCAATGCCGTAATTGTTATCGCTTCAGCAGTACTCCTTCCCGTGATCGGTAAAGGCATCGCCGAAACCACCGGCCTGGGGCAGACATTCGCGAGCAACATTTTTATTGCCATGTCCACCTCCCTTCCTGAAGTTGTAATATCCGTATCAGCGATCAGGCTGGGTTCCATCGATCTTGCTATCGGGAATCTCTTTGGCAGCAACTTATTCAATATTGTTATACTTGCCATAGATGATATGTTCTATCTGGATGGCCCCATTCTCTCATCTGTAAGCCAGAATCATATAATTTCTGCGATGTCCGCCATTGCAATGATAACGATCGCGATCATTGGACTTACCTATCGCGCAGAGAAAAAACCGTTGCTTCTGGCGTGGGATTCGACAGGCATACTGATTGTGTATATTCTGAACGTGATTCTTCTTTACATCTTCAGGTAACAGGTCATGATACGAATATTTCTGCCGCATGAACATCTGACATCAAATCAAATCTCGATCACCGGGGAGCAGGCCCGGCATCTTTTCGTACTTCGAATAAAAAAAGGGGAGCTGATCCATATCTTTGATGGCCGGGGGAATAAATATGAATGCAAGGTCCTCACATCACACAGGAAAGAAGTTTCGGCCGAGATTATCAATAAAGTCCCTTACTCCGTCGAATCCACTCTATCAATTACCCTTGCGCAGGGTATGGGAAAGGGCGAAAAGATGGATCTGATCGTCCAGAAATCCACCGAACTCGGTGTGTCCAAGATAATTCCCGTGATCACCGAACGCTCTCAGGTCAGGCATACCCATAAAACAGAACGATGGAGGAAGATCGCCCTCTCCGCATCACAGCAGTCGGGAAGAAGCATTGTGCCTGATATCGAAGAGCCGGTACCGCTGCCGGACTTCCTTGAAAGACATATCCCGCCGCACGCGAGGGGCTATGTAGAGGACATAAAGGGTGTCAGCATCGATACAGGAACAGGCATAATCTTTTCCGAGGAGTGCCAGAGGGGAGGGCTCAGGAAAATACTGTCAGGCATTAAGGGCATAGAGCAGCTTACACTCCTGATCGGCCCTGAGGGAGGATTTTCAAAAGACGAGGTCTCTTCGGCAACGGAGCACGGCTTCATAGAAGCATCTCTCGGCCCCCGCATCCTGCGCACCGAGACAGCCCCGATCGCCGCACTGAGCATCATACAGTATGAATTGGGGGATTTAAGTAAATAGTTTTTGGGCCACTCCAGACTCCCTTTCTCGCTTTTCCCGCCATATCAGGCACAGAGTACACGCCAGCCCGATATGGTATAATATTTTACCATCTGTCGTAATAATCCAAATAACTGACATAGAATCATCATCCGCGGGAGGAGAATATTATGGGGAAAATATCTCT
>CAZZGC010000166.1:0-4686 GCA_964653915.1 uncultured Thermodesulfovibrio sp.
ACTCCATACACTTACTGTCTACTATTCCTTTCCCGCTTTTCTCGCTTATAACTCACGTACATGCAATCTTGTTCTTTCCCAGCCTCTTCGCCGTGTTCAGCCTTTCATCGGCAGCAATGATCAGGCAGTCCGAAGAAAGCCCATCGGCGGGATAAGTGGCAATGCCGAAGCTCGCCGTGATCGTGAACTTTTTGTCATTGGATACTTCTATCATTTCTCCTTCCATCCTGCCCCGAAGCCGTTCCATTATACTGTAAGCAGTTTCACTCGACGCCTCCGGCAAAATCACGACGAACTCGTCTCCGCCGTATCTGCCGGCAACATCCAGGTTTCTGACAGTACTGCTCAGCATTCCCGCAAATGCCTGAAGAACAGCGTTCCCGGCAAGATATCCGAAAGAATCATTGATCGTTCTGAAGTCATCCAGATCCGAAATTACTATGGAAAACTGTTTATTCAGACGCCTGCTCCGCTCAATCTCCTTAACGAGGAATTCATTGATGAAACGCTTATTGTAAAGCCCTGTAAGCGCATCTGTGCTGGAAAGCAGCAGTTCATCGGTTACATCTCTTATAACGAGTTGCATCCTGGCCGGTGAAGCAGTGCCGTTTTGTTCGAAGACCAGACCGGATATTTCATATACTCTGTCATCTTTTTTTATTCGTATATTCTCTATCCTTCCGCGGCTGTTGACGGCATCCATGATCCTGCCGACCTGTGCATCAGAAAAAATGTCATTCAACATAGCCCCAAGTATACCGGTTCCCAGCCTGCTTACGGCTATCTCATTTGCATTGTTGATCACATAGCCGCTACCGGAGTCGGCTGCCTCCAGAAGCATCTCCGGGATAATATTGAGGGTGCCGCACTCAGCCTTCATCTCCCTGTGAAGCAGCTCCAGCATGTCATGCCGGGTCAGTACGCCGGAAAAGCGACCATCCTCATCAGTTACTATAACCGCCTCGGCAACCTTTTCGATCATGATCTCAACTGCAAGGCCGGCGGTCTTATCCCCTGATACGGTGACAAACGATTCATTTGCGAAGTCCAGTGCGGTTCCGCCTGTGGCTGCACCATCACTGGCCATGCCAATAAGTCCGCGTCCGGTTATAACGCCGACTGGCTTTTCGTGATCAAGGACTACCAAAAGCCTGTTGGTATCATCTTGCAAAAGGGGTGAAAGTTCTTCAAGCGGTGTACCGCTGTCAACCGTGATGTGGTCTTTTCCGACTATGTCGCGTAGAAGCAGATTGAGCATCCAATATTATCCGGCCCGGCCAGAGTATCTTTAGTTATAAAACAATATGTTATAAAATTCAAGGCTGACGCCCTCAACATTTTTGAAGATCTGAAGTTTATCCCTGAATGGTTTCGGGATTGTCACCTGTTCAACAGGAGTAGCGCTCAGGAGAACTTCCTGGGACCGAAGGTTTTTTACGAGGTTCGACCTCGGTAAGTAATCATGCATGCTCTACGCGGTCCCGGCCCAGGCGCTTCGCCATATAGAGAGCGGAGTCGGCCCGCGAAATGACATCTTCAGGTTCCTGCTTCTTCCCGTCAAAAGTAGCCACCCCGATACTAATGGTTACATCCGTATCCACCCTGACCGCCTTCCTTATCCTCTCGGCAACGTCCATAGCCTTCAGATTCCCGGTATCCGGCAGAATCACCAGAAACTCTTCGCCCCCGTACCTTGCGATGAAATCAATATCTCTCGTTTCTCTCCTGAGAATTGAGGCGATATCCTTGAGCAGGGCATCTCCTTCGGTATGACCTCTCGTGTCATTGAACTGCTTAAAATGATCTATATCGGCCATCAAGACCGAAAAGCAACCGGGGGTTCTCAGCGCCCTTGCATAGCTTCGCTCCATCATAACATCGAGGAATCGCCTGTTGGCCAGCCCGGTGAGATGATCATGGAAAGAAGACTCTTTTGCCGCCTCATAAAGGCGGGCATTTTCGATCGCGAGCCCGATCTGGCGGCCCGCTGTCTCGAGAAGCTCGACTTTATGTCTGCTCATGGAGAAATCAGCCGGCATATACAGATATAATACGCCTACGACGGTATCCCGCACTTTCAACGGCACAATTATATGTCCATGCCGCTTCATATCCCGGTACCGGATGGTATGGCCGGAATCAATGTCACAATCGGTAGAGATTATGACCTTCCCCATCCGCGCAGCCATCCCGCAGAGACAGTCGCCTATCCTGAGGTTTTTGTGGAGATCAAGAAATTCGCGGGTGTGACCAAGGTGAGAGACAAGCCGCAGCCTGTCGCCCTCGAGCAGAAATATCCCGCCCCTGCGCTCTATTCTGAACTCGTAAATGTCGGTTATCGTCTCCAGTATGATAGAGAGTAACTTGTCCAGTTTTATTGTTCGCCCTATGGCCGAAGTTATCCTGTATAATATTGCGAGGTCTGCCTGCCTTCTCTGCAGTTCGGCTTCCGCCCGCTTACGCTCCGAAATATCACGAATCAGTCCAAGCGCATGCCACTTCCCTCTGATATTCATTGAAGAAGTCGACACTTCGATGGGGAATTCGGTTCCGTTCTTTTTCCTCGCTGTAAATTCGAGCTTTCTGCCTATTACAGGTCCCTTGCCGGCCTGCCTGAAGACCTCGAATCCCTTCATGTAAGTACGGTGATCACTCTTTCTGGCAAGTGTAAGGTGCAGGTCTTTCCCGAGCATCTCATCCTTGGCGTATCCGAACATCTTCTCGGCCGCCCGGTTCCACTCGAGTATTCTCCCCCTGTCATCAAGGACAATTATTGCATCCGCGGCCATCTCGCTGATCGCCCTGTACTTCTCTTCACTTTCACGCAGTACCTCCTGCCTTCTTTTCTGCTTTTCGATATTCTTCCCTACATGAATTGCATATTTGATCCCGCCGTCGCTATCGAAAACCGGCGATGTTGAGACGAGCATAGGGCACCCGAATTGTTCATCATTGACTTCCCGCGTAGCCGGCCTCCCGGTCTTCAAAGTCAGTTTCTGGGGACAATCAGGCCATGGTTCCTTCATCCCATGGAACACATCATAACAGTGTCGCCCCACTATCTCTTCCGGCTTCAAGCCAAGATGATCGGCAACCGCCCTGTTTATACGCATTATTCTGAAATCGGTGGTATGAATCGACACAAAATCGGCTATGGCATCGAACGTCATGTTCCATTGTTTCTCTGTTTCGGCAAGACGGGCATTCAGGGCCTTGAGCTCGGATATCTTCTGATCCAGCTTTCTGAATACCCTGGCCGAATATAGTCTGAATAAATTCTTATCACCGGATGCAAGAGAAAAATCCCGGTGCACGGGCTTCGGCGCAGGTTCAGACATCACTTCGTGAATGACGGACAAAAGCTGATGGAAATCAACAGGCTTAATCAGATATCGACTAGCCCCTAAGGCTTCCGCAAGTACTCTGTCTTCTTCATCGGGGAAGGTAGCGGTACAAAAAATTACAGGCACAGAACAAAGGTTTTCATCGCATTTAATCTCACTGCAAAGCATGAAACCGTCCATACCCGGCATGAGAATATCGGATATCACAATATCAGGATGGTTTTCCCTGGCCAGATCAATAGCAGTTGCACCGTCCTCACACGCCACTACACTGTAACCGCGGGAGAGAAGAAACTTCTGAACTAAAAGCCTGTCATCGTCGTTGTCATCTACAACAAGAACTCTCATGGGCAGATGTGAGTTAATACATCTTCCGGTCCGGTGCTCTTACTTCACTTCTATCACGTCCCCTGCCCGGAGTCAACAATCATTAAGATCCTTGATAGAAATATTTCTCATTTAAATACAACTTCAATGCGCTCCGTCATTATATAGAAAGTTCACATTGACAACATTCATGTTTGATGATAAATAAGAATTGAGAATTAACAGTTAATAGCGGACGAGAATGCAAGCTGGAGCGGAAGGGATTCTAATTCAGGCGATAACGAAAGGGAGGAATACTCATGGGGAAATACGACAGATTACTTGTTGCGTTTGACGGATCCGAGTCGAGCAAAAATGCTTTGAGACAGGCGATCAAACTTGCAAAACAGGACAGCACATCCCTGAAGGTGATGACGGTTACGCCAAGCTACGAAGGTGAGCTTGACCTGACCGGTATCAACGATGTAAGAGGAGTGCTCGAAGGAACCGCAAAAAAATGCCTTAAAGAAGCTGAAGAGATAGCAGCGTCTGAGGAGTTTGGTATAGATACATCAATAGAGGAAGGAACTATCTATGAAAAGATAGTGGAGGCGGCAGACAGGGACAATGCCGGCCTCATCGTGATGGGAAGAAGAGGGCTCAGCCGCCTCGAAAGAATGTTGATGGGCAGCGTCACATCAAGAGTAATAGGCAACACTCACAAAGATGTCCTTGTCATACCTCGAGATTCCAAGATAGGATGGGAACATATCCTTGTTGCAACAGACGGATCGGAATACGGGACGGCTGCCGCGGACCATGCGATGAATTTTGCTAAATCTTTTGGCGGAGAGTTGACCGCTGTTTCTGTCATTGACGTAACTGATGAACTCTTTATCCAGGCTCCCGGCATGGTTGAACAGATGATAGGACAGGCGAGATCGTTACTGGAATCATTCAGAAACAAAGCTGAGTCATCCGGCATAAAAACAGAAGTCATAGTCAGAGAAGGCAGTGCGTTCAGGAAGATTCTGGA
>CAZZGC010000167.1:0-4669 GCA_964653915.1 uncultured Thermodesulfovibrio sp.
TCACGTTCACCGGCGCGCATCAGCAAACTGCTTGGCTTCAGGGGTTTGCAGCGGTTCTGGGTAAGCTTTCTGGCCTCTTCGCTGGCTATTACCGCTTCTTCTCCGGTAAGCACGTTGACGGTACCAAGCGCCACCTCCTCTACCGCAAGCGTCGTGATCTTCTGGGCCTTCGACTTTATTGTCGGAAGGGCGCCATCCGACAAATCCTTGGCCCTTTTTACAGAGGCTATAACAAGCCTGTAGGCACCGTCTATCTTCTCATTCTTGCACTCAATCGGAAGTGAAATTATATCCACTGTTTACCTCCCTGTTTTTTCAAAAATTTTTTTATCCAGACATTATCCAGATTCTCAGTTTTCAGTCGTGTCGCCAGAACAATACTCTCGAGGTCCCTGAAAGCCCTCCTGAGATCGTCGTTTACAACAACATAATCATACTCACGGCAACGGGCTATCTCTTCCCGCGCATTACTTAGGCGGCCACGGATAGTCTCTACCGAATCCGTCCTGCGGCCTATAAGCCTGTCCCTCAATACATCCATCGACGGAGGCATTATGAATATATAAACAGCATTTTCAAAACTGCCTCTTATCTGAGCCGCACCGCGCGTATCGATATCCAGTATTATATCATAGCCTTCCCTGCTCATTCTTCTGAGCCGTCTTATGGAAGTGCCGTACATGTTGCCGTGTACCACAGCCCACTCTGCAAACTCGTTTCTGTCGATCATATTCTTGAACTTGCGTTCCGAGACAAAAGTATAATCAACGTCATTTACTTCTCCCCTGCGCGGCGCACGAGTGGTATACGAAACGGACATCGTTATGTCGTTATATTTTTTCAACAGTCTCTTGCACAAAGTCGTCTTGCCTGCGCCCGAAGGCGCTGATATGACAAAAAGCGTTCCCTTACGTCTTCTTTTTTCATTCATCTGACTCATATTCAGGCGGATTCAAATCTCTGAGTTATCGTCTCTACCTGTAACGCAGATAAAACGACATGGTCACTGTCCGTTATTATAATCGCACGTGTCTTGCGTCCCTGTGTTGCATCGATAAGCTTACCTCTTCCGGCAGCCTCCTCACGCAATCTCCTTATAGGAGATGACCCGGGAGCTACAATGGCGATAACACGTGACGCCGAAACTACATTGCCGAACCCCACATTTATAAGTGACGGGGTCCTTTCACCTGTCTTTCTGGATGGTGTCCTTTTATCCACTGTCATATCTTTCACTGCAGATTCTGAATCTGCTCGCGGATCTTTTCGAGTTCGTGTTTCATCTCAACCACAAGAGAGGATATGCTGACATCCTGAGCCTTTGAACCGATAGTATTGACCTCACGCCTCAGCTCCTGAACGATAAAATCGAGTTTCTTGCCGACAGCTCCACCTGTTTCGATCACGGCCCTGAACTGTTTTAAATGGCTCTTGACTCTGACTATCTCCTCGGTAATGTCCGCCCTCTCGACCAGATAAGCCGCTTCCTGCAACAACCTCGTTTCGTCGATCTCTATATCTGCCGTTATTTCTTTGAGGCGTTCAAGAAGCCTCTGATGAGCAGCATGGGCGAAGCCTTCCCTCAGTTTTTCTATCTCTTCTGTGTATCTGTCGAGAATGTGGAGCCGTTCCGACACATCCTCGATGAGATTGCTGCCCTCCTGCTGCCTCGTTCGTTGAAGTTCCTCTATCGCCGCATCGAAGGCCGCCATGAAATCCGACA
This sequence comes from uncultured Thermodesulfovibrio sp., assembly GCA_964653915.1. Classification (GTDB taxonomy): domain Bacteria; phylum Nitrospirota; class Thermodesulfovibrionia; order UBA6902; family UBA6902; genus CAZZGC01. The sequence goes on from CAZZGC010000167.1 coordinate 1,724, forward strand.
CATCAACTTCAGCTTCATCCATCAGGATTACATCCCGCTGAGATGCTATAAGATCTACTCCAATCTCTCCGTCTATGGAGAGCTCGTTCTTCAGCTCCGTCAGCGCCCGGTAATATTCCCTGGCAAGGGGCCTGTTCACTATGAGTTTTACGAATTCGCCTTCCTGTCGGGGTACATAAATCTCTATTCTTCCCCTGCTGAAGAACTTCCTCAAACGCTTTTTAAGCTCAATTTCATGCGGATAAAGATAGGGCGGAAGATTTAACTGAAGATCAAGGTTCTTATGATTCGAAGAACGGGCATCAACCTTGAATCCTCCGGCTGAACCACGCCCGAATCCTGTCATCGACTGCAATTTCATTCAGATGTACCGCCCTGCGGACCTCCTTTTAACGCAAAATGCCTTTCCGAGCTCATTCAAGCGCAGAACATATCACTATATAATACATCTAAAAATAAGTCAATTTAGGAATGTCAGTTTGAGACGAGCATCTCGACTTCGCTTTCCACAAAACCGGGCCTGTCGTCTTCAAGAATAACCCTGATCTTCTTAACATCGATAAAGTTACCCTTGAGGATCTCTTCGGAAAGCGGGTCTTCAATATACTTCTGAATGGCGCGTCTCATGGGGCGGGCGCCGTATGAGGGCTGGTAGTTTTTATCAATAAGCCAGTCAACCACTTCATCCGTTACTTCGAGAACAAGATCCCGGTCGAGGAGCTGCTTGTTGAGCTCATTGACGAGAAGGTGCACTATCTGGACAAGGTGTTCCTTCTCAAGCTGGTGAAATACGACTGTCTCATCTATGCGGTTCAGAAACTCGGGATTGAACTTGTTCTTCAGCTCATCCATTACCGCATCCTTTATCTTTCTGTAAGTGTTTGTAGATGTCGCTTTCTGGAATCCGAGCGGAGTGGCGTTTTCGATATAACGCGTTCCGACATTGGAAGTCATGATTATTACGGTATTCTTGAAATTGATCTTTCTGCCTATGTTGTCCGTTATCACTCCTTCATCAAGCACCTGAAGCAGGATGTTGAAGATATCGGGATGTGCCTTTTCAATCTCATCAAACAGCACCACCGAATAGGGTTTCCTTCTGACAAGTTCCGTAAGCTGTCCGCCCTCATCGTATCCAACATAGCCCGGAGGGGCGCCCGTAAGACGCGAGACATTAAAACGCTCCATGTATTCCGACATGTCAATTTTTATAAGCGCATTTTCATCGTTAAACAGAAATTCGGTAAGCGCCTTTGCCAGCTCTGTCTTGCCCACTCCGGTCGGGCCGAGAAAGAAAAAGGAACCAATGGGTCTTTTGCGGGCCTTGAGACCGGCACGCGATCTTCTGATGGCCTTTGCAATAGCCTTGACAGCTTCATCCTGCGCAATGACCCGCTTGTGCAGCTCTTCTTCCATCCTGAGAAGTTTTTCCGATTCCTTCTCTTCCAGCTTTGCAAGGGGAATACCCGTGATCTTCGATACAGTATAGGCCACGTCGTCTTCCAGAACAACCGGCGTATCCTTCTGCTGATTTTCACGCCATTTAGCATACAGGCTTTCATGAAGCTTTCTGATCCTGTCTTCTTCATTCTTGACCGAAGCCCCCTTCTCGAAATCATGGAGCTTCACATACATATTCTTTTCCTTGCCCAGGCGTTTGAGTTCCTTTTCGAGTTCACGCAGCTCCGGGGGCATCGTAAAGCGTTTGAGTTTAATTCTTGCACCTGTTTCATCCATTACATCAATCGCCTTGTCAGGAAGGTACCGCTCAGTGATATAACGGTCAGCAAGTACTACACATGATTTGATGGCCTCATCGCTGACCTTTATCTTATGGTGCATTTCATACCGGCTCTTCAGTCCCTGCAGTATCTGAATGCTCTCTTCAATGCTCGGCGGCTGGAGATATATCGGCTGAAAACGCCTCTCGAATGCACCGTCTTTTTCAATATACTTGCGATACTCATCAGGCGTGGTAGCGCCTATGCATTGTATCTCTCCCCTTGAGAGCGCGGGTTTCAGCATATTCGATGCATCTATCGAGCCTTCAGCCGCGCCCGCACCTACGAGCGTATGGAGCTCATCGATGAACAAAATAACATTGTCCGACTGGACGATTTCTTTCATTACAAGTTTAAGGCGTTCTTCAAACTGGCCCCTGTATTTTGTTCCGGCTATGAGGGCACCGAGATCAAGACTCACTATCCTTCTGCCGAGGAGGTTTTCCGGTATCTCCTCTGCGACGATTCTCTGGGCAAGGCCTTCCACGATCGCTGTCTTGCCCACACCGGATTCCCCTATGATTACCGGGTTGTTCTTCACTCTCCTGACCAGAATCTGCAAAACACGCTCTATCTCTCTCTCCCTGCCTATAACCGGATCGAGCTTACCCTCTCTGGCAAGCTGGGTGATGTCCCTGCCGAATTCATCGAGCGCCGGAGTATGCGTCTTTTTATCCTTTGCACTGCTCTGCATTTTTCTTATCGAGAGGTTGATGGCAAGCTGCCTGACTCCAAGCAGGTTGGCGCCAAGACTTCTCAGTATCTTGCCCGCGATACCGGAGTCTTCTCTGATAAGCCCGATCAGCAGATGTTCGCTGCCAATGTAACTGTGTCCGAGAAGACGGGCCTCTTCCACCGCAAGCTCCAGAACCTTCTTGGCGCGTGGCGTAAAAGGGATATCTCCAAATGTAAGAATATTTGAGCCCGTCGGCAGGTTGCGTTCAACTTCCATTCGCAGTTCATCCGCTGAAAGCCCCATTTTTTTCAGGATTATCATGGGCAGGCTCTCTTCTTCTCTCAGAAGACCGAGCAGGAGATGCTCTGTGCCAAGGTAGTCGTTCTGTCTTTTTTCGGCCTCTTCGCGGGCGTAAATTATGACTTTCCGGCCTCTTTCAGTAAACTTCTCGAACATGGATGGCTCCTGAATTTAATATATCGTTTCCAC
>CAZZGC010000168.1:0-4618 GCA_964653915.1 uncultured Thermodesulfovibrio sp.
TTAGATGTTGTAATCATGTTAAAACTCTCAATGGCTCTAACAAGTCAACCTCAGCGTGCTGGATTTATGAATTAAAGACGGGGGAATTGCCAAAACGCTCATGGGTGAAAATTAGTCAGATCAGGACGTTATCTGCCGAAAGGATTGGTAAAAAGATAGGAAGATGTGCTCCTGACGAGTTAGTTCAGATAATCGAGGGACTGAACGCAATAATAGGGACATAACCAGTCAACGGTTACCCTACTATATAATGTAGAAAGGTAAACACAAAGACCGTCAGGCTGATGTACCCATTCATATTGAAGAAAGCGATATCGAGTTTGCTCAGGTCGTCAGGTCTTACGAGCATATGTTCATATAAGAGCAGTCCTGCTGAAACGGCGACTCCCAGCAGATAGATGTAAGAGAGTTCGAAAAGCGGCGCGAGCACTAACAGGAGTGCCACTGTTATGACATGAAATATTCTCGCGATCATTATCGACGCCCTGACGCCGAAAACACGCGGGATAGAATATATTCCGTGAGATCGGTCGAACTCGATATCCTGAATGCCGTAGAGAGCGTCGAATCCTGCGACCCAGAACATCACAGCAGCTGAAAGAATCAGTATGCGGGGGTCGACTGAACCGCGCACGGCTATCCAGGCACCCAGGGGGGCAAGAGCCAGTGCAATCCCGAGAAATACATGGCAAAGCCAGGTAAAACGCTTTGTGTAAGAGTATCCGGCAAGTACAAGAATAACAAATGGAGATATTCTGAAGCAGAGCGGGTTCAGTTCGTACGCTGCGAGTACGAGCAGGCCGAAGGCCGCAGCAGTAAATATAACGGCATCACGCGTGCCTATCACACCGCGGGGCAGTTCCCTGTCCTGTGTCCTCGGATTGAGGGCGTCTATCTTTCTGTCCGCAATGCGGTTCATCCCCATCGCTCCGGTTCTGCCTCCTACCATCGCTACAGTAATCCAGAATATCTGATGCAGCGTCGGAACTCCGTCAGCCGCGATAAGGGCCGCCGTGAAAGCAAAAGGCAAGGCAAAAACCGAATGGGAAAATTTAATCAGTCTCAGATAGTCAGTGATCTTCTTGCCGAGGGACATAACGGTTATATTTTAAATTCAGTACACCCTTATTTCAACTAAGCCTGCATTTCACTTACACATACCATATACCACTGATCCCTTGTTTGCTATTTGCGCGGTATCAATGTTATGATATTTTTCCTTTTTGGACTTTGCTATGGCAGTTGTAAAACCGTTTCACGGCATTCTCTATAATCCCGGAAAAGTGGACGCCTCATCTGTTACGGCGCCCCCTTACGACATAGTCACGCCGACTCATAAGGATGAACTGTACCGGAAAGATCCCCATAATATCATCAGGATAGATTTCGGCAAAGACAATCCTGACGACAACGATACCGAAAACCGTTATACCAGGGCCGCGGGATTCCTGAGAGAGTGGCTGTCGGGAGGCATCCTTACCAGAGACGACCAACCCTGTTTTTACTGTTATGAGATAACTTACACTCTCCAGGGAAAAGAGAAAAAGACCCGTGGGGTAATGGGTGCGGTCAAGCTTGAGGTGCTTGGAAAAGGCAGCGTTCACCCGCACGAAATGACATACTCCAAACCGAAATCCGACAGGCTCAACATCCTGCGTTACTGTAAGGCGAATATCAGCCCAATCTTTTCGATTTACAGCAGCCCGCGCAGGAAAACATCATCGATACTGGAATCGGTAGTTCAGCAACCTCCCCTTATTACAGCACAAAACGGCGACGGATTCACTCACCGGCTCTGGAGGATCGACAACCCTGAACAGATCAGAACCGTTGAAGAGGAAATGCAGGACCTTGACATATTCATCGCCGATGGCCACCATCGTTACGAAACCGCGCTCGCGTACAAGCGTGAATGTGAGGAGCAGGGACTGGGGAAGACCGGAGAAGAGCCTTTCAACTATGTTATGATGTTTCTTTCCAATATGGATGACGAGGGACTGACTCTGCTGCCCACCCATAGAATCGTCGAGGTCGATTCGGACATCAGAGTTAAGGATGTACTGAGGGAATACTTTGAGATTGAGAAGGCGGGAAGCGGAGAAGAGGCCCTGGGTACTGTCCTCGATGAAGTAGGCAAAACCCCGCATTCATTCGGTATGTACCTTACCAACTCGGACACATTTTACAGTATACGGAGAAACAACAGGCCGATTGAAATAGATATGCCTGAATGCCTGAAACGGCTTGATGTCTCGGTACTGCACAGGTTCGTGCTGGAAAGACTGCTCAGGACTGAGCATTTCGAATATGAAATGGACCCTGCACTCGCGGTGGAAAGGGCTAAGCAGGGCTCTTTCGAAGCTGTATTCTTTCTCAAACCCACGGAAGTCAGCGAAGTCAAAGAGGTGGCGCTTGCGGGAGAGAGAATGCCTCCCAAGTCCACCTACTTCTACCCCAAGCTGCTGACTGGCATGGTGATTTATTCTTTTGAGTAAGGTACAAAGGTTCAAATAGTTCAGTTTTCGGCTCTGCCATATTTATTTCATGGAGCGTTTCCGGGAAATTGCATGCATCTGACAGGTGACAGGTTGATGCATGTTTCACTTTGATATGACATATATTCCGCTTACTTACAACCTCCGATTTATGTTTTGTCATTAGTCATGAACCAGAAGCTCGCAGCATGGTTGATCAAGAAGATACAGAAATACGGCCCCCGCAAGGTACGGGTTATGGGGGATACCTTCCGGTTTTCCGAGCATGTGTTTAATCCCGGATTTTACTTTACGAGCAGGTTTATGGCGAAACATCTCGAACTGAAACCGGAAGACCACGTGCTTGACATGGGCACGGGCAGTGGAATTCTCGCGGTGAAGGCCGCCAGGGTAGCGGCAAAAGTGGTGGCGGTTGACATAAATCCCGAGGCGGTAAAGTATACCAGGAAGAATGTAAAGGCCAACGGCATGGAGGGCCGGGTAGATGTCCTGGAAGGGGACCTCTTTGGGCCCGTAAAAGGCGGAATGAAATTTGATGTCATCCTCTTTAACCCCCCTTATCTTGAGGGGATACCTGAGATTCCGATAGATCACGCCCTCTTTGACCCCGGACAAATGCTGATTCGCAGATTTCTTCTTGAAGCAAAGGATTTTCTGAAGCCGGATGGATATGTACAGACTCTCTATTCCTCAATAGCGGACATGGATTTTTTCGCGTCAGAGGCGCAGAAGAGCGGATGGATAATTTCCACAATTGCTGAAGAAGGGACTATAACTGAAAAATTCAGCATTTACCGTTTAAAACCGTCCAACTGACGGGAACTGTTTCAGCACATGAGACACTTGCATCATTTGACAAAACAAGGCTTTTTTTGAAATAATAATATTTGCATCATTTCGCAAATATCTTGAATGTTTCGTAGCAGTTCAGGTCAGAAATTTGATCAAATTTATATCTGCCAACAAGTGGTTCGGCAACCGACACGTCCTCAAGAATATCAATTTAGAGGTCGAAAAGGGCGAAGTTGTTGTAATATGCGGACCCAGCGGCGCAGGTAAAAGTACACTCATCAGGACGATCAACAAGCTCGAACCGATTGACGATGGCGAAATCATCGTTGACGGCAAATACCTCTCCGACCCGAAAACAGACCTGACATCGCTACGGGCCGAGATCGGCATGGTCTTTCAGCACTTCAATCTTTACCCGCACAAAACCGCTCTCAAAAACATCACCCTTGCTCCGCGAAAGGTCCGCGGCCTGAGCAAGGCACAGGCAGAAGAGCGTGGACTGAAGCTGCTCGAAAGAGTCGGTCTCAAACACAGATGGAATGCCTATCCTTCACAGCTGTCAGGAGGAGAGCAGCAGAGAGTAGCCATTGCCAGGAGTCTGGCGATGGAGCCCAAGATTATGTTGTTTGATGAGCCTACATCGGCGCTTGACCCCGAACTTATTAACGACGTCCTTAATGTCATGACATCACTTGCAAGAGAAGGGATGACGATGGTAGTTGTGACGCACGAAATCGGCTTCGCGCAGAAGGTTGCCGATAAGGTTGTATTTATGGACGAAGGGGAGATACTTGAGGTCGGTTCGCCCCCGGAAATATTTGTCAATCCCAAGGAGGAGAGGACAAAAGAGTTCATGAGCAGCGTATTCCATATCCCTGTATTCGAAGAAGATTCAGAGGAGGATTAGTCATCTTCGAATTCTATTACGATTTCGACTGGAGCATACCCTTTCAGGAACCATATCTCGGAATGATGGTCACCGGCGTGAAGGTGACACTCATCCTGCTTGTGTCTACAACCATCTCTTCGCTTCTTTTAGGGACTGTCATTGCGGTTTTCCGCGTATCATCTATCAAGTTACTGCGCTGGACAGGGGCGCTCTATGTTGAGATATTCAGAAATATTCCCGGTCTGTTCTGGATACTCTTCTTTTATTTTGTGTTCCCTGAACTACTCCCTGCCGAACTGGGGCAGAAACTCAATTCATATATCAACTACCCGGTAATTGCAGGCATTCTCGGATTGACAGTGGACAATGCATCGTATGTCTCAGACATACTTCGAAGCGGGAGGCTTGCAATTCCTCACGGCCAGCGTGAGGCGGCCATATC
>CAZZGC010000169.1:0-4579 GCA_964653915.1 uncultured Thermodesulfovibrio sp.
TCGATATGATAGCTATCAAAGAATCTTCGGTGGCTATAACGGATGCAGGTGATGTCTTGCCGTCTATCAGTGACATCTCACCGAAGAAATTCCCGGCCTGGTGAATGGCGAGTATGATCTCCTTGCCGTCTTCCGTGGTTCTGATTGCCTTGACTTTGCCGAGCAGGATCAGATACATGTATTCGTTGGTATCTTCTTCATAGAGGATCGTCTCGTTTTTACGGAACTGCTTGACGACCATCTTTTTGATGATATCGTCCATCTCCTGATCGCTGAGGGACGTGAAGAGAGGAGTCCTCTTGATAAGTTCATTGCGGTGCTTGTCGGCCATAGTTTTATAGCGGTCTAAGCGGCTTGAAAGTTTAGTATCTTGCCATAACGGGCTGAATGGACGCAGGAGTTCGTCGTTATCATCCGCTTGTCTGATATGATACCATAATAGTTGACATGATCAGGATATGCTTGGCATGAATATACTGCTGATCTTCTCGACAATCGTCCTTGCGGCCGCGGTAATAGTTTCCGGAATGCTGCTTTTTTCCGGGAAAAGAAATCTCATCACCATTACCCTCCCTGTAGCTCTTTTGACAACAGCTTTTGCCCTGTTTGGGGATTCGCTCTGTATGGCTGAGCCTGATGTTTATACCTGGAAGAAGGCGGTGTTTGCTTCTGAATCGATCATGGCTGTATCGTGGCTTATTTTTGCCGTGACTTTTGCCAGGGTTGTAGACTGGTCTGAGGCCACCAGGATCATCAGGTATACTTTTGTATCGTCCCCGATCTTGATAGCACTTGTCCTTGTCCTTCCCGTTGATGTCTTTTTCTACGCTCCTGATTTCGCACAAGAACGGATATTGTTTCTCGAAAACACGGGATATGTCTTCAATCTGGTTCTGCTTATGCTATCTGTTGCCTCGATTGTATCCCTTGAGCTGACATTGCGAAGCTCTACCGGACTGGTCAGGTGGAATATCAAGTACGTACTTGTCAGCACCGGAGGAATCATGGCACTCAATATATTTTATTACAGCCATGCGCTACTTTACCGTTCAATAGACATGAACCTCCTGCCTGTCCGGACGGGAGTCACATTTCTGCTGATAATGATGCTTGGATACGCAATCACGCGTCGTGGGGCCATGGATATAAGGATATCTGTTTCCCGTAAGATGATTTTCAGTTCTTTAGGCCTTATGGTTGTGGGTATTTATCTGCTTGGAATGGGCTTGGTTGGAGAGGGGCTGCGCTATCTGGGACCAAATACCGGTGGCAATATAACAATCTTGATAGGTTTTTCAGGCGCACTTTTTCTGCTCGTGGGCATGCTTTCTGAACAGGTCCGTCGAAAGGTGGTAGTATTTTTTAATAAGCATTTTTTTGCACGTAAGTACGATTACAGGCAACAGTGGCTTGATTTTACAAACAGGCTTGCAATGAAGCACGATTTTCATGAAGTCATATGCGCAGTTGCCGAAGGCTTTAAGGAGACCATGGGAGTAAGAGGCGCATCTGTATGGTTAAGAAACGATGAGACCGGGACATTTTATTGCGTATTATCCCGATTTAATGAGGATTATGATCTCAATGTAGACAGCGGTCTTATACGTTTCATGGAAGAAACCGGCTGGGTTATTGATTTGAAAAACAGTAATTGCCGGGAGCTTATTGCAAAGTACGGGGGATTTTTAAGGGCAGCAAGAGTGTCACTGATTGTTCCACTTGAGGGAGTGACCAATTTGGCAGGATTTGTCATTTTGGAGGAAGGGCTGGTGGAAGAAGAATATAATTATGAGGATTATGATCTTCTGAGAACTCTCTCACGTCAGGCTGCAGCTGTCATCATGAGTGCAAGACTGTTTGAGAAACTGGCTGAGTCCCGGGAGATGGAGGCAATAGGCCGGCTTTCAAGCTTTATTATCCATGATCTGAAAAACGCGGTCTCACGGCTCACTCTTGTTGTCCAGAATGCAGAAGCACATATGGATAATCCCGAATTTCGTGCAGATGCAATGAGAGCTGTCTCCAACAGTGCCGGAAATATTAACCGGATAATAGAAAAGTTGGGTGAATTACGCAGAAAGATTGTTCCTAAGATTGAGCCGGGAAATCTGAACAACTGTGTGGAGTCAGCACTCGAAGAGTTTCGTAATGGGACCGGGACAGAGATTTCATATTTCGAAGATGAGAAAGTTAAATCACTTTTTGACTGCGAAGCAATAGCGAATGTCGTAATAAATCTCCTTAAAAATGCATACGAGGCGACAGGAGATGACAGGCAGATTGCGGTATCGGTTGGCAGGAATGGTGATTTGGCCTATATAAAAGTGTCTGACAATGGATGTGGAATGTCAGCTGATTTCATCCGGAACCGACTTTTCAATCCATTTCAGACGACAAAAAAAGGGGGACTGGGGATAGGTCTTTATCAGTGCCGGAAGATTGCGGAGGCCCACGCAGGCAGGCTTGAGGTTTCAAGCAGGGTTGGTGACGGATCGATTTTTACGTTTTATCTGCCACTTGCAGGATGATTGTTTGAAGAAACATGGAGATGCAGGTATACTTTAAGAGATATTTTTTTAAAGAGATATGAATGATGTTCCGAAATTAATTTATGTGTAATAGTTAGTAGTTGCATTTTCAATGTACTATCTATTGCGACTATAAGGTTAACTAACCGTAAAATTAGTCTGATATTAAGGGAGGAAAAATGGATCAGCAGGAAAAAGAGAGATTGATGAGTCTTACTATCGATGAAAAGGTTGAGCAGTCAAAGAAAATTATAAAGGAGGCTATTGATAAATTTGGAGTCGACAGTATGGCTGTTGCCTGGACGGGGGGCAAGGACAGCACAACCATGGTATGGTTATTCAGGCTGGCGTGCTCTGATCTTGGAGTTAAGATGCCGCGTCTGATGTTTATTGATGAAGGTGATGTTTTCGATGAAATTTGGGACATTTTCAATCAGTTGAAAAAGGAGTGGGATCTTGATGTAGTTATTGCCAAGAATACGGATGTCAGCGACAAGGCCCATAAGCTCGGAGACATTATAAAAGTCAGCGAACTCAATGAACGCAACAGGCAGGAAATCGGGAAGATAGGCTTTGAGGAGGATGAGTTTCCATTTGAACCCGAATCCTTTGTAGGAAATCACCTGATGAAGACGGTTGCCATGAACGTCTTTCTTGAAGATTATAATATTAAGGCTTTGGCTACCGCCATCAGGTGGGACGAGCAGACCGCAAGAGTGGATGAAACATATTTCAGTCCACGTGAGAATCCGCCCCATACAAGAATACAGCCGATTCTTCATTTCAGGGAGAGAGACATCTGGGACAATATATTCAAGAACAATATTCCTTTCTGTGAATTGTATAAGGTGGGCTACCGTTCTCTCGGTGCGAGATGTTCTACTTACAAAAACTCTGATATTCCCGCGTGGGAGCAGGATCTCGAAAATACGCCGGAAAGGGCAGGCCGTGGACAGAGCAAAGAAGAGATAATGGGCAAGCTGAGAGATCTGGGCTATATGTAGGAAGTATAGAGTTTAGAATCCATGCCAGAACATGCGGGATGGACAGGAAATGTGAGAAGCACGGGTTTCAAGTGTTTAAAGAAAATTGCGGGAAAAAATAAGGAGATGTAGATGTTAGGAAAACTGTTCCGCAAAAATAGAAAGAAAGTGTGTGTGCTCGGGATTGATGGTGTGCCATGCAGTCTTTTGCGTAGATTCATTGGGGAGGGTATAATGCCAAATCTGGCTCGAATGGTGGAAAAAGGCACGCTTTCGGAGATGACGGCATCAATCCCCGAGGTGTCATCAACCTCATGGAGCACATTCATGACCGGAGTTAATCCAGGACGTCATGGCATATTCGGTTTCATGGAATTGCAGAAGGGCTCTTATCAGTGGAAGTTCCCGAATTTTGATGATCTCCAGAGCGAGACTCTGTGGGATATTGCCGGCAAAAGCGGTAAACGCAGTATAGTCATAAATGTCCCCTCCACTTATCCTGCCAGAAAGCTGAACGGTATAATGACCTCGGGCTTTGTGGCCCTTGACCTGAGAAAGGCTACATATCCTGATACAGCATTTGAGTATCTGAATAGCATAGGATACAAACTGGATGTTAATACAAAGAGGGCCCAGGAATCATCTGATGCACTTGCAGCGGATATAAAGGAGACGTTCGAAATAAGAATAAAAGCAATATTGCATTTTCTGGAGAGTGAACAATGGGACATGTTCATTGGAGTTGTGACCGAGACAGATCGATTGCATCACTATCTGTGGAGTGCGCTTGATGACAGCTCTCATCCCCAGTACGAATTTTTCCGCAGGTTTTATTCCGATCTGGATAGGTTCATAGGTCAGGTCAGTGAGCAGATTGGTGATGAAACACCTTTGTTCATTATTTCCGATCATGGATTTACCGCTATAAGAGAGGAAGTATATCTGAATACGTGGTTGAGGCAAAAAGGTTATCTCAAATTCAGTTCAGAGACCCCGGAGTCGTTTTCACAAATGAGTCCTGAGAGTCGTATATTTGTTCTTGATCCGGCCCGCTTCTATATCCATACT
>CAZZGC010000170.1:0-4500 GCA_964653915.1 uncultured Thermodesulfovibrio sp.
TTATATATGTCCTTGCATCCTTTTCTGAAAATGGCCCTACCCGAACTATTTCAAAGTCATTTATAACCTTTGTGCCAGCGCCAACCAGCTTGAGGATATGCTCAATACCAATCGAACCACCTGCGACCCATCGGACATTACCGAGTTCCGGAGACTGTCTCATCCGCCTGAACCAGTGAAGAAAGTCCCTGACTGTTCTTTTGCTGTGTTTTTCTTTCATCCTCTGTATAAGGACAGGCAGTTCATCAATAATAAAGACGATCTTTTCATCCACTTTTCCTATGGCCTTCAGTAACCCTTCCCCCTTTTCCTGCCATCTGTCTTTGATGTCTTCTTTCAGTTTCACTCTGAACTCGGCAACTTCAACCTCCTCTATCCATGAAGATGCCGTCTTAATGACCTTATTGAGACTCTGTTTGAACCTTTGCCTTATTGAGTCATGCTGGCTGATGCCTGAAAGGAGCGTTGTTATAAAATCCGCAGGATCGTTTATCCCTTCTGTATCCTGGAAAATAACGAGAAAGCCTCCCTCTGGTTTTTCATAGAGGCGATACATTATGCTTGATTTTCCAAACCGCCTTGGTGCTTTCAAAAGCACATTCCCCTTTTCAAGAACATTCCAGATACTCTCAGTAGTCACCTCTCTGTCCCAGAGATCATCTCCTTTTGCTATGTTTCCTATAACGAAAGATGGTCTGTTCATAACCCTCCCTTTAACAACAAAGTAGTTACACAACAATTATGTTATACAACAAATTTGTTTACATGTCAAGCCTGCAAAATTTTCTCAATTTTCCAATTAAATACATCACCTTTCCCTCTCGGGCACAGAATTTTCCTCATTTCATCATAAATTTAAATTTTGAGTACTTGAATCAGGAAATGGTTTTGTTGATGGACAAACCTGTCCGGGGGCTCGTGAAAGCACGGTCTTCAAACCATATATATTCAGTAGTTAGCCAGAAAAAAAGAAGCGATCAGAGAAGGAATTAGCACCACTGACAGCGACGGAGCGGTAGCCGAACTTCCAACTTGGGGGTTCATCAGAGTAAAAACCTACAATATTATCTCAGGCATGATCTTTTGGAGACATGCCTGCTCCGGATACACCAAACGTTATACATAATGTGGGCTACCGGAGAAAGGGACAGAGGTTTTCCCCTGTCCCTTTCTCTCGTTGCACATCCGGTCCTTAAAAAGAGACCCCCTCTACCCAGTCAGCCGGATCCATGATCTCCAGGCTCTCCGGGTCCTGTACCTGAGTATGATATCCAACCCTGGCATTATGGTCCTTTTTGATACTCTTGGCCCTCTGGTAATACCTCGATGAGCCGTTGTTGCCATGGCCCGACATGTCCCACACCGTTGCACCCTGCCCTTCGTTAAATGGAAGATAGGTTGCAAGGGTACCGGAGATACCACATCTGCCGGAACCTCCCAGTTCCCTCTTCATGCATGCCATGATATCGGAACCTGACCGCGCCTCAGTCCAAAGCCTGACCTCGTCTATTGTACCTTTAAACCAGTGAACGGGCTTGGGTATTATCTCAACTTTCTTCCTTGCATGTCCCAGAATCACTTCGGGCGTGAATGTCTGATTAACAGCGATGAAAGTAGATCCTGATGCGGCCAGGGCGGGAACCCCCGATACGCCGTTGGCGTGATTGCCGTCTGCTCCGCTAAGGGCCTTGCCGTCGAGGTAAACCGTAAGCGTACCTCTGTTCTTGTCGTATACGCCCGCAACATGATGCCACTCATTCAGAAGGCTCCTTTTGATCTCGGCGGTGGCAGCGTACCACGTCCCGTTGCTCTTTACGGCAAACTTCAGACAACCTGCATCCGCAGTGTCGGCACAGCCTTCGGGAGCATAGGTGGACGCACCTTTCCAGAGATAGAGTGCAAAACCGTCGTTTGTTATTCTCGCAGAGTTGGCCCCGCCTGACAAAATCACACCGACGTCTTTTTCGGGCTTTATCCATGCCTCGACCGTAAAGCTCGTGTTGCTGTAATCGAAGCCTGCGGGATTCAGCCGCGAGTCGGCAAGCGATACCATGCTGTACCAGTAGTTATGCGTGTCGGTGGAAACAGCGGACGCCGGGAAATATATGGCCGTGCTGGCCGCGAATGATCTGCCGGCAATCCCGATGAGGCAGATGGCCGCCAAGATGGTAATAATCATAAAACTTCCACTACGTATCCTTCTCATAAAGTCCTTCTCCTTTCGTCATAGTACAGCCGGGTGTTTGATATATACGGGCACCGCATTCAAGGCGCCCTTGCTCTCTTACTTGCTGCTCCCAGGAAATGCAATCGGTTCGGATCAGTCATCTCTACGATATGAAATATACATGCAATATGGATTCCCGGAGGATGCCACGGCTAAAACCGGCCGTGATTTAACGGAAAAGCACAAAAAAGCGATAAAAAAACATACTGTCGCCCGCAAAACAGGTTGCCGGCAACCGATAAGCGGACGTTATATGTCAGTACAATACAATGGCTTTCCGGACATGCAACATATATTGCGCGCATGCAAACATTTTTGCATTAATGAGCTGCCCTTGAATTAACGCATCCGAAATGAAATAATAACCGACGAAATGAAAAAGGCGGTTACATATCTTTTTCCGGTTGTCGCTCTGATATTGACGGCTTTATTTTTCCTCTATCGCTTTGACTCCGGAAACCTCCTGAAAAAAGACAAACGATTTACGGTACTGGATATACCGGTGCCGCTTCCCGAATTCACGCTGACGGATCAGGATGGGAACAGGTTTTCCCCACTGAACTTCCGCAGAAAATGGACATTCATGTTCTTCGGTTACACCAACTGTCCTGATGTCTGTCCCATGGCGCTTTCAGATCTCGACGCGGTCTACAGGATCCTGGATGACAGAGATGCCCTTGTCGACAGGAAATACAGGACTGACACGCAGTTCATCTTTGTCAGTGTCGATCCGGACAGGGATTCCCCTTCACACCTGAAAGAATATGTAAAATTTTTCAATGACAAGTTCATAGCAGTTACAGGTTCAGTTGATGCGATAGACTCAATAGCCCGGCCCATGGGCGTTACCTACAGGAAGATCCCCGGAAAAGATGAAGAGGGAGATTACATGATCGACCACAGTGCCTCTTTTCTGCTGATTGATGCACTGGGACGTCTGAGGGCTGTCTTTCAGCCGCCACACGAACCGGAAAAGATCGCTACCGCCTTCATAACGATCCGGAGATTCTACGGCGCAAGTTGCTGCCAGACTGATCCTGAAGAGTCGAATTCCACGGTCATTGATTACAGAAAGGAGAAAAAATGAGGAGAAGAGCTGCCCTGTTCATGATGATTCTTCTTCTCGGTTCAG
Source organism: uncultured Thermodesulfovibrio sp. (assembly GCA_964653915.1). Taxonomy (GTDB): domain Bacteria; phylum Nitrospirota; class Thermodesulfovibrionia; order UBA6902; family UBA6902; genus CAZZGC01. The sequence continues at coordinate 3,360 of CAZZGC010000170.1, forward strand.
CAGCCGTTTCTGTAGCCGGCGGGAACATCATTATAGAAGATCCGTGGATTCCGGCTGCCCCGCCCAATGCCAGAGTTATGGCTGCTTTCATGACGATCAGGAATGTATCGTCCAAACCACTGACGATAACATCGGCTTCAAGTTCACTATTCAGAAAGATCGAGATACACCGCACGGAGATGCACGATGGCGTGATGAAGATGGTGCCGCAGGAAGGTCTTACAATTCCACCCGGCAAATCAATCAAGTTTTCTCCCGGTGGATATCACTTCATGCTTAAGGGGCCGTCCAGAGTTCCTGCAGCCGGAGAGAGCGTACCGCTTGAAATCTCTCTATCCGACGGCTCAGGGAAACATCTCGACATTCCGGTTGTACCTGCCTTCAAAAGGCATTAACCGGAGCAAGGGAAAGAAGTACACCATATCATTTAACAAGACACTCTCCTGAACCCTTCTGTCCGGAGAGCCAAATTTATGAAAGCGGACAGGAATCAGGCCCTGTCCGCTTTCGGTTGATACTGATTAATCGTCATCGTCGGCAACGAAATTATCCCTCGGCATTATCTTGCCTTCCATACTGAGAAGTTTCTGCCCTCTTTTACTCAGGAGAAAGTCAAGAAATTTTTTGACGCTGCCACTGGGGACACCATCCGTCCCCATATGCAGGTACCGGACTACCGGATAGGTTCCGTCCATTATGGTTTCAGGTGTCGGGAGCACCCCGTTGACGCTTATGACCTTTACATTCGCCATGTCCGCGAAAGACCTGCTCACATGAGCAATGCCGTTGGCATCAGCCTCGACAAGTCCTGTCATGTTAAGTTCATCTCCCTCATTTATAACGCTGTCGGCAAACAATCCATTGTCGATGCAGGTATGACCGTGCGCCGGGTCCCAGGTACCGACCAGAGTCTGTCTCGCAACTTCCTGGCGCGGACCGCACATGATATGAGCATAAGGCTGAATCGGGGCATCATAGCCGCCGACTTCGCTCCAGTTTGTGATGTTACCCTGATAAATGTCACGAATCTGATCGAGAGTCAGATCATCAACAGGATTGTTGACATTCACTACAAACTGGATCGCATCTCTTCCTATACTGGTATCGACCATTCCGTATTTCCCGGTCTCCTCAAAATTCA
>CAZZGC010000171.1:0-4490 GCA_964653915.1 uncultured Thermodesulfovibrio sp.
TAAATCAGCCAGACCGAGGTCACCGGCAAAAGTGCGAAAGATTCTTGACACTACCCCGTACCCTGGGATTATAACGGAATTCGCATAGATGGAGGATGGTTAGGGAGCAGGAGCAAAAGCTCAGCATTCGCAAGCGGAGTTGTTTCGGGCGATTACATGATGTACAACTCAACAGGTTTCTATATGGCTGACGGCAGCACTTTCACATGGAACAGCGCCTACTTTACGTATCAATACGGCAATACTACAATGACTATCGAGGGATATGATAAATATAATACTGGTGATCGTCAGCTTCTTTACAGTGATACAATCGTAATTGGCCAGTCTCCGGTTCTTTATACCGCAAACTGGACCGGTGTAAACCATGTCTACTACAACATGCAGCCGTTTGTCGATGATATTTCTTTCAATAACGCACCCGTCGCGCCCGAGCCGCTCAGCTCAACACTCTTCATCATCGGCGGGGCATTGTTCGGATTCAGGCGTTTCAGGGAAAAGACGTAATAATTGTCCTATGTCCGGGGATGCCACCCCTTTCCCCTCTCTTTACGTTATTAGCACTATCGTTTAATTAGTTCATGTTGCGGAAGCTGATTTTTTAAACTAATCTTGAGCTTGCGTCATTTCGATCCCGATTTATCGGAAGAGAAATGACAGCGAGCTGATCGGATAATGACTTTCCGCAACAGATACTAATAAATATTGGGGGAACTCCTGTTAAAATATCTGTTGACATATATGCACATATGATGCATGTTAATACATAGAGAACAACATTAAATATAGACGACGACATTATTAAAAAAGCATCGCAGCTTACGGGTGTTAAAGAAAAAACGTCTTTGGTGAGATTAGGCCTTGAGGCTTTAATTGCCCGTGAAAGCGCAAGAAGATTTGCTGAACTTGGTGGATCTGAAAAGTCCCTTAAGCCTGTTCCAAGAAGAAGAATATCCCGGAACTGAGCATGGTTCTGGTAGATACTTCAATTTGGGTATCGCATTTCAGAGAAGATAATTCACACCTTAAAGAAACAAGTTCTGACTTAATTTCACAATCACCGGCTTCAAAACATATTCTATAAACATGATTCCGGTCTTATCGGAATCATGCACTTCTTTAGAACAGGTCTGCACCAAACACCTATAGATGTTCAATAGTTCCGATATATCGGAACGACATAGAAAATAATTCGTGCCCTTATACCGTCAGAGGTTCGTCGTAAATAATTGACAGCATATGCATAAAATGATAAATTAATGCATAAGGAGGTCAGTGATGAGAACGACTTTAGATTTGCCTGAACACTTGTTAGAAGAAGCAATGAAGATAACTCACATTCAAACAAAAACCAGGGTTATTATTAGAGCACTGGAAGAGTTAATAAGAAAAGCAAAAATTTCTGAATTGAAGAAATTCAAAGGTAAGGTAGAGTTAGACATTGACCTTGATACCATTAGAGGTCGTAAATGCCGGTATTAGTTGATACGTCAATCTGGGTAGAATACTTCAGGAGCGGGAATAACTTAAAAAGACTTGACTTGTTGATAGATGAAAATTTAGTTGTTACAAACGACCTGATTCTCACAGAACTTATCCCTTTTCTGAAAATTAAAAAACAGAGAAAAATTATAGAGTTGCTGAATAGTGTCAACAGGCTCCGGCTCAATATTAAATGGGACGAGCTTATAGGCTATCAGGTGAAATGTCTAAAACAAGGTATTAACGGGGTTGGGATACCGGATTTAATAATAGCCCAAAATGCAAAACAGAATGATTGTGAGATATATTCGTCAGATAATCATTTTAAACTGCTGAAGAAGGCTATCAATATAAAAATAACAAGTTAGAAATCGCGGGATATATTCAGGTAGTGTCAAGAATCTTTCGCACTTTTGCCTGTGCCCTCAATCCGGCTGTTTAATGTTAAGCTGCACGAGACCTCCTCAAACCTATCCATTTTCGCTCTGATCCGGGTTACAATAGAAACTGAAACCTGCAAGATTGCAGGAAGATGTCAACGGGTATAGGGAGACGTTGAATGTTATATTTCTCCTACGGTTCCAATATGTCGGAAAGACGGTTGAAAGACAGGGTTCCTTCGGCTAAGAAGATTTGTAAGGCCTTTCTGCGTAAGCACGATCTGAGGTTTCATAAAAAAGGCATGGATGGATCGGGAAAGTGTGATGCCTGTTTTGAAGGTAATCACGGGAATTTAGTTATAGGCGTATTATATGAAATAGATGAAGCAGGGAAAAATCTACTGGACCGGAAAGAGGGGCTTGGCAATGGATATGATGAGAAATTTGTGGAAGTAATAACACCGAATGATGATATACTTAAAGCAGTAATGTATTCTGCAACAAAGATTGACCGCGGTCTTAAACCATTTATATGGTACCGAGAGCATGTGCTCAGGGGTGCACTGGAAAATAATTTCCCTGGAGAATACATAGATAAAATAAGGTCGGTCGAGGCGATACCGGATCCGGACCTGGAAAGAGAAAGAAGAGAAATGAATATTTACCGTGAAGAAGGGAGGATCAATGATTGGGGCTATTGCAGGTGACATAATCGGTTCGGTTTATGAATGGGACGGAATAAAGACTAAGGAGTTCGATCTCTTCTCTGATGACTGCTTTTTTACGGATGATACGGTCCTGACTGTTGCCCTGGCCGATACCCTGCTTACCGGAATCCCCTATGCAGAGAATTTGAAGCGCTTTTACAGGTGGTACCCGGATTGTGGTTATGGTGCAAGTTTCAGACGATGGGCAGAGGGTGAAGAGTCCGAACCCTATATGAGTTGGGGCAATGGATCGGCCATGCGCATTAGCCCGGTCGGATACGTTTTCAAAGATATCGACACGGTATTGAAAAAGGCTGAAGAGTTTACAGCGGTCACGCATAATCATCCGGAAGGAATAAAAGGCGGACAGGCTGCGGCGGCCGCTATATTTCTCGCAAGAACCGGCAGCTCCAAAGACGAGATACGGGATTTCATAGAGTCCCGCTTTGGCTATGACCTCGACAGGCATGTGGATGACATACGGCCGGACTACACTTTCGACGAGACATCTCAGGGGACCGTGCCGCAGGCGATAGTTTCATTTCTTGATTCTACCGGCTACGAGGATGCCGTAAGGAATGCCATATCTCTGGGCGGAGACTCCGACACGCTTGCGTGCATAGCCGGGGGGATAGCGCAAGCGTTTTACGGCGGGGTGCCTGAACATATTCAGCAAAGGGTATATACTATCCTGGATAATCGCCTCGCGGGTATTACGAGGAGTTTCATCGAGAGATACGACATTCGATGATACTGGCTGGTAAGAATAATGGATAACGAAGCTTTCAGCAGGCTGATAGAGGCTTTTCCGTTTCTCGGGAAAGGCGACGAAGCACTGAGGCGGGAGATCATGGAAAACGCATCTATAGTCCGAATCCCGCAGGGGGAATATATTTTTTTTGAAGGTGATAAGTGTATCCAGCTTGCCCTTGTAATAAAAGGGACCGTGCGTGTCTATAAATCAACAGAAAGCGGCCATGAGATTACACTGTACAGGCTGGGACGGGGGGACAGCTGTATTCTTACCGCATCTTGTATATATGCGGACTCAAACTTCCCGGCCGTTGTGGTGACTGAGGATGATGTGGAGGCTGCTGTAGTGCCTGCTCCTGTTTTCCGCCGATGGGTAGATGAGTATCCGGCCTGGCGGGATTACCTCTTTTCGCTTCTTTCAAGAAGACTTGCGGATGTAATCGCGACAGTAGAGGAGGTTGCCTTCAGGAGAATGGATGTCAGGATAGCGGAGTTCCTGCTTGGAAACCGGGTTGATACTTCGCAAAGAGTTGTAAAGACACATCAGGAAATTGCCCGTGAACTCGGCACCTCCCGTGAGGTGGTCAGCCGGATTCTTAAGCATATGGAATTAAAAAGGATTGTGGCGTTACATAGAGGTTATATCGAGATAACGGATGCGGGGCAGTTAAAAAAAATATTTTTGAGTCAGCGGCCTGATATGTGACATTGTTACTGACAGACGCCTCCTTTAGTGGTATGATTCTGGTATACAGCAATACTGAAAAGGAGGATCATAAAAATGAAAAGCAATGTAGGCAACCTGGACAGGATATTAAGGATCATCGCTGGAATCGTGATTATCGGTCTTGGTCTGGTTTACCAGAGCTGGTGGGGGGTAGTCGGCATTATTCCACTTGCTACGGGCTTCATCCGCTGGTGCCCGGCATATTCGATATTTCACATATCGAGCTGCGGCTCCGGCTCCTGCGATGTAGGTGACAAGAGCGGCCACGCCGCCTGAGAGATGCAGGAAATATTATGCCTCCCATTGTGCCAGAGCGTACGGGGAGGCATTTTTTTGTGATGTAAGGGGTATATATGATATTATTTATGCCACTAAAGGACGCGGCGGTTAGAGTCAAGAGTTTAGAGTATAGAGTTAAGAGGTATGTGGTATGAGGTAAGT
>CAZZGC010000172.1:0-4437 GCA_964653915.1 uncultured Thermodesulfovibrio sp.
GCCGAAGGCGGGATTCGAACCCGCAAGGGTCGCCCCACACGGCCCTCAACCGTGCATTGCTCTCGCAAGGGCTTGCAAATATTGACTTTTTTGAGGGCTTCAACTCTCCAGTCATACGCCAGTCATATGAAGTAACAACGGTTGTCCGATTACATGGTAATTGCCCACCGTAATCGGACAACCCTGACTCGTGCGTGATAGGGAATTAACCGCGAAAAAAAAGGCGCACAGGATTAATTCCCACACGCCTTTTTAAATAGAATCTTTTTAACAAGCCGAATATCCGCAGAAGCATTTCAAACATCCCTCTTCCATCATTAAAACTCCACTGCATTCAGGACACTGTACTTCATAGTTCGGCTTCTTGTCAAGGGATTCCAAAGCCTTTGCGATTCCTTTGTTGATTGCCAGCAAAGGTGATGTGACGTCACCATACTGGAGATAGCTCTTGTATAGCTGATCCGCAAGGTCTTCAACCTTGCTTCCGTCTCTCATAGCCTGTGAGATTAACCTGGATATGCACTCAACCCAGGCTCTCGATTTTCCTATTGGAGGTACATTGACAAATACCTCTTTCGGATCTCCGTTTATGTGGCTCATGTGTATGTAGTATTTGCCTTCCTTGGTTGGAACAACTACTCTCTTTTCATCAATGATCTCCGGCAGAGATTTTCTTCTATTTTTATCCTTATTTGTTGCAGCTCCTTTTTCATTGAAGACCTGCTTTGATCTGCTTCCATTTCTGTATACCGTAATCCCTTTGCAACCGAGTTCATATGCAAGTAAATATATTTTCTCCACATCCTCCCTGGTTGCCTTATTAGGAAGATTCACTGTTTTTGAAACAGCGTTGTCAGTATACTTCTGAAATGCAGCCTGCATCCTGATGTGCCATTCAGCAGGTATCTGGTCCGCTTTGACAAAGTACTCAGGAAGCACCTCATCATTTTTATGAAGCGCCCATATCGGATGTTCCCACGAAAGCTCCATATCAGCCTGATCACTTTTATGCTGCCAGGAAAATACCGGTTCAATTCCGCTTGAGCAGCCGGCGATAAGACTTATGCTTCCTGTTGGCGCTATTGTTGTGATTGCCGCATTTCTGACTCTTCTGTGCTTTTTACCGTTTCCGTTGTGTATACTTCCCTTCCAGTTGGGGAAGTCGCCTCTTTTTTCTGCAAGTGCCCCAGATGCCTCATATGCTGTCTGGCGAATCTGATACATAACTTTTTCCGCCAGTTCAAGGGCTTTATCCGAGCTGTACTTAATTTGCAGTTTTAAAAGCATATCGGCCCATCCCATTACGCCGAAACCTATTTTCCTGCTCAGCTTTGTTACCTGCTCAATCTCCGGCAACGGATATTTATTCATATCAATCACATTATCCAGGAAATGAACCGCCGCTTTGACCGTCTCACCAACTAAGTCAGTATCAATAGCTCCGTTCTTAACCATTAAAGCCAGGTTTATAGAGCCGAGGTTACATGACTCATATGGAAGTAATGGTTGTTCACCGCACGGATTTGTCGCCTCTATCTCGCCGGACATTGGTGTGGGATTGTGCTCATTGATTCTGTCAATGAATATAATCCCGGGTTCACCGTTAGACCATGCCATCTCTACAATTTTGTCAAAGACTTGTTTTGCAGCGATTTCTCTGACAGTTTTACCTGTCTTTGGATTTGTCAAAGGATAATTTTTATCCTTTTTTAGAGCCTCCATGAACTGTTCCGTAATAGCTACCGATAAATTAAAGTTCGACAGTCTGCCTTCTTTACCTTTACAAGTGATGAATTCAAGGATATCAGGGTGATCAATTCTCAGGATGCCCATATTCGCCCCCCGTCTTGTTCCACCCTGTTTTACCGTATTGGCAGCGGTATCAAATACCTCCATAAATGATATGGGACCGCTTGCCCTGCCTTTTGTGCTTGATACAAGATCATTTTTGGGCCTGAGTCTGCTGAATGAAAATCCCGTTCCGCCTCCGCTTTGATGTATGAGAGCAGCTTGCTTTACAGCTTCAAATATCCCGGTCATTGAATCCTCTATCGGTAGTACAAAACACGCGGATAATTGCTGCAGTTCCTTTCCCGCATTCATCAGCGTCGGCGAATTCGGTAAAAACCGCAGGCTTGTCATCAGCTCGTAGAATTTTTCAGATGTCTTCTGAACATCTGCATCTGTAGCTCCGTACAGCAGGTCAGCCTGTGCGATATTGTCAGCCACCCTTCTGAACATTTCTTCAGGTGATTCTATGACGTTGCCTGAGTCATCTTTTTTCAGGTAACGTTTTTTCAGTATCCTGAGCGCATTTTCGCTCATCTTTAATTTATGTTGCATACGCAGCATTTCTACTACCTCCTTTCGCCTTGTGAAGTTCACGAAACAGGTCCTTCGTCTCTGTTTCCAGAACCTTATAGGCGATATTAAAATCTTCAAGAGTTTTCTGAATTGTTTGCAAAGCATCCTGTCCTGCTCTGTCGTTATCCATTGATACAATCATCTCTCTGGGTCTTAGCGACAATATCATTGTTTTAAGCTGGTTAACCTGGCCGACCCCATTTAATGCAGCTAATGATATCTGCTCGTCATCTAAAAGGACTTCCCCAGCAAGAGCATCCAGCACGGATTCGGTAAGGAGCAATCTGGAAGTGTCTCTTTTGAGAACCCATAAGGTTTTCGATCCGTGGTTCTTTCTTTTTTTGCTCCCAATCTCGAGTTCCCTGTCCAGCGAGCATATTTCCCTTAGTTCAAGTCCTCTCAGGTTTTTCACGTTCGGAAGAGGAACAGCAACGTAGTTTGTATGATCCTTGAAGTCAGTATAGATTTTGCATCCCATCTCCTCGTGGAACCTCAATCCCCTTTCTGTGAAGTATTTACTAATCAATACGTCGTTACTCATCAGTCTGGCATATGTATTACGCGCTTTGATGATATTCCTCAACTTTCTTGATCCTATAGATGGCTTTTCAGGTTTTGATTTACCGTGAAATACAGATACAGCAAGGCTTTCACCGCTGAACTGGAGCAGTTCCTCTACCGCTTCCTTAAAAGAACAGTCTCTGTACATTTTCACAAACTCTATCGTATCTCCCCGGTGATGCCCGGAGCCAAAGTCATACCATAACCAGATTCCGTCCTTGTATGTAAGATGAAGCGATGCCTCTGTTTCGACCCTGAACGGTGAGAAATAAAACACGCTGTCTTTGTATCGCCTGTGCGGGGCAAGTCCAAGCACAATCTCGATATACTGTGAAAGATTCACTCTTTTTGCCTTCTCAATAATGTCTCTATCCATTTTCACCTCCTCCTCGTTAGTAGCCAAAATAAAAAAGGGCATAGCAAAATCAATCTGCTAATGCCCTTTTTCGTTGTCTACTTTAATTAAACTTCCTGATAAGTTATTACTTCCTTAAAAAGGTTCCGGTCCGTCGTCCTTGCTTTCACCGGTATCTGTACCCTTGCCATTTGATCTTTCGCTGAGGACTATCCGGTAGTCAGGCTGACTCGGCTTTTCCTTCCTGTCGTTTGGGAAAACAGCGATGTCTATATCTCCCATAGGTCCAAGATCAAGCCTGCCCGAAAGCATCTTTTTTGCCTCACCGTTCTTTTTATATTCATTTACCCAAAGGGCTCCAATCTGTTTTGCCATTGATTTTTCCTCCTTTTTAGAATTCGCTCATAGAAGCAGCCGTAAGCGCTTCGATGGCTTCATTTGCCTTTTCTTTTGAAAGTTTTTCAAATGAATCAAGGCCTGTAAGTTCTTTAAGTTTCTTAGTCACAGCATCACTTCCGTTTTTTTCGTACATTGCTGTAAGAATGTTCTTAAGTTCCTTCACTTCTTCTGGAAGTTCACTGTTAAGGGTTTTCTCCGGGTTGTCTCCATTATTTGATTTATTACCCACAATCTCACTAATGGCTGCCTCAGCCTCTTCATCAGAAAGGTCGAAGAAACTTTCTTTCCCTGTAAGATCAAGGAGTTTTGCTTTAATGGAATCGTTGCTGCTGAATTGTTTGGCAAGTATGTCAAACAACTTCTTCGCCTTCTTGCTAAGTTCTTTTTTATCTGTAGAACTACATGCAGGGTTAGGTCCGAAAAAATCGTTGTTGGATTCGCCTTCCTTATCCGATCCTGACTCTTCATCCGGTAGGGCTGATTTGTGACTACCACCATTAAGAAGTTTCACAGCGTCAACGCCCGTTGAAATAACTCGTTGGCTGTTGAATTGAACTGCCAGCATGGTGATATCCATGTCAACATCAAGATGTATAAGATCCTGTTCAACTCTCTGTGATTTGCCGCTCCGGATATTGATCATAGATACCTCTTCGGGAGTCTTTCTAAGTCTGAACACAGTTCTGATTCCGCTTGGTGAGTCAGAGTGGTGGTCGGGAGAAACTGTACAGCGGGATAAGTGATGAAGCTGCTCTAAA
>CAZZGC010000173.1:0-4368 GCA_964653915.1 uncultured Thermodesulfovibrio sp.
GCTACCGGCTCATAACCGGTTGGTCCCAGGTTCGAGTCCTGGTGGGCCCACCATTTTAGAGTTTAGAGTCAAGAGTTTAGAGTCAAGTGGCAGGTGAAAGGTAGATGGTTTTTTTTGTGATAGATGAACTGTCGGGAGGCGAAATTGAATGATCAGTTGAAATTACTGATCGAACTGCAGGAGATCGATTCTTCCATCCTGGCACTGGTTGAGAAAATCGACGCCATCCCGCTTGAACTGGAAAAGTTCAAAGCCCCGCTCAGGAAAGCCCGCGACGCATTCGAGAAATTCCAAAAACAGGCCGAGGCATTGGAGAAAAAGAAAAAGGACAAGGATATCGAGCTTGACGAGATGCAGGACAAGATCGACAAGCTCAAGGCGCGCAGCAGCGAGATCAAGACCAACAAGGAGTATGAGGCACACCTGAAAGAGATAGAGAGGTTCGAGCAGAAACGCCTTCAGATAGAGGATGACCTCCTTTCAATCATGGAAGAACTCGAGTCTTTTGCCGAAGAGACAAAGAAAGAAGAGGAGAAGGTAAAGCAGGCCGAGAAGGAGTTTCAGGAGCAGGAGAATCGTCTCGCCGAAGAAAAGGGGCGCTTCGAGACGGAACTTGAGTCGCTTAAATCCAGAAGGAAGGAATTTGCGTCCGGGCTCGATCAGGAATTATACAATCAGTACAAGACGCTCTTGAAGAGGCTTGGCGGTCTGGCGGTAGTAGAGACGAGAAACGAGGTCTGCATGGGCTGCAACACGAATATACCGCCCCAGTTATATAACGAAATCAGGGAAACTGACAATATCTATACCTGTTACTACTGCAAGAGGTTTCTATACTACAAGGAGCCGGTCAGGACAGAATCACCGCCTGAACAATCCTCTGCCGGTTCATAATGGCTGACCGGCACAGTCATAACTCTGCCCAGCAATCCCTCTTCGGACCTGATGAATCTGCGCCAAAGGCCAGGAAGGCGTCCGGGTACGCCATGATGAACTGCGACGGGGCATCAAGCGGGAACCCGGGAAGGGCCGGCATAGGTGCGGTGATAAGGATCCCTGAAGGTCTTGCCAAACAGCTCGGAATCGAAGAGGATTACAGGATATCCCGCTACATCGGTGAAACCACGAACAACGTGGCCGAATATACCGCACTCATTGAGGGACTGAAAAAGGCAAGGTCTCTCGGCATCAAAAAGATCAAGGTATTCCTTGACTCCGAGCTCATAGTAAAACAGATCAAGGGTATTTACAGGGTCAAAAACGCCAACCTGATCCCCCTGTTCGAGCAGGTTCGCTCCATGCTCGGGCAGTTCGAATCATACAAGGTTTCCCACGTTCCCCGCGAGATGAACAGGGATGCGGACGCCCTGGCCCGGAAGGGAGTGAAGGGGGGGAGTCAGGAGTCAGGAGTTAAGAGTTAAGGGATAGGTTGTATGAGGTAAGTGAAAGGAAGTTGATTATAATGGACAGGGCTGATTGCAGATGGGTTATAATGTACCATGGGATTCGTTGAAGCATGGGAGGCCAGATTAAAGGAGGACAGGGAAGCCCTGACTGCCCGATTTAAAACGGCAAGGAGTGACGCATATCGTGCAGCAAAATTGCTTGTAGAGAATTTTGGAGTACGAAGGGTATATATGTTCGGCTCATTGTTAGACGAAGAGGAATTTATGATGCACTCCGATATCGATTTAGCCGTGGAAGGGCTTGACCCTGACGTGTATTTCAGTGCATTAAACAAAATATCAGTGGTTGCCCACCACGGAATTCATATCGATTTAATTCCGATTGAAGATGCCCATGATTTTATAAAAGCACGAATTTATTCCGAGGGGATTATACTTTATGAAAAAGAGCATGCTCATTCTCAAGTCCGAGATTGAGAAGGAGTTGCAGTCACTCGACAGACTTCGCCGTGAGATGGCAGAAGTGCAGCAATGCACTGATCACTTGCGGGATGCGGTGTTCTCATATTACCGGGGTACCGCAGTTCATGGTGTAGTTGTACTTATAGCTCTGACAATTTTAATTCTCTTCATCCCGGTTGATGGTTTTTCATATGAGCTCCCCCCATACGGAGCGTTCCGGCTTAAAGTCAATGCCGAACTGCGAGAAAACTACACAAACAATATAACATTTGCAAAGGATGATGAGGACAGGATAGAACAGTTCACGACACTTGCTATTTTGGGTTTGAATTTAAATTATGAGGGCAAGAAGGGCAGAGTCGGCTTTGACGGGCAAATAAGAAGACCAATTCGATTTGACGATTCTGATGTCAGGAATTCATCAGACATTCTAACATTAAATGTTCAACATGATTTTTCGCAATATGACGGAATTAATCTCTACAACAGGTTTACTCATACTAAAGTGCCGGGCAGTATTGAGGTTCGTCGTAGTGATGACAAGTGTGAAGACCTTTATAAACGGTTCGGGTTGAACGCGATAGTAAATGATCCGGAATGCAGTGAGTTCGCTGTTGAGTTTTTCGGGCGGGAGCAGGGTGATTTTGATTCTTACGAGAACAGCTTTCACTTCAATTACACTAAATTTTTTAGTGAAAAAATAAAGATCCGTACTGAGTATGGCAACCGTTTATATGACTCCACAAAGAGAGGTTCCAACGACTCGTTCACGAATCGCTACAGTGTCTTTCTGAGTTATCAATACGACTATACGCGGGCGTTTTCGTTGTTTTATGAACTGAGGAATACAGATTATGACAGAGGTGATGATATTTCAATAGATTCGGTCAAGGCGGGCATTCGTCAATATTTAACGAAAAGGATTTTGATCAATGGAAATATTGGAATGGACTTTGCTCCATCGACAGATACACTTTCCATTGATGCATCCGTGCTCGGGGAACTTGATGAAAAATCAACGATGCAGATATTTTTTAGCAGGTCTGTTCAGAGCGCAGTTGACAGGGAAGATGTTTTCAGAAACTGGCAGGTGACGTGTCGTTACAGCAGGAGCTTTAGCGAGGATTTCAAGGGCTTTTCTTCTGTATATTATGGTCAAGGGGACTTTGTCTCTGCTGATTTTACCGATACCCTTTTGGGAGCTTCAGTATCGGTACATAATGTTTTCTGGCAACACAAAAAAGGGTCCAGTCTGACCGGAATATTCGGGTATTCATATTCGCAACTCGATTCAACTAACAGCGAGAGGGGGTACGAAAGGAGTTCAGTTACTGCCAGCTTAACCCTGTCGTTTTGAATTCAGCAGAAGGGGATAAGGATTCCGGGATTCAAGTGACTCAGCGACTCAGTCCTGCGGCGTTCCTGGCACGCCCGATGAATAGCCTGAGCTTTCCATGATCCTTTTTCCCCTTTTCAGGGCCTTCCACGCCGGATGAGACATCGACGGCATAAGGCCGCACGGTCCTGACCGCTTCTTCGATATTGTCCGGGTTCAGCCCGCCGGCAAGGATGATCCTGCCGAACTTTTTCGCCTCTACGGCGATATCCCAGTTGAAGGCCCGACCGGTGCCCCCGTACGATTCAGGACTGTATGTGTCAAGAAGGAATGCAGAAGCATCGTGGTACTGCTGAAGCATTTGAAGGTCATCCATATCCTTCACGTGGATCGCCTTTATGAACCGTCCGCTCAGCCCGGCGCAGAAATCCGGGGACTCCGAACCGTGGAGCTGTACGATATTGATGCCGGTGAACGTGATTATTTCCCTGATCCTTTCGATGGTTTCATCAACAAAGACACCGACAGCGCTCACAAAAGGCGGCAGGGCTGCTATTATGTTCTTGGCTGTACCTGGAGATACCGCCCGGGGGCTTTTGTCGTAGAACACAAATCCTATGGCGTCCGCCCCAAACCTCACCGCCGCGAGCGCGTCCTCGACATTCGTTATGCCACAGATTTTAATTCGAAGCATGGGTGTATTTTAACACGTGGGCCGTTTGTTGTATAATATTATTTAATTTCTTTATATGTCAGCCTGCACTTTAAAAATTCCATCTAAAGGCCGATAAAGTTTTATAACAGTAAAGAGGAGGGTTGTACACTGGCAGGCGATAATAACATAGTATGGCATGAACCCTTAGTGAAAATTGATGATCGCTGGAAGACGAATGGATACAAGAGTTGCGTTCTCTGGTTTACGGGGCTTTCTGCATCAGGAAAGTCCACGATAGCGCATGCCCTTGACAAAAAACTGCATGGTATGGGAATTCACAGTTATGTGCTTGATGGTGACAACATTAGGCATGGGCTTAATAAGGATCTCGGTCTTTCGCCGGAGGACAGGAAAGAAAATATCAGAAGAATCGCGGAGGTTTCTAAATTATTTGTTGATGCAGGTCTTCTTGTTATAACAGCATTTATTGCTCCTTACAGAGAGGACCG
>CAZZGC010000174.1:0-1760 GCA_964653915.1 uncultured Thermodesulfovibrio sp.
CTTCCACTCACTTACCCCTAAACTCTTAACTCTAACATCCATTTATGCATTAAGCGTGTTAGAATGTTGTTATCCGGATAACCCCGTATTTTGCTGAACTGGATGAGGATAACAATGATGCGGCGCATTCTGTTAATTTTCTTTGTTATTGTATTGATGCTTCCTCTCTATGTCTTTGCCGGGTCTCCGGTTGAACTCCGCTATACAAGACAGGAGACCGAAGCCCTGTGGCGGGCAAGAATCCAGTCATTCCTTGACAAAGGCATAATACCGCTGATAGATCTTGAGTCCAGCCTCATGAGAAAGCATGGACGAAAATATCTGAAAGAGATCATCCGCGTGATGGATAAATACGGCGTGGCCCTTATTTCGTTTTCCGCCTTTCAGGCTCCCCGGGAACACAGGAAGCAGAGAGGATATCGATGGAATTACTATATTCATGAAGTAGTCAATCAATATCCGGACCGTTTTATTCTGGCCACCAACGGTGGTATTAACAAGAACTGGTTCAGGCAGAAAAAATCATTCATAAAGCAGTTGCAGAGAGAAGTCAGAAGCGGGGATTACCCGTTGATTGGAGAGATAGAGTTCCGTCACTACATGTCCAACCAGCAGTGCAGGGCGGGCAGGACGGACCGTGACATCAACATTCCTTTAAACAGCAGGAACGGGCACAGGCTCTTCAGTCTCTCACAGGAGACAGGTGTGCCCTTTGTAATCCATTTTGAACCCGAAGATAACCTGATAGGAGTACTTGAAGAGATGCTCGGGCAATATCCGGGAGCAAAGGTTATCATCGCCCATTTCGGGCAAGTTCGCCATCCTGAGAGGCAGAAAAGGTTCGGTCCGGAGCTGGTCCGCCACCTTCTGGGCAGTTACAGTAACCTGTACTACGATATATCGACCGGGTTCCCGGGGCGCCGCTACAGATGCAATAATCTGATCGATACAGTGATCTGGCAGGACAGAAGAGCTGGTTCACAGAAAGACTCGCTCAAGCCTGAATATAAAGAGATACTTACTGAATACAGTGACCGTTTTGTCGTTGGTTTTGATTTCGGAGGCGGCAGGGTAAGAGGCGGCTCAAATACTTCTCCGGGACACCTGCGAGAGCGGATAAAGAATATCCGACTCATTCTGCGTGATCTTCCCGAAGATGCGAAGCATAATATTAGCTACAGGAATGCCTGGAGGCTATTGACCGGCAGGGCATGGGGAAGCTGAGGCGGTCGAGGTATAGCTTATGCATCTGTAAGATAGATAGAAGGCAAAAAAAGGGGCACATCCGGAAGGATGCGCCCCTTTTGCGTTATCGCGGTCTGTCCGGTTTATTCGCCGAATGTTATCGTCTTTGTGGCGGTATTCCAGACATCCTCTTTGCCCGGTTCATGAATGAAACGGTACTGCGCCCTTATCTCAACCGATTTGGTGTTCTCATTCAGAGGAAGTACAAAAGTGTTTGAATCGGTGTGCAGGGGCTCTATGCCGTTTTCGATGTGAAGCTGCCTGTCGTACCTCCAGATCGGAAGCATTACTTCTTCCGGTTTGGGGTCAAGCGCCTTGACATAGAGATCATAGAGATTGTACTCATAGGTCTTGGTGATGAGTGTCTTGCCGTCCTGATCTTTCACGGTCACATCCAGTGCCGCTGAAGGTACGTACACTCAACCATGCGGTATGATATGCCCCGCCACATTCTTCAGTTGCGTATTCACTATCACGGCGGGCACTATCCTGTTTTCAAGATGGTATGCATACTC
>CAZZGC010000174.1:1860-4283 GCA_964653915.1 uncultured Thermodesulfovibrio sp.
TGAGGCTTGCCGTCTTCCGCTGCCTTCATATTGTGACAGACGAGACAGTTGACATTCAGCTTGCCCAGCTCTTTGAGCGCTGCTTCACGCTTGGATGCATCCTTGTCGTCAGCAGCAATAACCACAAGGTCTGCGATCTTTGCAGAAACCTCAGGTGTGGCATCCTTTACCTGCGGAGCGTGGCAGTTCAGACATATGTCCTTCAGCGCGCTCCTGGGAATTCCTTTTTTGTCCATGCCGCTCAATATGAATGTGCGCCATACCCTGATTACACGCGAATCAGTGACTGACTGACTGTGAAGTGAGGACTTCCATTCGTCGTGTGTGTCTTCATGGCAGTCGGCACATTTTGAAGAGTCGTACATCGCGGCGAGTTCATCGATCGTAGTTGCCTGGTTGCCGAAAGCAATCAGCGGCAGCATGACGATGGATGAGAAGAGAAGCAATGCCAGAAACTTCTTCATACAAACCTCCTTTGTTAAGAATTTTCAGCAAATGGCAAAAGCCAGACTGTAGAAACTTCACCATTTATATACATTGACTCATAGTGGGCTTTAATTGAACTCAGAATTATAAATCAATCCATATACGGGATGTCAATACAGGTGTCGTTATATTGTAATTAGTAAATGTTATGGTATAATAAATTTCGATTGTTTAGCCGGTTGTATTTCGAAGTCCTGATTGTAGTATTTGACATTTTGTGATCCTAACTCATAAAATTAACGTTATTATATGGATGATCATAAACTAAAAGTATTCTGCATTGTCGCTGAGACCAAAAGTTTTTCAAGGGCCTCAGAAATTATCCGCCTTACCCAGCCCGCAGTGAGTCTCCAGATCCAGGCACTTGAGGAGATGTATGGGACCAAGCTCTTCAACAGGTCGGGCTGTGTCATCACGCTTACCAAGGCCGGTGAAATGTTATACAAGTATGCCAAGGAGATAAACTCTCTCTATGCTGCCGCCGAGAAAGAGATCGGAGGGGTAACCGGTCTCGTCAAGGGAGTCATATCGGTTGGAGCGAGCTCAACGATCGGCAACTATATCCTGCCTTCCGTTGTCGCAGATTTCAGAAGAAAGTACCCCAAGGTAGGTGTGCATATTCACGTTGCCAACACCAAGGGAGTAGTTGAGTTTCTCAATGCCGGCAGTGTCGATATCGGACTTGTGGAGGGGGATGTCAATAAGCAGAAACTCGTAATGGAGAAGCTGATTCCTGATGATCTCGTATTTATAATGTCTCCTTTTCATCACCTCGCGAAGAAGTCGACCATATCGGTCATGGAACTTGCAAAGGAGCCGCTCATACTGCGTGAGGAAGGGTCGGGCACGAGGCAGATGATAGAAAAGTACCTCTCGAAGCACGGTATCTCACAGCAGCAGCTCAAGATTTCACTGATAATGGGCAGTACGGAATCGATCAAGGGGGCTGTTGAAGAGGGTCTTGGCACTGCTATCATGTCGCGGTGGGCCGTTAGAAAGGAACTGAAATACGGCAGCCTCAAGTCAGCGGTTTTCAAAGAGGATAAGTTCGTCAGGGACTTTTCTCTTCTCGTCAAGAAGTCGCAGGAGCACTCTCACACCGTAGAGCAGTTCATGGCCTTCATCAGGCGGTATCCTTACAGCAAATTGCTTAACTCTTAACTCCAAACTCTTAACTCCAAACTCTTAACTGCTTATATGCAGCGCATTGACGATATCCATATTCCCAAGTTCCCTGAAGAGGTCGCGGGCTATTTCTTTTTCTCTGGATGAGATTGTGAATCTGAAAGAAAGCTCTTTGGAGGTGCTGTCCCTCGAATACTCTACAGTATGGATGTCTGCATCGTGCCTTTTGAGAATGTCGGAAATTTTTTCTTCTGCCTCATCAGCAACGCGCGTGGTAACTTTTACAGTCATGAAGTGCAGGTTTCTCATCTTTTTTTCGATAATTCTCAGCGCCATCAGGGCAACGATAGTTATTACGGCGGTCGCGACGCCTGCAATGTAAAGCCCTCCTCCGATCGCGAGCCCGATTGCAGATACCATCCATATTGTTGCGGCAGTCGTAAGTCCCCGAATGGCAAAGCCGCTTTTTACAATGACTCCTGCACCCAGAAAGCCGACACCTATGATCGCTCCGGCCGCAATACGGGCCGGGTCGATTCTCATTGTCGAGTCGAGTCCCTGAATGAAGTGGTAGTAATCTTCGGAGATGATCATGATAAGTACAGCTGCGACGCAAACGATGAGCTGCGTACGAAATCCCGCGGCCCTGCCATGAATTTCACGTTCGAAACCAATCATGCCGCCAAGTGCCGCGGCCAGTACGAGACGGAATATGATTTCATAGAATGGAATCATCTTAATTCATTATAAGTTTAACCAGCCGGCACTGTCAAAATGCGGGCAAAGCCGGTCTGCATGTGGTAAACTTAGGA
>CAZZGC010000175.1:0-1644 GCA_964653915.1 uncultured Thermodesulfovibrio sp.
TATCGGGGGACTCGATGTCCGGCGCCGGGATACTGCCCGGAGATATGGTTATCGTTGACAAGGGGCGAACACCCGAAAGCGGTGATATAGTTATTGCCGAAGTGGACGGCGAATGGACGATGAAATACCTGAAAAAGAGGGGAGACAATGTGATGCTGCTTCCGGCCAATCCGGCGTACAGGCCGATAAAGCCGAGGCATGAGCTCAAGATCGCCGGCGTTGTGACGGCAGTGGTGAGGAAGTACAAATAGTTAAAGAAAGCGAGAAAGGCGAGAAAGGCGGGAGAAGAGTACGCGGTAGGCAGTAAGCAGCGGGAAGGGGGACATGGTGGACAGGGAGCATAACAAAGGCGGGGAGCCGGAGTCTTCCGGCGCTAGGGAGAGGCAGAGGGACAGCCCCCGCGGTATGGAGAGTATAGCGATACTCAGGGAGATCAGAGAGATACTGGAACTTCTGAAGAGAGGAATACGCAGCGATGGAGATGAATGATTCCGGGAGACCGGTCCAGCCGCTTACCATAAGATCATGGCCGAGGGCCATTCTGCACCTCGATGCGGATGCATTCTTTGCTTCCTGCGAGCAGGCTCTGCATCCCGAGCTCAAGGGCAGGCCGGTTATCACGGGCAGGGAGCGGGGTATAGTGGCGGCCGCAAGCTACGAAGCAAAGGCGATGGGGGTCAAGAGGGGGATGAGGCTTTTCGAGGCAAAGAAGGTATGTCCCGGCCTCATAACACTGCCTTCGGATTATGAGACTTACAGCCTTTTTTCTGTCCGGATGTTCGGGATACTCAGACGTTTTTCCCCGGACGTGGAGGAGTACTCCATGGATGAAGCCTTTGTTGATATCACGGGTCTCAGAAGGATCTTTCACGGCCCTTACGGAATGATAGCGGCAAAGATTCAGGAGACGGTGGAACGCGAACTGGGTATCACGGTGTCGGTCGGCGTGAGCATATCCAAGGTTCTGGCAAAGATAGGCTCGAAGCAAAGAAAGCCGCGCGGCCTGACGGTAATTCCGGGCAGGGAAATACACCTTTATCTTGCGAAATTACCGGTGGGAGATGTATGGGGAATAGGACCCAACACGGCGGCTTTTCTCAGAAAGTTCGGGATAACATCGGCGCTTCAGTTTGCCTGCAGGGATGAGGCATTTATAACAAGGCATCTCTCAAAGCCATATCAGGAGATATGGCACGAACTCAACGGCAGGAGTGTCTATCCGGTTATGAGGGAATCGAAGCCCCCCTGTCAGTCGATAAGCAAGACAAAAACATTTACTCCTCCCTCCACTGACAGGGATTTTGTGTTTGCCCAGCTTGCGAAAAACCTTGAAAATGCCTGTATCAAGGCGCGCAGGCACGGCCTGTCAGCGAAGAAGCTTGTCGTGTTCCTCCGCAAGCAGGACTTCCGAGAGATCGGCGTGGAGATGAAACTCAGCCGTGCTACCGCCTATCCATCGGAACTGTTTGAACCACTCAAGGAGGGGTTCAAACAGATCTTTCAATCATTTATCCCATACAGGCTGACCAGAGTAGTGCTTGCGGATCTCGAGCCTGGCAACAGGGTACAGTACACGCTCTTTGATGATCCGGCGCGTATAGAGAAGATGGAGCGTATATACGATTCGCTTGACCTCCTGTCTGC
>CAZZGC010000175.1:1744-4280 GCA_964653915.1 uncultured Thermodesulfovibrio sp.
CGGCGCGTATAGAGAAGATGGAGCGTATATACGATTCGCTTGACCTCCTGTCTGCACGGTTCGGCAAGCATACCGTTCACCATGCCGCGAGCCTGCCCGCCAAACTGCGCGCGCAGCATGACGGCATGCGGGGGGACATTGCAGCGAGAAAGCGCTCCCTTTTCAGGGGCGAAAATGCCAGACAACGGCTCGGCATGCCGATGCTGCATATGAAAGTTTGAAAGAGGTAATTGGAGGGCCAGGAGTTACCGATTGTTTGATTTCCCACTGTATTATATGGTATAAATATAATCTCTTTGCTCCCGCCGGAAAGTCGGGGGCTTGGCCTTCCGGAGCGGAAGGATCAATCCACAAGGAGGTATGAATGAATCTATACGAGAAAGTCCTCATCATCAATCCCGATCTCGACGATGCGGCAACGGATGAGGCGGTTGGAAAGATCACTGATGTGATCATCAAAAAAGGCGGCGAAATACTCAGGTTGGACAAGTGGGGCCGCCGCAAGCTTGCCTACGAACTCAATAAACACGAAAAAGGGAACTATTTCATCATTCTCTTCAAAGCACCTCCCTCGACCATTTCGGAACTGGAGAGGCTATGCAAGGTGCTTGATGCGGTCGTAAAATTCATGGTGGTCAAGTATGAAAAGAAGCGCCATGTAGAGGCGGTGCTTGCGTCCCTGCAGGAGTCCGCACCAAAGGAGAAGACTGCTGAAACAGTTTCAGACGCCGGGACAGGGGAAGCCCCTGCGTCGGCTACGGAGGCTGAAAGTGTATAACAAAATCATACTTGTGGGGAACCTTACCCGTGACCCGGAGATGCGGTATACGCCTCAGGGTACCTCGGTATGCAACTTCGGTCTTGCGGTAAACCGCAAATACAAACAGGGTGAAGAGACCAAAGAGGAAGTAACGTTTATTAATATAGTCGTTTTCGGCAGACAGGCCGATGTCTGTGGACAGTATCTTAACAAGGGCAGTTCCGTCCTGATCGAGGGCCGGCTGCAGGAGAGACGATGGGAAACCGAAGACGGCCAGAAAAGGAGCAGGCATGAGGTTGTTGCACAGAATGTCCGTTTTCTTTCATCGAGGAGACAGGGAACTCCTGAGGCGGATGTAATGTCTGGTAGCGGGGAGCTGCCGCCCATGCCGGATGAGACCACTGAAATAGAACCGTTTTAGAATATAGAGGATAAGGAGCAATGAAACCGAGAAAATCATACAGAAGATTTCACAGGAGAAAGTACTGCAGATTCTGTGCCGACAAGTCAGTTCTTATAGACTTTAAGGATGTCAGAACATTGAGAAATTACATCACGGAACGGGGCAAGATTCTTGCTGCCAGGATGACCGGTAACTGTGCAAAGCATCAGCGTGAGCTGACGACCGCCATCAAGAGGGCAAGGAATGTTGCCTTACTGCCGTTCATTGAAAAATAATGAGAGTTCCTAAAACCTGGATCCCTGTACTGGCGAAGGAGGTCATGGAAGACCTTCTTAAAAATGAAGCGATAGAGCTTCATGCATCTAAAGAGCAGGTTACTCAGGCGATAGAGGAGCTTATTTTGGAAGAGTTAATGGTAGAGGACCGCCTGAATGACGAGGTGAGGGAGTTGCTGAAGCAGTATGACTCCGAGATAGAAAAGGGAAGGCTGGACTACAGAAGACTTTTCGATATGACCAAGCAGAAATTGGTAAGGGAGCGGAATATCATCCTGTGAGATTATCGGATGACAAGGTAAGGCATCTGACGCATGTCGTACTGAAGGGTCTTATTGAAAAGAAGCTGATTACACCGAAAGTCGACGAGTCCGAAATCCGCAAGGATATAAGAAGGATAGTTACCAGAGAACTGAAGATAGCCGACGGAATCGATGAGGCGGTAAGAAGGAAACTACAGTCCTATTCCCGCAAGATATATGAGGGCAGCCCGGAGTGGGAGGTACTTTACAATAAATTTTTCGAAGAAGAGACTTCGAAAAAAGGCCGGGGATAGCCTCCTCCTGTTTCACTCATAAAACCCGGCAAGCTTCCTTACCGCTCTGAGTTTATCACTATTGCCCAGCCTTGATGACTGAATGGCTTTTTTCATGACCTCCACCGTCTCATCATATGTCCTGCGGTCCACCGGATAGGGAGTGCCGTCCTTGCCGCCGTGTGCATAGCTGAATCTTGCAGGATCTGAATATGCCGGGGACTTCCCGTAAATGATCTCCGAGACGAGACTCAGCGCCCTGACCGTCTTTGGCCCCACGCCCCGGACCCCTATCATCTCTTCAAATCCGGATGGCTGTCTCTCGTATGTCTCTATGAATGTTTTATACAGACGACGGGGATCGATGTCCCTATCCGTTATCCAGTGTCTTCGCGTCATGATCAGGTTCCTCGCCGACTCTATTTCTCTCATTACTCTGTCGGGATGTTCAGAGGCGAGACGGGCCGACATGTCCCGGGCATCCGCGCTTTCACGGGCAACCATGTTTAATGACCTGTGCCTCTCGTCACAGCATACGGCGCTGTGAGGTTCGACCACAAAGT
>CAZZGC010000176.1:0-4240 GCA_964653915.1 uncultured Thermodesulfovibrio sp.
GTTCAATATATTGACAAAAACTGGGATAAGATAATTAAAGCATCTCGAGATGTCGGTGCGGCAATAGTTGAAAGCGGAACTGTTTTTGTTGAAGTCCTGGGGAAAATGGCGGAAGCTACGGTTGTCCATGGAGCTGGGATTATTGATTGGGTCAACAAGATGAGGGCAGGCCTCCGTGAAGGGCAAATAGAAAACAAGCGCTTAGAAATGGAGTTATATGAGAAACTTCAGGCAGCAGGCATAGAATTAACCGAAGATCAGAAGAGGAGATATGCAGAGCTCCATAAATCTACTGCAGAACTTGTTGATAAGCAGAGAGAGTGGGCACAAGATCCCGAAATATTACCTCGCATTCAGAAGGCCACTGAGTCGATTAAGTCAGCAATAGATGAGATTAAGGCTTCTATGGGAGGAGTAAAAAAGGAATCCTCTGAAACAGGGGATGTTATTGCCAACAGCATTGAAAAGCCGGTTAGTAATGCAACCCAAAAAATAAAGCTCTCCTATTCCCAGATGAAGGCCCAATTCATTGAGATGAACCAGGAGCTGGCAAAGAAAAAGGGAATTAAGGTTGATAATTCTCAGGCCCTGGGGGCGATTGACAAAGTAAAGGATGAACTCAAGGAAATCAATAATATGGTCCTGCATCCTAAAGTCGTGGTTGATACCTATGGCACGGGCTCTCCCACGAAGCCATTCTCGGAATATATGGACTATATGGAAAGCAGGATCGGGAATCTACCCTCAGAGGTGGATGTTACCGCTGATTTCTCAAAATTTAGCAGTACATATATTGATATCTTCAAGACTATGAAATCAATGATGAATCCTTATTCGAGAAGCCATCCCGGATTCTGGGAAACTGAAAGAATGTTGTTTCCGATGCGACAAATGATTGCCCCTCTCTTTGTAGCTGCTCAGAGACAATTACAACGAATTAATCAATCAATACACATGACTAATACATTTCACATAAGCGGAGCTGACTCTCAGTCTATTGCAAGGCAGATAGAAGAGATTTTATCGCGTCGTATCAAGTATGGGAGGTCCGCTCTCGCCTGATGTCACAGCTTATCGCATGTTATAAGAATCTCCTGGAGTCAGCCACCGTCACCCTCTCTGCAGGCACAGAGGACAGTAATTATCCTCTGTACCGCCTTTATGACCGGGACCCGGGCCTGAAATTCAAACCCACATCAGCCGTCACAATCGAAATTAAGATTGATCAGAGCGGACTCAGCAGCAAGCTTGCCGTAGATCGGCTGCTGATCCCTCCGGGACATAATCTGAGTGGAATGACACTCGATATCAAACATTCGTCAGATGATATTACTTATATTGCCGCAGTTGCCCAATGGAGCCAACCGGATAATAACGAAATCGTGAAGAGCTGGAGCTCTCTGACAAAAGATTACTGGAAATTCATAATTACTTCGCCGGCATCCATTCCGGAGATTGGGGATATGTTCCTGTCTCCCTCATATACCTGGGAGCGTAATCCTGCCAGACCAACGGGGCCGCTGGATCTGAAATTCAACGTTGAAAGGCGTGAAGACGCCGGAGGCCGGCCACGGTATCTACAGCACGGCAACCCGAGGCGGCAGAGGTCATATCAACTGCCCCGGGCAGTCAGCGCCCAGAGGACCAATATTGAAGATCTCAACACTGTCTGGGCCGGCTCCAGGCCTTTCTGGATATGCGATCATGAGTCCAACTGGATATTCGGCGAGCTGATCAGCCCAATCGAGCTGATCGAGGTAGCTTATAACAAATATGCCTTCAAGTTCGATTTCCTTGAAGTCCTGGCTGCATGAAAAACTATACTGCATCCCAGAAACAGGCGCTTGATAAACGCAGGCTGAATCCGGTCTGGCTTCTCGACATTGTCCTTCAGAACAGCGGGCCAACCCTGCATTTTTCCGACAGAAATATCATTGTCGGTTCTACTCTTTACGAAGATTATCTCGAAGATCTCAGCGGGCTGGGCGCCCAGCTTCGGCGGCGGAATTCTGAAACCCTGAATCTTGATGTCACTCTCAGATTTAAAAACAGCCGGTTCAAGTCGTATAACCACCTGATCGAGATTGGAGATGCATATCCCTTTGAAGGGGCATCGGCAACAATCAAGAGAATATATCTCGATGACAATAACGCCCCTTCCGATGCGGAAACAGTGGAGAAGGTTGTGCTCGATGAGCCTGCGGATATTGACCTTATGTCCTTCATCTGCCGGGCATCGTCCATGCCTTTCGCAATGGACGAGCTATGGGTACAGGCTACGATCAACAAGACCGATTATCCCAATGCCGACCCTGACGACCTGAACAAGGTCCGGAATATCATTTACGGCTCATGCGAGGGCGTCAGATGCCATGCCGTTGATGCCGGTTGGGCCTCTCCGCTTGCAGAAGATATCGATGCTTTGCAGACGACTATCAAAGTGACTGATGCAAGTGATGCCCCGGCAACGCCGTTTGAAACACAGCTCGAAGACGAAAAAATCTACGTGTCGAATATCTCGAATAATCAATTGTCTGTTACACGCGCATATGGAGGGACTACGGCATCAGCACATGATAAAGGACAGACCGTTTATGAAATTAAGACTGAGTATGTATATCTTATTTGTGACCATCCGGTGAAATCGATCCGTGCGGTCTATGTAGACAAGATAAGGCAGACTGCTGGATATACGGCGTATACCGGGCAGCCAGGGGATGAGCATGGCAGTTACCCCGGGAAAGCTGTGATATCTTTCTCAGTGAAGCCGGTCATCCGGAAACAGGTCAATTTGAGTACCATTAAGAGCGGCAGTGCAAATAATGGCACATTAAATGTGTCCGACAATATCAGCTATCAATCCTCCGAAACAGACAAAGAAATATATCCGAATGGGGGGACATCTGAATACAGGGATGGTAACCTGGCGACGAAAAACCAGGGCGGATCTGTATCATTCCCAAGTACGAGCTATGGCAATATTACCAGTCAGGATTTATGGGTGTATAGATGTTATGCCACAGGTTCGAATATTACTGTCTCAGGGGGATTCTCGGGGACTATCGGCATTGCACAGGGTTGGCACAGGATATCTAAGAGTGGAGGCAGTTGGTCTGACGGGGCGTCTTTCTCGTCCGGCGGTGATATAGGAGAGGTATACAAGGTTGTGCATTACACTCCCAATCTCTCCAAAACGGGAGGGGCCTATAAATCAGGAAATGTTTCAGATAATATACAAGTCTCTCTAACCGGCAATTCTTCGGCCGATGTTGTTATAGGGTCATCAATCAACTGCGATGTTGACGGGTATCAGGATGATTCGTCCGGATCATATACGGGCACTCCAAATGCCCTTATAGAGCGGCCTGACCATATATTTAAGCATTTTATTGATGTGCTGTATGGATTCTCCCTGTCCGATATAGATACCACAAGCTTCAGTAGTGCCGGGTCCTCCTATGCTTCGGCTATCAGCGGAGGCTATAAGTTCGCATTTGTTATAGATTCAGAAATAGTGCCGTCAAAATATCTCCAACAGCTTGCATTTCAGTGCCGATCTACCATCAGATATACCGCCGGAAAGTGGTACCTCGAGTATCTTCCGGATACTGCGCCCACTCCGGCGAAAACCATATACAAATCTGATCTTGCCGGGGAGCATGCCAAGTTTGTGTTTAATAAGACTGACAGGCGGGATATCGAAAATGACCTTGAAGCGCGATTCCAGCGGAATTATGGACGTCTCAGACATGATGAATCTGAATGGCTGGGGACATCAAAAGCATCCGATTCCGCCTCACAAACCAAATACGGAGTACGCGCGGGTAAATATGACTTCTTTGCCATACGTGACCAGGCTATGGCGGATCATGTTTTATCGTTCATTTTAAAGCAGGTTAAAGTGCCCTTAATCACCGTTAAAGCGCCCGTTTTCTGGGAGCATCTCGACCTTGAGGTAGGTGATACATTCGACATCAGCAATGATTTTTACAATGGCCGGAAATTCTATATAGAGGAAATACGATATCTCGATAAGTTCACAGGCGAGATAATCGGCCTTGAATGGTGGTAAGGAAAGTTATCCACAGCCCGACAACCCCCGAAAAAGTTATCCACAGCCCCGAAAGTGGGAAAAACCGTTCTCAATCTCAGTGTTACTTTTTCTCAAACTACCTGTTACGTTTTACAGGAGTTTATCCCAACCGTTGAAGAACAGAAACTTTATGATCTTATCTCCGAA
>CAZZGC010000177.1:0-4223 GCA_964653915.1 uncultured Thermodesulfovibrio sp.
AGGATAGTAAGTGATATGTGGTAAATCAAAGGATTAAGCATTGCTTGATGTCCAGCCTGCAGATAACAGGAAGCTGTTCAATAGATTTCTGAAGTTCCCCTTCGATCTCTACAGAGATAACCCGTACTGGGTGCCGCCCCTTTTTAGCGACATGAAGAGACGTTTCTCGCCCGATAATCCCTTTTTCAGACATGCCGAGGTTAAGCCGTTTGTCGCCACACTGGATGGCAGACCTGCCGGCAGGATTGTGGCGATACATAACAGACAGTATAACGGGTTCTCAGGAAAGAATGCCGGTTTTTTCGGATTCTTCGACTGCGTTGACGACAGGAAGGTTGCCAAAGCGCTTATTGACGCTGTATCGGGATGGTTGAGACAGAGAAGAGCTGCATTTTTAAGGGGGCCCATGAACTTTACATCTAACGATGAGTGGGGTGTACTCATAGAAGGTTTTGAGCACTCCCCGATGGTCATGATGCCTTACAACCATACATATTATCCGGGATTATTCGAGTCCTGCGGGCTTGTCAAGGGAAGGGATCTATATGCTTACATAGCGGACGTCCCGGACTCGTTTCCTGCTAAGGTCGACAGGGTGGCCGGGATCGCAAAACGCCGCGGAATATCCGTCAGGCCTGTGAATATGCGTAACTTCATCAGTGAGATGTCAATTTTTCGCGAAATATATAATTCCGCATGGGAGCGCAACTGGGGCTTCATGCCGATGACGGATGAGGAGATAAAGCATACTGCCGATGAGTTGAGGCGTGTGATGGTGCCTGATCTTGCCCTGATAGCATTCTGTAACGGGGAAGCGGTCGGGTTCATGATGTTTTTGCCGGATATGAACCAGGTCTTGCGCAGGCTCGGAGGGCGTATGCTGAGTCTCGGGCTGATAAGCGCGATGTGGCATTCGAGGCGGATAAAAGAGGCAAGGCTGCTTCTGCTCGGGATAAGGCCGGGGTTCAGGCGGCGGGGTGTGGAGTCGGTGCTGTTTATAGATGCCCTTAGGGGCCTCAAGAAGAGGGGGTTCAAGAGGATGGAGTTTTCATGGATACTTGAAGATAATTTTCCGGTTCAGAGGATAATTGAGACCATGGGAGGGAGGCTATACAAGAAGTACAGGGTTTATGAGATGGAACTGGGAGAGGCAGTAAGCAGTAGGCGGTAGGGGCATGGCGGGGCCATGCCCGGAAGCGGGAAAAGCGGGAATGGCGGGAAAGGACAGCAGGCACGGGCAAGGCACTTTGTGCCTTGTATGCTAATTGGATTTAGAAAAGCAAATATGTTAATCTTAGTTGTAAGGAGTCTATTTAATTGTATAAAAGCATAGCAATATGGGTCCTTTTCGGCCTGATGATGATCCTCGTCTTCAACATGCTTGAAACGTCGAGGCCGAACGAGGAAATTATCTTCTCGGACTTTTCCGCAAAACTTCAGCAGGGTGAAGTCGCGGAGGTTACGATCAAAAAGCCCGAGAATCTCATTGTGGGGGTGTTTAAAAACGGTGTAAGGTTCAAGACATACGCTCCGGACTATCCGGACCTTGTAAAGGAACTGCGCGAAAAAGGCGTGCGTATAGCGGCAAAGCCCGATCACACTCCGTGGTACATGAATGTACTTTTTAATTTTGGTCCTATCATACTGCTCGTGTTTCTGTGGGTCTTTTTCATGAGACAGATGCAAACCGGTGGAAATAAAGCGCTTTCGTTTGGAAGGAGCAGGGCGAAACTTGTATCAGAAAAGGGAGTAAAGATTACATTCACCGATATTGCCGGGATCGAAGAGGCCAAGGAAGAGGTCCAGGAGATAATAGAGTTTCTGAAGGATCCACAGAAGTTTCAGAAACTGGGTGGGAAGATCCCCAAGGGAGTGCTTCTTGTTGGTCCTCCGGGTTCGGGCAAGACCCTGCTTGCCAAGGCGATAGCCGGTGAGTCGGGTGTGCCGTTTTTTTCTATCAGCGGCTCTGATTTCGTTGAGATGTTTGTCGGCGTCGGCGCATCGAGGGTCAGGGACCTGTTTGAACAGGCCAAGAAAAGTTCGCCCTGCATAATTTTTATCGACGAGATCGATGCCGTGGGCCGTCACAGGGGTGCAGGCTTGGGCGGTGGACACGATGAGAGGGAGCAGACGCTCAACCAGCTTCTTGTAGAGTTGGATGGGTTCGATCAAAATGAAGGGATCATAATCATCGCTGCTACGAACCGGCCGGACGTCCTTGATCCGGCGCTGCTTAGGCCGGGCAGGTTCGACAGACAGGTGGTCGTACCAAGGCCGGATGTGAAGGGCAGGCTCGAGATCATCAAAGTGCATAGCCGGAAGATCCCGCTGCATGAGGACGTGAATCTCGAGACACTGGCACGTGGCACGCCCGGGTTTTCCGGTGCGGATCTTGCCAACTTGATAAATGAGGCTGCACTTCTCGCAGCGAGGCAGTCCAAGACCAAGGTTGAGATGATCGACTTCGAAACAGCCAAGGACAAGGTGATGATGGGTAAGGAACGGAAGAGTATGATCATCTCTGAAGAAGAGAAGCTCAATACCGCCCATCACGAGGCAGGACATGCGCTTGTTGCCAAATTAACTCCCGGGACCGATCCGTTGCACAAGGTCAGCATCATTCCGAGGGGGATGGCGCTTGGCGTTACCCAGCAGCTTCCGATCGATGACAAATATACATATTCGAGGGATCATATTCTTGGTTCGCTGGCGGTCCTGCTCGGCGGCAGGGCAGCTGAAGAGATATCGCTTGGCCATGTGACTACAGGTGCAGGTAATGACCTGCAGAGGGCTACGGAACTGGCACGCAAGATGGTCTGTGAATGGGGTATGAGTGAAAAGTTGGGACCTCTGACATTTGGCAAAAGAGAAGAGCAGATATTTCTCGGCAAGGAGTTTACAAAGCACAAGGATTATTCCGAAAAGACTGCCGAAGAAATAGATGAGGAGATAAAATCTATTATTGCAGAACGATATGAATATGCCAAACGCCTTCTTGTTGACAACAAAGATAAACTCAAACGCCTTGCCGGCGCTTTACTCGAACAGGAAACCCTTGATGCCTCAGAGATAGATTCAATCGTTAATGCCTCCGAACAGGAGGGGGATGCCGGAACAAGGACGGAAGCTGCAGAGGGAACCGTTCCTGAAGCCACTGCGTAGTGAGACTCACCTGGCGAAGTTTCGATTTTGATTTCTCAAAAAAGACTTATATAATGGGCATTCTCAATGTTACGCCCGATTCGTTTTCCGATGGGGGCCGCTATGCCGGCAAGTACAGCGCCGCAGACCGTGCCCTTGTAATGGAAGACGAAGGGGCTGACATCATCGACATTGGTGGGGAATCCACACGTCCCGGGGCAAGACCCGTCTCAGCGGCGGAAGAAATCAAACGGGTTGTCCCTGTTATCAGGGCGATTGCAAAACGGGTGAGAGTACCCATCTCGGTCGACACGAGCAAGGCGTCTGTTGCGGAGGCCGCACTCGATGCCGGAGCATCGATAATCAACGACATCAGCGGACTCGCCTTTGATCCTGTGATGAAGAGTGTTGCTGTAAAATTCAAGGTCCCCGTGATTATTATGCATCTTAAAGGTACGCCGAGGACCATGCAGAAAGACCCCAGATACAGAGCGGTTGTACCCGAGATCAAGGAATACTTTCACCGGCGGATAGACTTTGCCAGAAGGGCCGGGATCGATGATGGGATGATGATACTTGATCCAGGTATAGGGTTTGGTAAGACACTGGAACACAACCTTGAGATCATAAACAGACTCGATGAGTTTGAGGGATTTCAGAAGCCGCTTCTTCTGGGACACTCGCGGAAATCTTTTATAGGCAGACTGCTTGATGATGCTCTGCCGGAGGACAGGCTCGAGGGTACTGCTGCGGTTGCTGCCATAGGAATCCTGAAGGGGGCAAATATTATCAGGGTTCATGATGTGAAAGAAATGGTTAAGGTAGCGAGAATCGCCGACGCTATAAAACGTGCCTGATGTCATCTGATTGACGTTTTTGTAGACGGCGAACCCCTTCTTTTTCTGAAAAATAGCGTTTACCATCATAGGGTATCGTCTATTGTCTCTCTGAAATCACTTTAATTTTTTTTAAAAGCTGCTCACCTGAAACTATCACACTATTTCCTGCTAACCCAGATAATTCACAAATTGGAGCATTAGCAGAAGGCATGGCTCAAAAAAATCTTGAACGCGATGGGATTA
>CAZZGC010000178.1:0-4183 GCA_964653915.1 uncultured Thermodesulfovibrio sp.
GGCAGGGACTTCATTAATTCTCTCCAGGCGCGGGAGCGGGAGCGGACCGGCATCTCATCTCTTAAGGTTGGATACAATAAAGTTTTTGGATATTTCATTGAGGTAACGAAGGCCAATCTGGCTCAGGTTCCTGACGATTACATCAGGAAGCAGACCCTTGTAAACGGAGAGAGATTCATCACACCTGAGCTCAAGGATTACGAAGCGAAAGTGCTCGGCGCCGAGGAGCGGCTTAAAGATATGGAGTATGAAGTATTCCGCGGGATTCGTGACCAGGTGGCCGAACATGCGGAAACGCTTCACGAGACCGCCTCGGCTGTCGCGGAACTGGACGTGCTCTCTTGTTTTGCTGATACCTCAATGAAGCACAATTATCAGAAACCGGTTGTGGATGAAGGAGATGTGATCAACATAACTGCCGGTCGCCATCCTGTTATCGAGCGACTGACCTCGGGAGACAGGTTCGTGCCTAATGACACCCTTATCGACAGATCCGGGAATCTGATCTCAATAGTAACCGGCCCTAACATGGCCGGTAAATCGACGTACATGAGGCAGGTGGCTCTCATAGTTTTGATGGCGCAGATCGGAAGTTTCGTTCCGGCAGACAGTGCGAGGATAGGAATTGTCGACAGGATATTTACGCGCATAGGGGCGTCCGATGTTCTTACCAAAGGGCAGAGCACGTTCATGGTAGAGATGATCGAGACCGCCAATATTTTACATAATGCATCCGAACGGAGCCTTATATTGCTCGATGAGATAGGCAGGGGTACCAGCACGTTCGATGGCATCAGCATCGCCTGGGCTGTAGTGGAACATATAGCGCGTGAGGTCAGGGCGAGGACTATGTTCGCCACTCACTATCACGAGCTGACGGAGCTTTCCCTTACCATGGATTGTATCCGGAACCTTAATGTGGAGGTCAAAGAGTGGGGTGATGAGATTATCTTTCTGCGCCGGATAGGAGAGGGGGCGGCTGACAAGAGTTACGGAATCCAGGTTGCTCGTCTTGCCGGACTGCCCGAATCAACGATTCACAGGGCGAAAGAGATTCTTGCAAATCTTGAAAATGCTGAGCTCAACGAGTTTGGATCTCCAAAGCTTGCCTACGGCTCTCCTTCCAGTGATTCGTCCACTCCGGGAGCCAATCAGCTTGATCTGTTTACAACCCAGGCAGACCCTGTAGTCAAGGAACTGCTCGGACTCGACATAATGAGTATGACCCCCATTGAGGCATTGAACAAACTCTTTGAAATGAAAAAGAGACTTGGCGTCAGGGACAGGAATCAGAAGAATTAAAAAATCCTGCAAATTCCTGGTTAAACTATTTTACATCTTTTGAATTCAGATAGGGAACGTATCTCATGTCTGTTCTCAGTATATGATTTTGCAGCCACTCTTTCAGAAATCTGCTGACCTCGATGGAAAGTGCGAAATCCTTTGCGCGAAGTTGCTCTTCAAATTCCATGATTTTTCTGGTAAAAGCGTCATGTTGACTTTTATGGGAGTGGTACGCCGGATATCCATTTGAGTGCATCAGTTTCTCTTCTGCTGCAAAGTGTTCTTTTGTGTAGTTAAGCAGCCCGGCCAGTACAGCCCCCAGAACTTCTCTGCCCTTGCCTACTTTCATGGCTTCGTACATTTCATTTATATATGCAAAGAGCTTTCTGTGCTGCTCATCAATTTCCTGTATCTTAACGCTGTATTTGTCGTCCCACTGGAAAAATGCCATCTGTCCGTCCTCCTTCATAAAATATCAAGGTCTCTACTTTGTATCGGCCAGAGTCGCCTGATACTTGATCTGACTCAAAGCAAGCATGGATTTAAATAAAGGAAGATTGAAATAATACCCTGTAAAATGTCAAAATTATCATCTGTTTAGCATGGAAAGAGGTTGCAATGCTTGATAAACGTTACGATCCGAAAGATATCGAAAAGAAATGGTATGACTTCTGGCTGAAGGAAGATTACTTCAGGGCCGAGGCCAGTAGTGACAAGCCTCCATACTGCATTGTTATTCCACCGCCCAACGTAACCGGTTCGCTGCATATCGGACACGCACTGGATATAACACTTCAGGACATACTGATCAGATGGAAGAGGATGTCCGGTTTCAACACTCTCTGGATGCCGGGTACCGACCATGCGGGGATAGCCACGCAAAATGTTGTTGAAAAAGACCTGCAGAGCAAAGGACTCGATCGTCATAAGCTCGGAAGGGAAAAATTCATAGAAAAGGTGTGGGAATGGAAGCGTCTCTATGGCGGCACGATTATAAATCAGCTTAAAAGTATGGGTGCTTCGTGTGACTGGAGCAGGGAAAGATTCACCCTTGATGATGGCCTTTCGAGGGCTGTGCGTGAGGTGTTTATCAGGCTTTATGATGAGGGCCTTATATACAGGGGTGACTATATAATTAACTGGTGCCCTCGTTGTCATACGGCCCTTTCCGACCTCGAAGTGGAACATGAGGAAATTGAGGGCAAACTCTGGTATATAAAATATAATTTCGCGCGTGAAAAAGGGCATGTTATTGTTGCGACCACGCGGCCCGAGACATACCTTGGAGACACTGCCGTGGCTGTCAATCCTGATGATGACAGGTACAGAGGGCTTGTGGGCAAGACCGTCAAGCTTCCCGTGATCAATCGGGAGATTCCGATTATAGCGGATGAGTTCGTGGATTCTTCTTTCGGAACCGGTGCGGTCAAGGTGACACCTGCACATGATCCTAACGACTTTGAGATAGCCCGGAGACACGATCTGCCCTTTATCAATATTATGACCGGAGACGGCAGAATGTCAGATGAGGCCGGACCATACATGGGGCAGGATCGCTTCGAGTGCCGCAGAAACGTGCTTAATGATCTGGAGGATCTAGGCCATCTCATCAAGACAACGGATCATGAACTCGCCGTCGGCCATTGTTACAGGTGTAAGACGGTAGTTGAGCCGTATCTTTCGAAGCAATGGTTTGTGAAGATAAAGCCGCTGGCTGAAGAGGCGATCGGTGCGGTTCGTGACAAACGTGTGAAGATCATACCGTCGGGGTGGGAAAACAGCTACTTTGACTGGATGGAAAATATCAGGGACTGGTGCATATCGCGCCAGATATGGTGGGGGCATCGGATCCCTGTGTGGTATTGTCAGGGGCAGAAGAATGAAAAATGCCGGTCCCGTGACGGCGTAATAGTTGCCGGACAGGAGCCTGAAACGTGTCCTCACTGCGGCTCTTCCAGGCTTAAACAGGACGAGGATGTTCTCGATACATGGTTTTCTTCGGCGCTATGGCCCTTTTCGACCCTCGGCTGGCCTGATGACACGGACGAGCTGAAGACCTTCTATCCAACCAGTGTACTGATAACCGGTTTCGATATACTCTTTTTCTGGGTGGCGCGTATGATTATGATGGGACTGAAGTTTATGAAGAAGCACCCATTTGATCATGTGTACATACATGCTCTGATCCGGGATGCCGAGGGCCGGAAGATGAGCAAGTCAAAAGGGAACGTTGTTGACCCTCTCATGATGACCAGGGAGTACGGGACGGACGCATTCCGGTTTACTCTTGCGGCCTATGCAGCCCAGGGCAGGGATATCAAATTCAATGAAAAGAGGGTTGAGGGTTATCGTCACTTCCTGAACAAGATATGGAACGTTGCGCGCTTCATCTCTATGAATGTAAAGGAAGGGGACTCTTTGCTGCAGCCTCATGACATATTGAAGGGCGATGCAACATCGGAGCTTTCTCTCGCGGACCGCTGGATACTTAGCCGTCTGTCCGGTGTTGCAGAAGATGTTGACAGGGCCTTGGGTGAATACAGATTTAATGACGTGGCGGGCCTGCTATATCAATTTGTGTGGCATGAGCTTTGTGACTGGTATGTGGAGCTTATAAAGCCCGCTTTGAGCGGTGACGATGAAGACCGCAGGCTCATAGCTCTGAGCGTGCTTGTGCACGTATTTGAGGCCTCGCTGGCGATGCTTCATCCGTTCATGCCGTTTATTACGGAAGAGATATGGCAGCAGATACCTGCTCACAAGGACGTAAGGAGCGTATGTATCAGGAGATTCCCGACCCGGCAGGAGGGACTGCTGGATGATGAAGCTGAGTCCTGGATGGCCATCGTGATGGATGCCATAACGGGCGTAAGGAGTATCAGGGGAGAACTCAATATAT
>CAZZGC010000179.1:0-4163 GCA_964653915.1 uncultured Thermodesulfovibrio sp.
AACTCTTCACTCCGAACTCTAACCTCTAACCTCTAAACTCTATTACTGACCTCTTTTATCTGCTCTAATTTCCTCATGGCATCACCGGAGTCAACGGCTTTGGCTACGAGCTGAAGGGCCTCCGGGAAGTCTCGCGCCGTGCCGCTGGCGATGACGGCAGCGGCCGCATTGATGAGCACGATATCACGCTTTGGGCCTTTTTCACCTTTGAGTATGTCGATGGTGGTACGGGTGTTGGCTTCGGGCGAATCTCCAAGCAGGTCTTCTTTTCTTGCCCCGGCAAACCCGAAATCCTCGGGTATCAGGTAGTATGTGGTCACCGTCCCATCCTTAAGCTCGGTGACCCGTGTCCTTGCGGTAACCGTTATTTCGTCGAGACCATCCTCACCATGCACGACAAGGGCATGTCTCGCACCCAGGTTGTTGAGCACATGAGCAAGCGGTTCAGTCAACGAGTCGCTGAAGACACCCATTACCTGACGGCCGGCGCCTGCGGGATTCGTCAGCGGCCCGAGGATATTGAATATCGTTCTGATCGCCATTTCGCGTCTCGGGCCTATGGCGTATTTCATTGCCGGATGAAACAACGGCGCAAACATAAAACCGAAGCCGGTCTCATCTATACATTTCTGCACCTGATCAGGACTAAGGTCGATCCTGACGCCGAGCGCTTCGAGAAGATCGGCACTGCCGCTTTTGCTTGAGACTGAACGGTTGCCGTGCTTGGCCACGGGCACTCCGCAGGCAGCCACTATTATAGCGGCGGTGGTCGATATATTGAACGTATGGGCCATGTCTCCCCCGGTACCGCAGGTATCGACAGTATTTTCGGGTGCGCTGACTCTTTTGACTTTTTCTCTCATCACCTTGGCAGCGCCCGTTATCTCCTCTATGGTTTCACCCTTGATTCTCAGTGCTGTAAGAAATGCAGCGATCTGTGCGTCCGTTGTCCGGCCGTCCATTATCTCGCGCATGACTTCGATCATTTGTCCTTCATTAAGGTCTTTGCCTTCTACGAGTTCTTTGACCGCTTCTTTGATCATTTTCCCTCCTCTATCTACTGCTTACTCCTTACTGCTTACTTTCCTTTTCCCGCCATTCTCGCTTTTCTCTCCTTTTCGCCACTCCGCACCTTTCATTTTCCAGTCGTCACTCCCCGAATATCACCGCATATCTGAATCCCTGTCTCCATCTCCAGTACAGAGAATACGCCTTGAATGTGACAGACCTGTTGAATGTATCCATTAATAGATGCAGGGCCATCCCGATCATCGTCCCGGCAATCAGATGGTTCCATCCGGACAGCCACGAGACGGCTGCCAGCAAGACGATCCATTCCCATCCATGCAGGACGAGATAAATCCGGTTCATCTGCCCCTGGCGGAATCTGAAAAAAAACTCCTTTACCCTGAACGGATTGCCGTGCTCTATTATATAGTCCGGCACATGGTCGAGGTCTATGAGAATGCCGGACAGCAGGCATGACAGAGATAGTTCGACAGATCGTGAATATGCATAAAGTACCCCTGCAAGGGATACTGAGGCGATTACATGGAATCGGGGTTTCATTTGACGTTCATCCGCATCCTTAAAAAATTGGCAAGCAGATCTTTGCCCGATTTTGTAAGAATCGACTCGGGATGAAACTGGACGCCCTCGAGAGCGTAATTTTTATGCCTGATGCCCATGATCTCGTTCTGATCCGTCCACGCCGTAATGATGAAATCCTTGTGCAGCGTATCCTTCTTAATAATCAGAGAGTGGTATCTCGTCGCCTCGAAGGGGTTGGGCAGCCCTTTGAAGACCCCTTTACCGTCATGGTGGATCATGGACGTTTTGCCGTGCATGAGTCTCGGAGCATTGATTATCTTCGCACCGAAGGCGGCGCCTATCGACTGGTGGCCCAGGCATACGCCAAGAATCGGTATCTTCCCGCTGAATCTCCTTACCGTCTCGACCGAGATGCCCGCCTCCCTGGGGGTGCATGGCCCGGGAGATATTACTATCCTGTCGGGCTTCATCTCTTCGATCTCCGGGATCGTAATCCTGTCGTTTCTGAATACGCGAATGTCTTCCCCAAGCTCGCCCAGGTACTGAACGAGATTATAGGTAAACGAGTCGTAGTTGTCTATCATCAAAAGCATAGTATTTTAGTCTTAAGTCATAGGTTGTAAGAGATAGGTTAGTGGAAGATATTTCAATTAAATATACTTCCTTTCACTTACCTCATACCTCATACCTCTTACCACTTCTTTCTTATCGCCCTGTCTCCAACTCCTCTGCCATCTCAATCGCTTTGAACATCCCTTTAGCCTTGTTTACAGTTTCATTGTACTCGAACTCTGGATTGGAGTCGGCCACAATTCCTGCGCCAGCCTGAATCGTTGCCTTCCCGTTCCTGAATATGATGGTACGTATAGTGATACACATGTCCATATTCCCCGAAAAGTCGAAGTAGCCTATCGAACCTGCATACGGACCGCGCCTGGCCGGCTCGAGTTCCTCAATTATCTCCATGGCCCTGATCTTCGGCGCTCCGGTCACAGTCCCTGCCGGGAACGACGCTCTCAGCACATCAAAGGCATCAAGCCCCTTTCGGAGCCTCCCGTCCACATTGGATACAAGGTGCATTACATGAGAATAACGTTCCACGGTCATGAGTTCGGTGACATTCACCGATCCTGTATCCGATACCCGTCCAAGGTCGTTTCTGCCAAGATCTACGAGCATGATATGTTCGGCCTGCTCTTTCGGGTCGGCCTTCAGCTCTTTTTCGAGACGTATATCATCCTCTTCAGTCTTTCCTCTTCTGCGAGTGCCTGCGATTGGCCTGAGCTCGAGTTTGTCGCCCTCGACCCTGACAAGAATCTCGGGAGACGAGCCTACGATGGTGCATTCCCCTGTTTCGATATAATACATGTACGGAGATGGATTGATCACCCTGAGGGCCCTGTATGCGTTCACCGGGGAAACCGGGGTCTCGCGTACGAAGTTCTGCGAGATGACTGTCTGGATGACATCGCCCGCTCTGATATATCTTTTGGTCTTCTCTACGGCCTTCATGAAATCCTTTTTTCTGAAGTTTGACCTGAACCGTGAAGCGGCCTCTCCGGAAGACCTTTTTCGCGGCAATGAAGGGTGAGCTTTCAGTTTCCTTACGATCGCATCTATTTTTTCTTCGGCCTTTTTGTACGCGTCGTCAGGGCTTCCGTCTACGAATGCGTTAGAGATAACCTTTATCTTATGAGACAGGTTGTCGAATACGATGAGGGTATCGGTAAGCATGAGATAGATGTCGGGAAGTCCCGGCCCCCGGCGGTTGAGGTCCGGCAGCCGTTCGAAGTTTCTGACCGTATCGTATCCGATATACCCGACGAAGCCGCCGAAGAAACGCGGCAGTCCCGGCATGATGACCGGCCTGAATTTCCTGAGTTCCCTTTCGACAACTTCGAGCGGGTCACTGTCGGCTTCGACAACGGTCCTCTTTCTGCCCCTTTTTATAGTGACTCTTTTCCCTGTGCCCTCTATTATCATCGAGGGGTTACTCCCTATGAACGAATAGCGAGCCCATTTCTCACCGCCCTCAAGACTCTCAAGGAGGAAGCAGGCACGGCTTCTGAGCTTCAGAAACGCCGAAAGCGGGGTATCGAGATCGGCCAGTATTTCCCTGTAGACGGGGATAAGATTGCCCTCTTTAGCTTTCTTTCTGAATGTCTTTATGTCAGGGTGAACCATTTGACAAAACAGCCTTTTTTTAATTACTATTACAGATGTCTATTATAGACTATTGATAATTTTTATTTAAGCCTATTATCATAGTCGTCGGCGTTTTCGGTTGAATGAATCCAGCTTGCAGTTTCACCGACGCTATCGATGACGCCTGATGCAGAAAGCGGGAGTAGCTCAGTGGTAGAGCCCCACGTTGCCAACGTGGTTGTCGCGGGTTCAAATCCCGTCTCCCGCTCCATTTATTTGGAGTCAAGAGTTATGAGTCAAGAGACGGCTGTTTCATAACGGAGTGAATGAGATGGAATCTGCTCCTTTTACTTAACTGCTAACTCGTTAACCCTTAACTCTATATTGGCGGCGTACCCAAGTGGCTAAGGGAGAGGTCTGCAAAACCTCCATCCAGCGGTTCGAATCCGCTCGCCGCCTCCATTTAA
>CAZZGC010000180.1:0-4157 GCA_964653915.1 uncultured Thermodesulfovibrio sp.
GGGCATGGCTCAGTCGAGGAGTTCCGAGAGGGGGACAATCCGGATTTCATTGTTGTCTTTCAGCACAGTTTCCAGGAATTCCACGGTATTTGGGCGTGGATGCCCCTGCGCAACGGCGCGGCCCTTCTTTTTTGCAATCTCAAGCAGTCTGTCCCATTGGTGTCTGATATCCTTTGGATCATTGCTGTCGTCTAAGAATACATCACGCCTGAGCGCCCTGATACCGCTCTTGACAGAGATGCTGTATGCCACGGTCTTCGGCGTTGTGATGCTGTCAAGAAAGAAGAGGTCCTGTTTCTTGAGTTCAGATACAACCGCCTTTATGGCCCTCTCATCCTGTGTGAATGCTGATCCCATATGACTGCTTGCACCGATCGCATACGGAACGGAACGGATATCTTCCCTGACGGTCTGAATGATTTCGTCATCGGTCATCCATGTGAAAAGCCCCCCCTTGCCGAGTCTCAGCGGCCTTGTCGCTTCCATAGGAATATGCACTATGACCTCTCTGCCCATGCGGTGTCCCTCTTCAGCAATCCACGCTGAATAGACCTCCTGAGGCAGGATTGACAACGTAAGCGGTGCATTTATGACGAGCACCGACATGGCCATCTTCTTGTTGGGGCCGAGGTCGTCTATCACAAGGGCCACCTTCGGGAGCATGACAGCGGGTTTTTTAACGGGAGGTTCTACTTGCCGTTTCTCAGGGACATGCCTGAACAGTTTCATCAGCCGTGAAGGCAGGCTGTCCCTTCCGGGTTCTTCGAAATAGAAGAATGTAATCGCTGCAATGACCAGGAGGATGAGGAGAATATGATATCGCTTTTTCTGCTTTTTTTTTCTGCGTCGTTTAGGAGGCATCAGGAGTAATTATGAATTACGAATTACGAATTATGAATTATGAATTATCAATTATCAATTAACTTACCACATATCTCTTATCAACTTATCTCCGGTTTTACATCTACTCGTTCAGGTCAAATACCTCTGTTCCGGGAGGCGGTGTGAACTCGAACAGTG
Source organism: uncultured Thermodesulfovibrio sp. (assembly GCA_964653915.1). Lineage (GTDB taxonomy): Bacteria > Nitrospirota > Thermodesulfovibrionia > UBA6902 > UBA6902 > CAZZGC01. The sequence goes on from CAZZGC010000180.1 coordinate 1,021, forward strand.
AGTCTTCGAGCCCGGGGTTCGTCTTTATGTCTGACAGCTCTATCATTATTATGTTTCCGTAGGTGTCTATGACGGTAAACATCTTTATCGGGAATCCCGAGGGAGCAAGCTCGAAGATCATTGTCCGGATGAAGCCCATTGGTTTCTTCGGGTTTAACTGCAGGGCATTTTCTTCGGTCATGGAAATATCGTAATCGTTACTGATTGTATCGATGCTGGTAAGCAGGGCAAGCGGCACCCTGCTGAGGGCCTTTTTGTTGAATTGAGACTTTAAGACCTGATTGTCATTTTTTCTGTATATCCAGGTCACCGTATCACGAATGATTACTTTTTCGTCGCGCGGGCTGTCATACTCCCACATCAGGGATGAGGGTTTTTTTATAAAAAATATGCCTGAGAATTTCTGCGTTTCTTCAATGTCCTTTATGTAACTCGTCTGTGAAAAAGAGCCGCTTATATCTGTTACGCCTGAGAAGTATTTCCGGAGGCGTTCGACTTCCTTGTCTGCGGTTGCTGCAGAGATAACGGAAGGCAGGAAGAGGAGGGTGCAGAGCAGCAAAATTATTTTTTTCCCTCGCAGGCCAGACCCTTCACAAACAGACTTGAGCTTCTTTTCAGGTGAGGACATCATCGATAAATCCAATTCTGTTTTCTCAGGCTCCGGCCTGCTCGTAGTGAAAGCCTGAAACTGCAATGCCAGGGACTTTGTTCCCGACAAGTCGGGATTTCTTGCAATGACACACATATATATCCTACCTCCTCCTCAATACCTCTCTTGGTTTTCCGGCCTCGCCCGGCGGGCCTACAATACCTTCTTCCTCAAGCATCTCCATTATGCGGGCGGCCCTGTTGTAGCCGATCTTCATCCTGCGCTGAATGTACGATATGGATGCGTGACCGGCGGCCATGACTATGTCACGCGCCCTTGCGTACAGTTCGTCCTGTTCCTCGAACGCGGGAGTCTCGGCAACAGGTTCCATCATTTCCTCAAAGAGCGAGTAGTCGGGCCCTGCCTGGACCTTTATGAAGTCCACCACGTTTCGAATCTCCTCTTCACTTACATAGGCGCCGTGAATGCGTTTTATCTTCCGGCCGGGACTGGTAAAGAGCATGTCTCCCTTGCCGAGCAGCTGCTCGGCTCCGTAAGTGTCGAGAATGATCCTCGAGTCAAGTTTTGATGAGACCTGAAAGGATATTCTCGATGGCAGGTTTGCCTTTATTATCCCGGTAATGACATCCACGGAGGGCCGCTGCGTAGCAAGAATCATGTGTATTCCTGCGGCACGCGCCATCTGGGAAAGCCGTACGATGGAGTCTTCAACTTCTCTGCCGGAAGTAAACATCAGATCGGCCAGTTCATCTATGAATATGACGATGTAAGGCAGTGGCTCCGGTGTGTCTTCATCGCCGTTCTCTTTACGTTTGCCGAGGATTTTTCTGTTGAACGTCTCGATGTTTTTGGCGCCGGAATCCGCAAGTAACCTGTATCTCCTTTCCATCTCAACCACTAATTTTTTCAGGGCATTTGATGCCTCCTTGGGCAATGTTATTACGGGCATCAGGAGGTGGGGGATGTCCTCGTAAGCCGAAAGCTCAAGCATCTTCGGATCGATCATGAGCATTTTTACTTCCCGGGGAGTTGCCCGGAACAGGATACTAAGTATAATGCTGTTAAGGCCGACACTCTTGCCCGAGCCTGTTGCACCGGCTATAAGCAGATGGGGCATGCGGCTGAGGTCTGCTATCACGGGGACGCCGAATATGTCCTTGCCAAGCGCTATGGTGAGTCTGGAATAACTCTTTGCAAACGCATCGTTTGAGATAATGTCCTTGAGCACCACATCCTCTCTGTCGCGGTTGGGGACCTCGATACCGAGGGTGGACCTTCCATGTATCGGGGATATGCGTATGCTGCTTGCCTTGAGCGCCATTGCGAGGTCGTCTGCAAGAGCCATTACCCTGCTTATTTTGATACCGGGGGCCGGTTCGAATTCAAACATCGTGACGATAGGTCCCGGAGAGACGTAAGTGACCTTGCCTTCTATCGAGTAATCAAGGAGCTTCTTCTCGAGAAGTTCGGATCGTGTGAGGAGTTCATCCTTTGACGGCCGGGACTTCGAGGGGCTTGGATCCTTGAGCAGATCGATGCCGGGCAACTCATAGTCGCTCGATCGCTTTTTTGCCGGCTGTGAAGCCTTCTTGACCTGCGGTTTGACCCTGATCACCGGTTCCGGCAGGGGCAGTTCCTCCTGCTCATAAAACTCTTCGTGGATTTCCGGCTCTTCGGGGGCTGTTTTTTTCGTACGGGTACTCCCTACCCGTTTTTTCAGTTTCATCGCTGCCAGAGCACGCGATCCGGCAGAAAGCCTGCTTTTTGCTGCTACAACAGCACTGGTCAGTGAAAATGGAATAAGATACATGAGTGAAACGAGCAGAAGAGCCGTGAAAATCAGGTATGACCCGGTAATGGACATTATCTTTATTGAAAGAGACGAAAAGACCATACCCAGCGCGCCGCCGGCATGATCCCGAAAAGTCAGAGAGAGAAGCGTCGATAGGGAAATCGTGACCACGGAAAATGAGATCAGGAACACGAAGATATTGTAACTTCTGTGGCGGCCGAACATATTTCTGATCCCGTATATCCCCAGTATAACGGGGAAGAGATACGAAGAGTAGCCGATCGTCTGAAGCAGGATTTCGGATATATTTGAGCCAAAGGCCCCAAGCAGGTTTTTCAGTTCGTTGCTTGATGTTGTAATAGATGAGTCCCATGGATTGTGGCTGAAGAGACTGACGAGGATGATTATGCTGCCGAGCATGGACAGTATGCCTTTGATCTCTTCTTTTATCCTGCTGCTATGCATATAAAATCCCCTTCCGCGCTCTCAGGCCCCGGCCCGCTCTTCAGTTTTCGTTTGCATCGTTTCGGAGATGCAGGCCGGCCCCTTCGCAAACAGACTTGAGCCTCTTTTCTGATTATGACGGTTACAATAAATCCAATTCTGTTTTCTCAGGCCCCGGCCCGCATCTTCAGTTTTCATTTGCCCGTATTTGAGCTCCAATCAGCCGTGATTCAACATTGCCAATATGATAACAAAAGCGACCAGAAAACGATAATAAGCAAAGGGCCTGAG
>CAZZGC010000181.1:0-4150 GCA_964653915.1 uncultured Thermodesulfovibrio sp.
TTCTCTGCAAGAAGTCGCGCTTCTTCTTCTATGGTTATCAAAGACAGGTTTGCATATTTAATGTTCAGCCGTTTTTCTCCAGCATGGTCGAAGTGGACCGTTATCACTTCATCGCTTCCGACTTTCACAACAGTTCCTCTCCCGAACTTTGGATGTGATACTCGGTCATCTCGTTTGAAAAGCAATCTAACTCTCCGTCTCTATCATCAATCTACTACTAAGAATATCCCAAAAGGCCTCGCAACAGTCTGCATTCATCTGCATGTTGTTGCTATCTTCATAACAAATTAATTTCACCATCTTGACCTATCTATTTCCAAACATTTAGAAAGCAAAAGTAGTAATTACAATATAATTATAGTGAAAATATCTTTTTCTATCTTCCACTATAATCCAGAGAGGACATTCCATTCTTGACTGCTCTTTGCTTTACAAGCCTGATTTATTATCAAAGAGAATGCCGGCCCGATAGGGGACATGGCTGAAGCTTACGTGGTAGGCTTTCAGGGACGGCATCCTCGCTATCGGTTTAACGTCAAATCAGCATAGACGGGAATATAGTGCGGTATCAATGGACTCCCTAAAGCCCGGTCTTTGAAATCTCTTTAAGTAATTCTTCAGAGATATAAAAACCTTTCTTTTGCAATTCCTGTGCTTTCTCGTATGCGCCTTTTATGTGTCCCAGTTTTGCAGCCTTCAGCAAAACGCCTTGGACAGTTCTTGATCGAGATTCAGATTTTGATACTTTATCGGAGCTATCCCCTTGTGAAGCAAGACCTCGACAAACGCTTTCTCAGAATATCCCGCTATTTCAGAAGCCTTCCCAAGCGATACCAGCCCTTCATCAAGGAGCTTTACAGCCAGCAATATTTTTAAATCTTCCTCTGATATGTTTATCTCCGGAAGTGTCATAGATATACTCATAAAGACCCCCTCATTTTTTCTATTATTATACATCAAATATGTACAGGAATATCCGGGATGTGAACAATACGATGTTTATGCGCTCTTCTTTATCCCCTCCAGCATGTCCTTTATTCCGCCGATCGAGCTCAGGACCCCGGTAGCTTCATAGGGCAGGTAAACGACCTTGTTGTCCTTGCCGGAGACCATCTCCTTCAATGCCTCAATGTACCTTATCGCTATAAGGTAGTTGGCCGGATCACCCTTGCTTTCAGCAATAGACTCGGTTATCTGCCTGATCGCCTCGGCCTCAGCCTGTGCTACCTTTATTCTCGCTTCTGCTTCACCTTCTGCCCTCAGGATAGCTGCCTTCTTCTCTCCCTCCGCCTTGTTGATCTCGGATTCCCTTACACCCTCAGCCTGCAGTATGGCGCTCTTCTTGCGCCCCTCGGCCTCAAGTATAGCCGCCCGCCTGTCACGTTCGGCCCTCATCTGCTTTTCCATCGCCTCCTTGATCTCCACAGGCGGGTTGATGTCCTGAAGTTCCACACGGTTGACCTTCACTCCCCACTTGTCCGTTGCGTCATCCAGTATGCTCCGAAGCCTGTTGTTTATCGTATCCCGCGAGGCGAGTGTCTCATCAAGGTCCATCTCCCCGATTACATTCCTCAGTGTCGTCTGCGTAAGCTTCTCGATAGCATCCGGCAGGTTGGCAACCTCGTAGACCGCCTTGACCGGGTCGGTTATCTGAAAATACAAAAGCGCGTTTATCTCTATTACAACATTGTCCCGGGTGATGACGTTCTGCCGCGGGAAGTCATATACAGTCTCCCTCAGGTCTATCCTGCTTACCCTGACACGGTGGATTATAGTCTCGCCATCAACATCCTGCCTGATCGATTTCCAGTCTATCTCTCTGGGCCTGTCTATGATGGGCCAGATTATGTTTATACCCGACGACAGGGTCCTGTGATACCGGCCAAGCCTCTCTATGACCATCGTCTCGGCCTGCTGCACTATCTTGAACCCCTGGGCCGCCAGAATTACGACGAATATCGCTATCCCGCCAAGTATGATCAGTATATTCATCTTCTATCCCCTTTCATGCCGATTTTTCCTCTTCTACTACGAGTTTTACTCCTTCAATTCTAATCACTGTGACCTTCCGGCCGGACTCGATCTCTTTGCCATCGTAAGAAACGGCCTTCCAGTCCTCACTGCCGACAGTCACCCTGCCTTTGTTGGGTGCGGGTTCTATCTTTTCCATAACCACCCCGGTTTTGCCTATCAGGGCCTCGACGTTTGTCTTTATCCCTCTGGATGACCGGTAGAAATACCTCATGAAGAGAGGGCGCACCCCTGCAAATACCACGAGGGCAGTTACGGAGAACGTAAGTATCTGAACCTTAAGCCCGGCATCGTATCCTGCGGCAAGGCCGGCACCCAGACACGCCACGCCAAGGCAGGCAAGCAGGAAGCCCGGTGTGAATATCTCGCATATGAACAGCACTATTGCCGCTGTCACCCATATCTGCCAGATTTCCAAAGTCATTTATCCCCCATAAGCCAACCTGAAACTCTCTGTATATGGAGACGGTGTGAAAAGACTTCAGCCCGTCCCGGCATAGAGATTATAAATCAAGGTCAAACCGCCTGTAAAGGACATCCCCTGCCGGTGACTGCTGGTGAAGGCAGGGGGTGCCCTCGTTTATCAGGCTGATGATGTAACCCGCCCAACCAGCATCAGAAAGCTTATGAACAAGGCAATAGCGGCCCAGGCATGCCCCTGACTTGATGTCATCATAAGTATTGATGAGATTACGATGACCGCAAGCAAAGCCGCCTCTATCAGACCGAAAGACGCTTTACTTTCTTCACGATCCTTGACTGTCAGCTCATCTCCGCCGAGGGTCTTGAAATACTCCATGATCTGCCGCTCCGTCTCTTCCCCTATCCTTGCCTCTCTGCCTTCGATCCAGTCGCGCAGTTCCTCAAGCAGAAGCACCGTTACGGCGGTGTTGGATTTGCCGTCCATCTTAAGCCTGAGTTCACATTCACCATGAGTGAAGACCACAAGAGCGTCGGCCCACAGCCGCCCACTGATCCCGGCCGTCTCCCTGAGCCAGCCCTTCAGGGCAGCGGCGTTGTTCCGGGCCTGGTGAAGGGGATTGCCGAACTCCTGCCCATCCTTTATCCATCTGCCGTATGTGCCGCCTTCGATTTCACCCTTCCAGTGTTTGCACTCTATGGCATATAACTGCCCCTTGCCTATAAGCACGGCATCCACGTCGTATATGCCGGGCTTACAGCCTATGATGAGGTTATATTCAGGCATATTTTTACCCACGTATTTGACAAGCTCAACGATTCCTCTGTCATCCATATGTGAACCGCTGAGATCTATGATAATTCCCATAATCGTCTGTCTCCTTTCAGTGTTCGGTTCTTTCCAACTCCATGCGCATGTCGTAGATATGCTGAAGCTCAAGAGGCGCCCGTCTGGCTGCCTCCCCGGGCTCAACGCCCGCCCTTACGAGGGCATAGAATATCTCAAGCACTTCCTCCTCATAGCTCATGCCGTCCCTTAGGACATAGTGGTAGCTGTCCTGAGGGAACCGGCCGTCCTGCTGTTTCTGTTTCTTCTTTGCCTCTATCAAGGCACGATGAAGCGCACCCAAAACGTGTTCAGCATCTTTTGCCTCCCGTTTATCTTTCTTTTCAGCCATGAAATGTATCCTCCCAATTGATTGTTTATAGAGATCCATAGCTCCCCCGAAATGCATCATTGGAGATGATGATTATTCCGTTATCTGTCCCCCCGGATAAACCGTTTCAGCTCGTTGCCCAGATAAAGCGGCACCGATGCAATGAGCATCACCATAGGCAATAGGATCAGACAGCTCAGAAGCCATAGTATTCGCTTCCATTTTCTATCACTCAGTGACGGATGCCGCAGTCTGAGCTCATTGCCAACAGGTATCAGCATGAAAAGCGATATGAAAACCAGGGGCACATAGAATGAGAGCAGGGTCATGTCGTTGTCTCCTTTCAGGATATCATAATATTATCAAACTGAGCATATTGTTACATTAAATGGCATTATAGTACTTTAAATATCATTTGTCAAGTTAAAATGATATTAAGGATGGAATTATTGGATTTTCTTTGACAAGTTGTTATCTATAATGTAAATATAGTGAAATTGATTGATACGTGTGTGTCATAAATGATTAAGTGTCACCTTTCA
>CAZZGC010000182.1:0-4103 GCA_964653915.1 uncultured Thermodesulfovibrio sp.
ATGATCAAGGAAGAATTGGTTAAATTTGACGGCAGGCCTCTTTTCCCTGAGCGTAGGGCTTATACCGTTAAGTATAGTTTGTCCGATAGCGAAGCAGAACTTTACAAAAAAGTTACCGACTACGTACGGGAAGAATTCAATCGGGCAGAAAAACTGGAAAACGACGGCCGTAAAGGCACGGTCGGCTTCGCCCTGACCATTCTCCAACGCCGCCTGGCGTCTTCACCGGAAGCAATATATCAATCTCTTCGTCGCCGTCGTAAACGGCTGGAGAAACGCCTGCGGGAAGAAGAACTTCTGAAACGGGGCGCTGAAGTAAGTATCGCGTGGCTAAAAGATACCCCCATGCTGACTGAAGATGATCTTGAAGATTTAGAAGACGCACCTAACGAAGAAGTTGAAGACACAGAAGAGAATATAGTAGATCTGGCATCAGCGGCCAGGACCATTGCCGAGTTAAAGGCTGAGATTGACACCCTGAAGAAACTGGAGACTCTCGCCTTGCGTGTACGTCAGTCCGGAACTGATCGCAAATGGGATGAGTTGTCACGTTTACTTCAAAACCAGGCCGAAATGTTTGATGCTCACGGCCACCGCCGCAAACTGATTGTCTTTACCGAACACCGTGATACACTGAACTATCTGAAGGAAAGGATTGGCTCTCTCATAGGCCGTCCTGAAGGGCGGTAACCGGGGCCTGTCCTTGAATTTGTCCTGAAAATCGGAGATTGGATAGTAGACAGTAAGCGGCGGGCAGGGCAGATGTCCTTTACAGAGTGTCAAGCGAGGTACTTTTCTGGTATTATTACTCAGACATAATAAAAAGCCCTGATGGCCTATGAGATCATGCTTTGAGAGATGCGGGGCAATATATTATGGAAAGGGGATATGGGCTGATGAGTAACACGATAATTCCAAAACAGGGCGGATACCGCAAGCTGAAGAGCTTTCAGATCGCCCGGCTCATTTATGACATAACGGTGCGCTTTTGTGACCGTTATATCGACAAACGAAGCCGCACCCATGATCAGATGGTTCAGGCCGCCCGCTCGGGCGTGCAGAACATTGCGGAGGGCAGTCAGGTTAGCGGAACATCCAGAAAAATGGAGATTAAACAAGGTAACCGGGACTTACCCTTGAATTTGTCCTGAAAAGCGGGGATTAGAGTCTGGAGTTAATGTAGGGACATGGCGTGTCAAGAGCAAAGTGGGAAAGAAGGGCAGGCAGTACGAAGTAAGCGGTAGGCTGTATCTTCAGATGATCAGGCGGACGCCGCCGAGGTCGGCCAGGCCGTACATGAAATGATCACCCGGCGAGCCTATGAACATCAGGTTCGTCGGTATGGACCATTCTTTTGAGAGCCTGCTGATCAGCTCCGGACCGAACACCCCTTTTACGGTAACGAACTCGATGTCAATCTCAGGATAGGCCTTATCCAGCATCTCCAGGTCTTCCTTCAGGTTGGGGGGGACTTCGCTGTCGTCCCTGACAACGTGTACCACCTTGATCCTGTTCGTGTGCTCGTTGTTTTTTACATAGAGCATCACCTTATTGAGATTCGCAAGATTGTCTCCGCGGGTGAAGAATACTATCTGCTGGGCGTTGATCTCGTCGATCTTTGCAAGGATTTTCTTTGAGACATTACCGGTCATTCTGGCAATGCTCAGGCTCGCGACCTGAATCATGTAGAGCGAGGCCTTCAGGATGGAGATGCGTCCCAGCATGATCGAGATAATGAGAATCGCAGGGATAAAGTATTCAAGGAATATCAACCAGTAGGCAGGGTTCATGATTATATTGCCGATCAGGCCGAGTATTACGGCAAATATGCCGGTGAGGACAGCCGGCCAGGAGGCGCGTGATGGCCTCGGGAGTGAAGCCCGCTTAACTTTCAGGAGGATGTTCCCTATCCCGAAAAGGGCCATGACAGCCAGGAATGATATCGTATAAACACCGGCGAGAGCCGTGAGTTCTCCCTTTGTCAGCAGCAGGATCGAGACGGTCAGGATGAAAAAAGCGATTATGATGCGGTGGTTCGTGCCATGCCGGTTCTCCTTGAGAAGAAACTGGGGCAGGCAACGGTCAAGGGTCATACGCCTCACCAGACCGGTAACACCTACAAAACTGGTCAGAACAGCACCGCTCAGGACTAGGGTTGCATCAACTGAAATCAGCCACGACAGCCAAGAACCGCCTGACACGCCGCCCATATATGCAAGAAGGGCCTGTTCGTGCTGAGGTATCTGCCCTATCGGTATCAGTGACAGGGCAAGCATCGCCATCCCTGGATTCAGTACGCTAACGGCAATCCACATGTTGCGCAATGTTTTCGGAAACACTCCTTCGGCCTGCTCTTCAACGAAGTTTGCCGAGCTCTCGAATCCGGATATCCCCAGCATGGCCGCGGAAAACCCGAAAAACAGAGCAATCAGAAGCCCGTTCTCAGCTGGGACATGCATATTGGCGGCAAGTGTCCCGAAGCCATGTTTAAAGAGGAATAGGATACCCATGATTATCAATAATGCAAGGGAGACCAGGTGTGTTATGAATATGGCCACGGCAACATGGGCCGACTCGGTAATGCCAAAGATTGTTATGCTCATGAAGATAAATAGGAGTATGATCGTAGCCGGAATGAGGGGGATGACGGACCACAGATTGTGGGCATAATGCATCGCTTCATTTGCGGACAGCACCGCTGTCGTCATATATGAGAGAATAGTGAGACAGGCCGCCAGAGAAGCCCTGAACTTGCTTGTCGTGTTCAGCAACGCGTTATAGGCGCCCCCGTTCAGAGGGAGGGCGCCGACGACTTCCGCGTAAACAGATCTGAATAGATACAGAACAATAACAACTATGAGAAGAGAAAGAGGAGCCCACCTCCCCGCGTAAAGTATTGAAAGAGCGGAGACGTAAAGGCATGACGACGTGATGTCGTTGCCGCAGATAGCGGTCGCCGGTAGCTCCCCGAGTCCTCCGCGCTTATGTTCTGTCAGTCTCTCTATCATTACTGATGCCTCACAGGTTGCGAATGCCCTTCTTTATAAATAACGGAATAAGATAACAATTAATAAATAGAAAAAGCGAGAAAGGCGGGAGTTGGAGTTTAGAGTCTGGAGATTGGAGTTTAGTGGAAGGGATTACGCGGTAAGCAGTAGGCAGAATGCGGTTATGTGGCTTTCGGCAATTTTTTCCGAACTTGTCTCCCGGTCATCGAGATGCCGGCCTGAAGAGCGATGCGGAGTTAGTTTGATATATATCTTTCAAGACTAACTGTTTGTATGGTATTTAAAAGAAACTTTCAGTTTAACTCTATAGGATAGTACCCTCCCGTCCTCTATCTGCATGTCCAGTTTCTCTACTTCTGCAATCCTCATATCCCGGATACTTTTCGATGCTGTCGCGATCGCCTCCTGCGCTGCCTTTTCCCAGGATTCCGTACTTGTTCCAACGACTTCAATAATTTTATAAACGCTCATTTTCCTCCCCTTCCCGTGTAATGTTATATGGTGGTTTATAAACAATCATATCACACTTTCCGGAAGATGGTGGGAAAAGAAAGTAAGCGCAGGCAGTAGGGGGTATGCAGTAAACAGTAGGTACATTCTGCACGATTAAAGCGGGATTGTGCTATTAATAGATATTATGTCCTCACTCCTTGCGGTCGATCTTGGCCTGAAAACGGGCCTTGCCCTTTATGATGGGACAGGTCACCTGCGGTGGTACAGGTCCAAGCATTTCGGTTCTGCCGCAAGGCTGAAACGCGGAGTTTTCGGCATCCTGAAGGAGATTTCCGACATTTCGCTGATAGTTGTGGAGGGCGGTGGAACTCTGGCGGCGATATGGGAGCATGAGGCGCAGAGGCGGGATATAACCATCAGACAGATCGGAGCCGAGCAATGGAGAAGGGCGCTGCTGTATCCAAGGGAGCAGAAGACCGGGCCTCAGGCCAAGTATCATGCCGATGATCTCGCACGGAAAGTGATCAGGTGGTCCGGTATTGCGGGACCGCCGGTCCTGCGTCATGACACTGCCGAGGCGATACTGATCGGGTTCTGGGCTGTGTTAGAGGAGGGGTGGTTGAAGGAAATGCCCGGGGAATT
>CAZZGC010000183.1:0-4049 GCA_964653915.1 uncultured Thermodesulfovibrio sp.
TGGCCCGCAGAGGAGATTCGATCGTTATAATTGCTTCATCGCCATTCCCATCGGGCGAGAACACGAACATTATGAAACTTCACCGGGTCGGCTATTGAGACTCTTCAGACGTGCCGGGGCTGTAAAATGATTTCAGCCTGAAGGCTTCGTCGAAATACTCGGAAGCCTTCTCCATATCCTTCATTTCGTAATATGCATATCCCAGAAAATAGTATGCTGCCGGATCCGGATGATCAATTATATAATCTTCCATCATCCGGATCGCCTCGTCCTGCTGTCCGCTGTAATAGAGAGAGTATGCCTCGTTCACCGGAACTTCGTCTGCAAAACCGGGCAGGGATGATAGTACAATCAATGCTGCCACGGCAAATATAAGAATCTTCATGTTTACCTCCCCATAATTGGGCGGGACCTGGCTCAGTTGCTCAGCGTGCGTGTCCCGTCATCGTTTTTGTCCTTTTTTATCTTTGAGAGGGCCTCTTTCTGCAGCCTCACAAGGTTTCTGTAGAATTCTGTCGAATATAGTTTCGGCACCGATCCCTCCTTGAAAAATTCTACCATTTTTCCGGTCTCATTGGTAGCGAGCAGACCTGTCAATGGATCGATTACGGCAGTAACTATATTTTCAGGAATGTGGAAGGGCTCGCCTTTGTCACGGCCGGGACTTCCGCCTAAGGCCGACATCTCGGCGAGCGCCTTCTTCATGAACGCCACCCAAATCGGTGCGGCCGCGCGTGAGCCTGTTTCCTCATCGCCCAGTGACCTGACACTGTCGAAGCCGACCCACACTCCTGCAGCCAGCTCGGGGGTATAGCCGATGTACCATGCGTCGTTGTATTCATTTGTAGTTCCGGTCTTGCCGGCCACATGCCTGTTCAGTGCTCTTGCCCTCCAGCCCGTGCCATGTCTTACCACGTCTTCAAGCATGGATGTGGCGAGGAAGGCGGTCTGCTCGGTGATCACCCGCCGGCCGGAAGGCTGATTGTTTTCGATTACATTATTTTCTGCATCCATGATGTATTTAATCGCCTGCGGCTTCATTCTCACGCCATCATTGGCAAAGACTGCGAAGGCCGAGGTAATCTCCAGCGGACTGGTGCTCAGACTCCCCAGAGCAAGTGTCAGATTGTGAGGGAACGGCCCCTGTATTCCCAGCTTTCTTGCGAATCTTATCGCCTTTTCCACGCCCATTTCTTCGAGAAGCTTGACAGTCGGGATGTTTCTTGAATGAATGAGAGCCTCTCTTATACGGGTCAGGCCATGATATTTTTCATCATAGTTTTCAGGCTCCCAGTTGCCGAACTCTTCGCTTTCGTAAAGCAACGGCTGATCCGGAATGAGGGTTGCCGGTGTATAGCCGTGATCCATGGCTGCAGCGAAGATCATCGGCTTGAAGGCCGATCCTGCCTGACGCCGTGCATATACCGCGCGGTTGAACTCGCTCTTGTTGAAGTCGTACCCCCCGACTATTGCCCTTATGAAGCCCGTAGAAGGCTCTATCGCAATGAGCGCCCCCTGAACCAGTGGTTCCTGTTCGAGGGCGAAAAGAGGACTCTCCGGGCCAGGGTCCTTGACTCGTACTGTAATGATATCGCCGGGCTTCAATATATCGGTCAGTTTCATTTTCCTGAACTTTTTGATTATATTGCCTTTTTCATCAATCAGTTTTTTTGCCCATGAAGCGTCCTTCAATAGGAGCTTGCCTTTGTTGCCCCTCGCCCGGACAAGGGCGTAGCCGGGCCTGACCCTGATGACTGTAGCTGTCATGATGTCACCCCGGCTCAAAACCACCTTTCTATATGAGGCTGCCCCGGTGGATTCGTTTTCGTCACTCAGGTCTTTGTGGCCGATTGGTCCCCTGAATCCCTGTCTCTTGTCGAGCCTGCGGAGTCCCTTCTTCACTGATGCCACAGCCGCCATTTGCATCTGCCTGTTCAGGGTTGTATATACCTTGAGCCCGCCCTTGTAAGTCATCTCCACTCCGTATTCGTCTTCAAGGTACTTCCTCACATATTCCAGAAAATAGTTGGGTGTGTATTTTCTGTATTTGACGCTCGACAGATAAAGGGGCTGCTGAATGGCTGCCTCCGCCTGTTCATCGGTAATATACCCCTCCTCAATCATGCGGTTCAGAACTGTTTTCTGTCTTTCTTTTGCTCTCTTCAGATTACTGTAAGGTGAATAGCGGCTCGGAGCTTTTATGAGTCCGCTGAGCATGGCAGCTTCTCCGAGTGTGACATCTGATACTGACTTCCCGAAATACGTACGTGCTGCCATCTCGATCCCGTAGGCTCCGTGGCCGTAATATATCTTGTTCAGATACAGCTCGAGTATCTCTTCCTTTGACAGGTTTTCCTCGAGCCTCCTGGCAAGAACTGCCTCACGGAGTTTTCTTATGACCGTTCTTTCCGGAGAGAGAAATACAACTTTGGCGAGCTGCTGAGTGATGGTGCTGGCCCCCTGTTTGATCCTGCCGGCGGAGATGTCCTTTATCAATGCTCTGGCGATAGCAAAGTAGTCGACGCCGCTATGGTACCAGAACCGGGAGTCCTCAACCGCTATGACCGCCCTGAGCAGGTATTCCGGAATCTTGTCAAGAGAGACATACTCGCCTTTTTCGACCCTGAACTCCCCTATCAGTGTATCGTCATCCGCAAATATCTGTGTGGGGTTGGAAGGGACGTAATACTTGATATCTTCGATCTGGGGAACCCCCCTGATGAGGGCAAAGTATGCGCCGGTTGCCGTCCCGAGAGCGATTACGATGATGAGGACGATGATTTTGAAGACGAGTCTCAGCACCTCGAAGATTATAGTAAGGGCGTGAATGCCATGTCAATTAACAGAATCACAGAAATCATCCATCTTCTACAAGGGAAATGGCCTCGACCGGACAGTTCTCTTCGGCTGCTTCGCAGCAGTCGGCAAATTCACAACCCTCCGGATCCACAACTTTTGATTTTTCATCGATTAGCTGGAATACGCTCGGACATATTTCTTCGCAGTTCCCGCAGCCTATGCAGAGGTCTTCATCTACTACCGGTCTCATACCTTCATCTCCATTTGCTCATTCACCCTCCACCTGCCGCCTCTTCCAGAACAGCGGCGGCAAGAAGGGGAAACATTATCTCATGATGCCCCGTCAGCGCATAGGAACATCCTCCGGAGATTACAGGCCGCCTCATCACGTTTTCACGGGGTCTGTAATGCTGAATGAAGTCCATATTCACAGTAGTGAAGTCCTTTACATTGTGACCAAGGTTACGCGTGACCGCAACCGCCTTGAGGAATACCTCCGGCAGTATCACTGCAGAGCCGAGGTTGATATAGACCCCCCCCTTCAGGTCGGCAACCACGGAGCAGAAAAGCCTGAAATCCCTCATGCTCCCCTCACCTATGCAACTGCCGTCTGCCTGAGGATGCATATGAATTATATCGGTGCCGATGGCCACATGTACGGTGGCCGGGATGCCGGCCAGCACCGCAGCTGCAAGTATGCTCAGATCCGCGTTGCAGGCAGCATCGTCGTTGATATGTACGCCTACGGCCTTACCTATGCCCAGTCCATTTTTTACTCCCCTGTTTATTGCGGAGTTCAGCCCCTTCCCGGTCTCTTCGGCCATCCCGAATGTGCCCTTGCAGAGTTCTGCATCCACATCTTCGGATGTCTTTCCGGCAACAGCCATTTCGAAATCATGCACTATACATGCTCCGTTCATGGCAACCGCCGTTATTACACCGTTTTCGATAAGGTTGATTATTACCGGCGACAGGCCTACTTTGATCGGATGAGCCCCCATGCCTAAGATTACTGGCCTGTCGTTGCGTCTCGCATTAACAATTGCTTCGACAACCTGCAGCAGGTCACGGGCGGCCTGGATATCCGGAAGGCTATCCAGAAATGATCTGAAGCTCCAGCCATGAAAAGGAGAGCCAAGCTTTGTATGAACTACCTTGCTCTTTCTCCCGGAGAGCTTTCTGGTCTTTATGTTGCGCAGCGAGATTGGTCTGTACTTTTTCGGCACAAATGAATATAACATAGTCAGTAG
>CAZZGC010000184.1:0-4030 GCA_964653915.1 uncultured Thermodesulfovibrio sp.
CTATATTTCATAGCATATCACTTGATATGAATCGTGTCAAGCCCATAAAGCATGGGCCAAGTAAGCCGCTTGGGGGCGTCAAGTGTTAAGTCTGGCAGAGCCGTCTATTACAAGCGGCATAGGCCAATAGTAAATTCACAAAGTCAATCCAGACGTTTCATGTACTTGAGGTGAAGTCTCAGGAACTGGTAGTCTGTGATATCGTCCACATCATACCAGAATGGGAGTAAAGCAAAATCGACGTTGTATTTGAATAGTTTCTCCAGGGTTATGTTAAGAACATCGGAAGTGTCCCATGGGATGTTGCGGAATAACCTGGGCAACACCCGATCACGGGCGCCTACGAGATACATACCACCGTCGCAGCAGGGTCCTACAACAAACTCATGTTTTGCGAGCAACTGAAAAGCCTTTCGTATAAACTCCGCCGGGATCGTCGGGCTGTCGCTCCCTATTATTACGACCCTGGCGAAACCTTTCTCAAAACAATGCTTGAAGCCGTTGACTATCTTATCCCCAAGCGTCTCGCCGTGCTGACTGAAGGTTGAAAGCTTGTACGTTTCCGCTATATGTCGCAGGAAGGCATCTTTGTCTGACGGCGCGCAAGCCATAAGCTTTGACGCTCCCTTCACCTGAGCGCAGGTAGAAATTACATCTGCTATGAACTGCCTGTATACTCGAAGTGTTCTGTCCGCCCCGAGACCCTTCTGGAGTCGGGTCTTGACCTTCCCCCTCTCCGGGGCCCTGACGAATGTAACAAGTGCGTTTTTCATTTACTTATAAAACCCATGCACGACTGACCTTCCTCGTATCAATACCGGTAAAATCGCCCTTTCTTAAAAAATCCATGAAATTGTCATAAGTAACCAAACCGTGAAACTCCGTATAGCATGCGCCTACCTCGTGCGCTTCATGCGCATCTGATCCGCCGGTAAAGGGCAGAGACATCTCCTCTGCCAGCCGCTGCGCCTTCATGTTCTGCGAATGATGGCTGTAGCCATTCTGACCTTCTACAGCATACAGGCCATCAAGTGATCTTATGACGTCCCCCATGCTGTTGCTCACCCGGTACGGGTGTGTGGGGATTAAAATACCGCCTAATTCGTTGACTGCGGGAATAATCTCCGATACAGGGGCGTTGCGGGGAAGCTCCCTGTCCGTATCAACGCCAAATATGAGACAATGCCCCTCTGCCGCTGAATACTCAACACCACGAAAAATCAAAATGCTGTCTCCATACTTCTCCCTCAGCCGATCTGCATGTTCTGAGGCCTCAAAGAAATAATGTTCAGTAAAGGCGATGCCGTCGAGGTCTTTTTCAATGGCGCAGCGAACAACATCTTCCGGCGCGGAGAGGGCATCACCGCTAAACCTGGTATGTACGTGCAGATCAATCTTCAACGACCAGGTCCCTTAGATACCTTCTGGAAAGTTGCTCACTGAACGCACTGTCCAGGCCACCTATAACGACATCTACCGCCGGGATCCGTGGCATTTTGTGTTCGATCAATTCCGTTTCATGATTAGAGATCCGCACTGCGTCGACAACTTCAAAAAGCGTTATAGTTCCTATATCCTTCTTTGGCATATAAGCAGGCTGATCGTCACCGGTTTCGGTGATAAGGCCCTTTTTCAGAAGCAACTCTATAGTATCCAGCACCGGATCTATCGGGAGGGCGAGATGATTGACCAGAGCATCGAGCGTCCATGGCCTTTCGTTGCGATAATGGCTCTGAGCTATCAGGTACATAATCATGAATGCAAGACGCTCCCGCAGCCTGTTGCTAGTGCTTACAGTCTCCTCTTTCATCGAAAGAAAATGTGGATATTGGTGATAAAAGGATACCTGAGCGCCCACAAGCATAATGAGCCAGCTCAGATACAGCCAGATCATAAACATAATCAGAATTGCAAAACCCGAATAGATAGCTGCATATCTGGTCGATGTCACAACGAAAGAGGCAAAACCCCAGCCCGCAACTTCCCAGAGGACTCCCGCAAATATGCCGCCTGCAAGAGCAGACCTCAGGCGCACCCGCGTGTTTGGCAAGAAAACGTAGAGAAATGTGAATACAGCGCAGACTATGATATATGGAGTAAGCTGCATGCCGTAATAAAACAGGGAGCCGAATGGCTCAATCGAGATTATCTTCTGTACTATCGCATTGCTCCTGATTGAGGCCGTAAGTCCCATCGCAGCGAATATCAGCACCGGTCCGACCAGAACTACGCTGACATAGTCGCTGAAGCGCCGTGCCATGCTGCGGGGCTTTCTGATGCGCCATATATAGTTGAAGGCATTTTCGATCTTCTGAATCATCGTTGTAACAGTATATATGAGCATGGCCAGGCCTAGTGAACCAAGAACACCTACCTTCATGTTCTCCACAAATGATATGACCCGGGCTGTAATTTCCTGCCCTTTCTCGCCCAATGGAGCAAGGAATTTAAGCAGGAAGGGCTCAACAACTTCATTATGAACTCCGAATGCCTTCAAGACGGAAAAACTTATTGCAAGTAAGGGTACGATCGAAAGTAACGTCGTATAAACAAGGCTCATCGCACGCAGGGTAAGCTGTCCCTCTGTAAATTCCCTGAACGCGACATTAAGCAGCCTGACAGTCTTTATGAGAAATGAGCCAAACCCGCCCAGCGAGCTGATGTCAGTCTCCCACAACCCCCTGGAGAAGAACTGTGTGACCTTTCTTCGTACGTCTATCATTCTAAATCCATTCTAACATAATCCGCCTGTGGTATATTAAAAAAATGACCCCTCTTGATCTCTACAAACTGCTTCCGCAGAAGAACTGCGGCAAATGCTCGCCCTCAAGCTGTATGTCTTTCGCCGTGCAGTACCTGCGCAGGATGATTCGCATTCACGAATGTACAGAACTGGATGAAGATGCGCAAAAGCTGATAGAAGCACAGGTACAAGGGCCGGGAGACTGGAAGGAACGCCGGCTGCAGGAGCTTATTGTAGAGTCGAAGGGGTTCGATCTCGCAGCTATCGCCAACACCGTCGGTGCCGAAATGAAACAGGATACTCTTTTAATTCGATACATGGGCAGAGACGTAGCGTTCAACCTTAATGGATTCCGTCCTCCATTGGATACGATGAGCGCACTTCTCGTTTTAATGTATCTCAAAAAGTCCGGACAAGGTCCTCCGTCAGGAAAATGGATCGCCTTCAGAGAACTGAAGGACGGCATAATTCGTGCCGAAGCATTCCATTCGGCATGCGAGGCTCCCCTTGCAAGGATGTTCCAGAATGATCATAGGGTAGTCTGCCTCAGGCTGCAAGAGATGGATGCCGAAAAGATAACTGGTCATGCTACTGAATACGCTTTCAGAGTGCAGTTGCTGCCCAACATCGCGTTTCTCGTGCTGCTCTGGCCTGCTGATGAAGAGTTCGAAGCTGAATGCCGCATTCTGCTGGACCGTAATGTTACAGAGTTTCTGGATATAGAAGCTCTGCTATACCTGGGTATGGCATTTGTAAATTCCATAAGAAGACCGTAAGGGGACATATCGATGACACAAAGAGTAAGGATATACCCGTCAAGATCCGCGGCCGAACTTGAAGTGGAGTCACTTTCCCATCAGCCTGAAAAAGAGATTGAACCTCCAAAAGACTGGCTGCCTGAAAAAGATTTGTCTGAAGCTCTGTCCGAGGTGATCAGGGATGGCTCTCTCCAGCCGGATCTCAAGGCACGTGTTGTTTACCATCACTCTGTGGGGCTGATGGAGAGGCTCTTTGACAACCCCACTGCGGAGTTCATCGGAAAGAGCAAAAAAGCTATTGCTGCGATCGCTGACCTTATTCTTGATGATGATGACACAAGCAGGAATCTTCTTAAAATAACGACTCACGACTTTTATACTTATACGCACTCCGTAAATGTCGGCATTCTCAGTATTTACCTCGCCAAGCGCCTTTATGGGCCCTCATCAGGGCATGATTTGCATGAGCTTGGTGCTGCCTTTTTCCTGCATGACCTTGGGAAGGTGCGTGTTGACCCGGCTATTATCA
>CAZZGC010000185.1:0-3874 GCA_964653915.1 uncultured Thermodesulfovibrio sp.
CCGACAGCCTGCATGCCGATATGCATTCACAACATCCAACACATACCTCATGATTTATATACGCTTTGCCGCTCTGCTCCGTGATTGCCGATACCGGACAGTGCTCGATACAGGCGCCGCATAGAGTGCAAACCTCCACGTCTATTGTCGGCTTTAAAGATGAGTGCTGGATCTGCTTGCCGGCCCTCGATGCCATTCCCATCGCAACGTTCTTGATGGAGGCCGCGAATCCGGACATGATGTGACCCGTCACGTGAGAAAGCACGATCAGGTTGTCGAGTACCTTAATCAAAGAAGGGACCTTAATCTCCCCTGTCCTCTGTCCGGAAGTCCTGATCGATATTGAATCGGTCCCGAATACTCCGTCGGCGATAATGTACGGGCATCCGATCTTGCCTGGAGTAAATCCCTTCTGATACGCAAGATTCAGATGGTCCACCGCATTCTGCCGCTTCCCCCTGTAAATAACGTTTGTATCGAACACAAAAGGCTTTATCCCAAGCTTTTTCAGTCTGCGGACAATCATGCCCACAAGCTCCGGCCTTATGTAGCCTGTACTGCCTGTGTCTCCAACCGTCATCTTGATTCCGACAAAATCTCCCTTGCTGAATCCAGCCATAAAAGGGGTAAGATTATCGAGAATCACCTCGAAGCAGTCCCTGATCCGTCTGCCCTCATTAAGTTCGCTTAAATATACATCAGAAGCCATAGCCTCTCCTCCAAAATATTACTGCTCATGAGATATTTTACGGATTCTGTACTTCCTTACAAAATCCACAGGATGATAGGACAGTTTTGCATTACGCAGGCCATCAATACCAAGATCCTGTTCACGGTTAACGTAAGTACAGTCCTTCACCTCATGCATGAGGAACTCCTGATTAATTACCTGGTAAAGTCCCGGAATATTCGGATTCGCCTTTTCCATATGAATAACCACTGTATCATCAAGCACGCGCTCACCAATCGTAACTGCTGATATCCTGCCGTTTACCCTGATCGCGCCGCCGGTTATGTCCAGCGCCCCGAAATTGCACAGCATCTGAAGGATGGCACAACGCTCTTTCTCAAGGCTGACTGTCTTCTCGCATTCTTTCATCTCACACCAGAAGTCCTGGAATTCGAGACACTCATCGACAAGTTCCGGTGTCAGACTGATATACTGGTAATCGTATTTCTCCCTGAACCTGTTGACCTTGTTTTTCTTGTCATGATACTTTCTGCCTCTGAGATTAATGAGGTCCTGAACTCTGTACAGATAGTCAAAATGATCCCGCTCTTCCCTGCATTCAACCTCTTCCAGTGAAGGCAGCCACCTGTCAACAAAACTCCGGGGAACCCTTTCTATCATAGTCACACCTGACCGTTTTTCCAGATACTCGAATAAGGCTTCAACTACCTCAGGGATACGCTCATCACCAACCGGACAGAATGCAGTTGCGGGATCGGCATTCTTGAGAATTATCAGGTTGTTATAGAGAACCGAGATCCTAAAATCATAGGCATGACTGAAGGCGAAAAGGTTTGTGAACGTATACTCCGAGGCTTCCAGAGGATAAGCCGCAAGAAAACGATTTATATCGTCTTTGCATGAGATGTCTATCTTTCTGAAACGGGGGAATCCGGGTATATTCATGGCAACAATTATACATTCTGATTAACTCACAACTCTATTCCCTGCCGCTTACCCCTTTCCCGCTTCTCTCGCTTTTCCCGCTTATTTTTTACCACCTGCCTTTTTCAGATTAACCCTGAAAGAGCCCTTGACCACCTCCTCGTTCGAGTTGATCCACATAAGGCAGTAAGAAGGCGTATCAGAAGAATAATAGGTATGCTTGGACGGATCTACCGTGCCCTCATCCATCAGGACCCCTTTCTTATGTACAGGCAGTTTGAGCTTGTTTCCCGCGTGATAATGAATATTGAAATTAACAAAATCCGATGTTTCGAACTCATACTCCATCACAATCCCCGGCTTCAGATCGTAACACTCCTCGTGCTGCCCCGACGGTTTTATGCTGAAACTGACATTTCCCCCTTTACCCGACTGAGCGCCCCTGATCCCCTTGCCGCCGGTACATGCGGTAACGACCATGAGCGCAATAAGGGTTGAAATCACTATCCCAGGGTATCTTCTCACATTATCCTCCTTTTAACGAGCTATAACCGTTATTAGATCATAACAGAATAGTCCATTTCAAATCGACCCGTTCCGGCGTTGCCTTAACCTCGTTGTTCTGTTACCATAGTCATTATTAAAGTTGAATCCTGTAGTGGTACGATGCGGATTCAATGCCGAAACCGCTGCTGAAACCTGTAATACGGAGGCGAGGGAAGACATGGAGAAACTGTCACTTGATGGTCTTCATCCGGTAGCAGCCGAGAGAATAAAGCCGTTTTTTGAAGAGATTCTCGGGTCTTTTGAAGAAAAGATTCACTCTATCCATGTGACGGGCACAGCTCTCACAGATGACTTTGATGAAAAAGTGTCCGATGTAAGATCCATTGTTGTGCTGAAGCAGATGGACCTGAAGTTTCTTGAGCTTCTCGCACCGCTCGGGAAAAAATACGGGAAAAAGAAGGTCAGCGCACCACTCATTATGACCCCTGATTACATAAGTTCTTCCCTGGATGTGTTCCCCATAGAATTTCTGAATTTCAGAATCCTTCATAAGACTGCGTTCGGGAAAGACATTCTTCAGGAGATAGTAATCGACCTCGGGGATCTCAGGCATCAGGCCGAGCGTGAGCTGAAGAGCAGGCTCATCTGGCTGAGACAGGGCTATATATCTTCAATGGGTGACGCCGGGTTGCTTACTGAAGGATTCATCAGTTCTATTTCTGATTACATCCCCCTCTTCCGGGGTATCATTCGGCTCTTCGAAGCCGATCCTCCATCAGGACACACCGATGTGCTTTCAAAGCTCTCTGATGTCACCGGAGTCAATACAGACGTATTCACCAGGTTGCTCAGAGCAAAACATGAAAAAACCAGATTCTCTGCGGCCGAGCTTGAAACCATATTCGAAGAGTTCTATCATGCAACGGAACGCCTTGGAAAGATCGTGGATGATATCGAAAATCAGACTGATAACCGCTAACTGCATCATTCTCATAGCACTCCTCGTATCATCCGGTGCTTCCGGAGCACCAGCGATCCCGGACCGGCCATCAAATTATGTTGTTGATCTCGCTGGAGTTATTGACGACAGAGTGGAGGCAGGGCTCGATCGATATCTGCTGGAGCTGGAACAGAAGACGACAGCGCAGATCGTTGTGCTTACCGTAACCAGCCTCGATGGCGCATCCATATTCGACCTGTCCCTCGACATCGCTCACAACAGATGGAGAATAGGGCAGAAGGGCAAGGACAACGGCGCCCTCCTTCTCGTGGCGGTCAATGACAGAAAATACCGTTTCCAGATCGGGTATGGACTCGAAAGCATCCTGCCCGACAGTCTGGTCGGCACCATAGGAAGAAAGTATCTCGTTCCAAACTTCAGAAATGGTGATTACTCTACAGGTATCGCCCAGGCAACACTTGCCATGATAAATATAATTGCCGATGATGCCGGTGTTGAAATAACAGGAATGCCACGCATCAGAGGCCGGCAATATGCATATAACAGCCGGAGGGCGCAAAAGCCGACCATCTTTGGCAGCATCCTGACACTGCTTTTCTTTGCCGGTCTCATATATCTGTTTATCAGACATCCACGCCTCCTGATGCTTCTCTTTATAATGAATATGTTCGGCGGAGGCAGAAGGGGATACTGGGGCGGAGGCGGTGGCTTTGGAGGCGGTGGTTTCGGTGGGGGCGGCTTCGGCGGTGGAGGCGGTGGCTTCGGCGGGGGCGGCGCCGGTGGGGGATGGT
>CAZZGC010000186.1:0-3834 GCA_964653915.1 uncultured Thermodesulfovibrio sp.
TTTATCCCTTATTATCGAAGTTCAACTTCGATAACTACTTGATTTTATGCGGTAATATAATGTCTGAACGATATGTGAGCGGTAGGAATTTCTCGAGTCGATGGAAATGACGTGTATGAGCAATTTTGAGTGCTCAGATATGGACTGAAAACCTGGATGCTTTGTTACAATGTCCTGAATTTGTAAGAAGTTAACGCTACATGGCGTTGTCATTATGACACGATTGTGTGTCTTGATATGTCAAATTGATATATTTATCGATTCGGGTTGCGGGATAACTATCTGAATTTTAAAGGATTTTATTTGGCATACATATTGCTGTTCCTATTAGGAAATGGGGCGGGGTATTTTTTATAAAGGAAAACCGGAAAATGAAAGCCGTACCTTCAAAGATACTTGAACAAATGGCGTTTGCTGAAAAAAGGGCATTCAGTCGGATATCTGCAAAAATCGAAGCGAGATTCTTCTTCGGCAATATTTTTTATTCAGGAACTGTCCTGAATATATCAGAAAAGGGCATGTTCATAAATACGAAAAGATTTCTCCCCTCGGACGCCATGTTTGTTATCATCATTCGTGAAGACAATGAACTTCTTAAAGTAATTGCAAAGGTGAAACGAGTCGTTTCTTCCACAGATGACAGGGAAGGAATGGGCGTGGAACTTCTCAGTCCGTCCGTGAGTTACCTGCAGTTTGTCAATAAACTCAGGGCACGTGCCTGACCTCATTCCGTCAACGGGAGGTGTCCTTCGTTTTCTTCTCCGATACGACCAGCCAACCGTCCCATGTTCCCATAGGCATTAAGTCGAGTTTTAGTGATCTCTTGCCATTATTCTTCTCGATCATTATGCCGACTTTCTCCCACAATGCCTTGCCGTTTTCTTCAGATTTTTTCCAGAGCAAATCGTAAATTTTTTGCATCAATTCCTCCTTATTGTTTTTCCCTGTCAAGGGTCCTGTATTGTATAGCCTCTGCTATATGCTCCGAATCAATGAGGTCGGATTTTCCTATATCAGCTATAGTTCTGGCGACTTTCAGTATCCGGGTGTATGCCCGTGCTGAAAGACCGAGCTTCTGCATGGACGACTCTATAATGCCTTGAGCTCCCTTTGTCAGCTTGCAGTACTTTCTTATATGGCGGGAGCGCATTTTGGCATTTGAATATATGTCATCATTCATAAATCTTCTTAGCTGAATCTCCCTTGACTCACGAAGACGGTTACGGATAGTCTCTGATGTCTCGCCGCAGAACTCATCTGAAAGATCCTTGTACGGCACGGCAGGGACCTCTATATGAATGTCTATCCTGTCGAGCAGCGGACCGGAAACTTTTTGTCTGTAGCGGTGGATCTGATATGGAGAACACGAGCATTGATGCCGGACATCCCCGAGGTATCCGCAGGGACAGGGGTTCAGGGCTGCAACGAGCATGATTGATGCCGGATATGTGATCGATGTCAGCGCCCTCGATATAGTCACATGGCCGTCTTCGAGCGGCTGCCTGAGGACCTCAAGCACGTTACGCTTGAACTCGGGCAGTTCGTCCAGGAACAGCACACCGTTGTGGGTGAGGCTGACTTCTCCGGGTTTAGGGACGGCTCCTCCACCTACCATTGCGACATCAGAGAGGGTATGATGGGGGGACCTGAACGGCCGGGTCGCTATGAGGGGTTTTCCGTTCCCGAGAAGGCCTGTGGCACTGTGTATCCTTGTTGTCTGAAGCGCCTCTTCGAATGTCATCTCCGGGAGTATGGTCGGAATCCTCTTTGCAAGCATCGTCTTGCCCGAGCCTGGAGGGCCGATCATCAGGAGGTTATGGCCTCCCGTGGCTGCAACCTCAATGGCACGCTTGGCCGACTCCTGGCCCTTGACGTCGGAGAAGTCATCCTGATAAACAGAGTGTTTTTTCATGACCTCGGATATGTCCACTTCAACGGGTGATGCGGGCTGTGCCCCTCTGAGAAAATCGAGCAGTTCCGGGAAGCTTTCGAATCCATAGACCGGGATGCCGGTAACTACAGCGGCTTCCAGGGCATTTCTCCTGGGAAGAATGAGCCCCTTCAGCTTTTCATCCCTTGCTGTCAGGGCCATCGATAATGCCCCCTTGACCGCCTTGATCCTGCCGTCAAGCGAGAGTTCTCCCGATATTATGAAGCCTTTTGCGGCATCGGCGGGGATTATTTCTTCGGCTATCGTTATACCTACAGCTATTGGGAGGTCGAAGGCCGAACCTTCCTTTTTTATATCCGCAGGGGCGAGGTTGACGGTTATCTGCTTCAGGGGGAAGTTCAGGCCGGTATTTTTGAGCGCCGCGCGCACACGGTCCTTGCTCTCCTTGACGGCAGCGTCCGGCAGGCCGACCATCGAGAAGTGAGGCAGCCCGCGCGCTGTGACATCCACCTCGACGTCAACTATATGCGCGTCAATGCCTATTAATGTCGCACTCAGAATCTTCGCTAGCATGTCCCCATATACCTAAAGGCTGATACACTATAACATAAAGGATAAAAAAAGTGGGAGAGGGGGAATGCTTAACGGGAAGAAAGGATTTCCTCAAGAAAAGCCCGTTAGTTTTTGAAAATCTTTCGGATACCTGTTAACTACACCGGCACAGGATTAAAAACTATTTCTTGAATTTCTTCCTCAATCTATTGAATCCCAGTAATGCTCCGCCGGTAATAAACAGGGTTGAGCTTACTGGTTCGGGGACGACCGTGAGTCCCGCCGCTGAAGATATATCGACAATATGTCCATAAACAGGCGCACCGGACTGATTCGTGAAATTCTGGATGTTCTGACCGTTGTAATCCATTGTCCGCACAGTTCCGGAGTATCCATGTTTATAGTTAGGGGTAAAATCAACAAAGTAGATTTTACCTGCTGAGGGATCCACATCGATGCTTCCAAAATAGCTGGATGTATCGCTGCCGTCATATGAAAGGAGTGAAACCGGAGATCCCGTTCCTGTCATGTTCGCATACTTGATAAAAGAGTCATAACCATTTGCACTGTTCCCCTGTTCCGACCAGAAGAGTGTACCTGACACAGCATCAAGTGCGATGCCATAAGGATTGCTGAGTCCTGAATATAGTTCTTCTACTATCGGAGTGCCGCTCAGGTTCAGCCGGTTCACTGTGCCTGCGTATCTGTCTGTCCAGTAAATATTGCCGCCAACTGAATCAACGGCCAGATCAACGATGTCGTGAACGTAGGCGTAAATCGGCTGAGGATTATAGTAGCCACGATAACCAACTATGACTCTTTCATTTTCCGAATAAATGGTTGTAACGCTGTTACTGTCTAAATCAAGCATCTGAATTGATGTTACAGGATTTCCATATGTTGTCTGGCGTTGTTTGTAGAAGAGATTATTGTTTAAGGGATCAAAGTCCATGTTCCCAAACGAAAGGGTATTGCTTGAAACTGCTATGTCCTGAAGCTTGTCAATATCGCTGGCGGATGGATCGTAAAACGCAGGATCATTGTCCCGCCTTAAACGCAAGTAGGGGTATTGACTTGTACGATAATAAATATCATCTTTAAGCGGGTCATCAGCAATGCCGAGAATAGATTCTCCTGTATACACTGTTGTACCAGTGCCGACAGATGTATCGTATCTCGCAAGGTATGTTTGATCCGCTACATAGAGCAATGATGCATCTGATACCGCGGATGTTAAAGCAAGAATTGCAACAGTCAATATTGCTTTTAATATTATTTTAACCATCAGTTTTGCCTCCTAAATATTGAATAATATATTTCTGCAATATTAGTGCCTGGTCAAGTCCCGAAACTCCTGTAAAAAGAGAAGGCTTCATTTTAAGCGTTTACCG
>CAZZGC010000187.1:0-3805 GCA_964653915.1 uncultured Thermodesulfovibrio sp.
CTGAATAGGTTATTATAAATTATAGTGAAGAAAAGGGCCCTCAGGTATCTTTTGCTTCTTTACGCTGTGCTCTCCAGTGTATTTCTCGGCGGTTTCATAGGATTTCTGATCATATATCCATTCCTTCAGGTTCTCTTCGACAGACTGGGAATACATTACAGCGTGGATGACCCTCCATGGGTTAACTATATGATTTACGCGATGGTGCTAGTATCGATTGCGGTATGTATGATGATAAACAGGCGGCGATATCTGAAACATATCCGGCAGAAGGGCCTGGTCTGAGGTTATTTAAATATCTTCTTTTTTGCTTCAACAAACTCTTCTTGACTTATGAGCCGTTTTTCATAAAGTCTGGCCAGTTCTGTAAGCGACTCGGCCGGCACATCCATAGTTATCTTGCGGGTGGACGGTGAATCAGCATCACGATTATCACTGATTTTGAATGTCGCCATTCCGCCCAGAAAGCTCACTTCCACCGATCTGCCCTTCATGAGGGAGTCACCGATAGCATCTTTTATTGCAATGCCGTCTCTTTTTGTACGGCGGTAGATCCAGAGACCGCCCCCTGCAAGGAGGAGAGACACTCCGAGAAGCACCCATCCGATGTTGTTTATCATACCATAGACAAATAGTACGAGGACGCTTACTCCGAGCAGCATGAACACATGCATGATCAGTATCGAAAAGGCGATCAGAAGACTTTTATAAATGGACGATTCAGGTCTCTGTTGCATGTATGTTTTCTCTCCGCTGGTTATGATTATTTATATTATGCCACAGAAAGCGGGAAAATGGAGTCTGGTTTACCTGGTAACACCTCGTAGGTGTTACCAACGGCCGAAGGGGAGGAGCCTGGAGTTTGGTAGAGAGTATGTAGAAGGCAGTAAGCGGAATCCTGCCAGACAGGTGGCAGTTTAAGTGTGTATAATATTTCTGGCAGAGTTTTATTCAGTGCAAATCAATCAGAAAGGGGGCGTTAAATGTCGACAAAGTTTGACTGCATGATCACCATTCTCAACAAGATCGACAGGGGCGAATCGGTCAGCATAAATTCACTGGTCAACGATCTCGAGATAAGTGAAAGAAGCGCACTCCGGTATATGCAGACACTGAAGACTTCATTCCCTATCTACTATGACAAGAAAAGTGGCAGCTACCGTTTTCTTGAGGGCTACAGCCTGAGGAAACCGAATTTTTCTGTGGAAGAGCAACTGGCTTTTGCCCTCGCAAGGGTTGCTCTCGGCAATATGGGCCTTGGATTTGAGGAGAGCCTTGATAGCCTCGAGAAGAAGCTGGCACTGAGAGATCAGCCCGCTCCTGGGAAGATAATCCTGAAACCGCAGAAGCCGTCGGCGCTTGTGAAGGCGCATCTTGCCATGATATACGAGGCTATCGTTAATTTTCAGAAGGTCGAGATTGTGTACAGTGCTTTCTATTCAGATGAGGTCTCCACCCGCAAGGTTGACCCCTATTATATTTTCTTCCCCGAGGGTTTCTGGACGCTGAGGGCATACTGCCACCTGAGGGAGGATATGCGGACTTTTGCCGTTGACAGGATTCAGTCGTTGAAGGTCCTTAATGAGCACTTCTTTCCCCGCAACATATCCCCCGAAGAGGAACTGTCCTCTTCATTCGGTGTGTGGCTTGACGGCGAGATGCAGGATGTCACTCTGCGATTTGACAGAGAGATACGGAGCTATATATCGCGTAAGAAGTGGCACCACAGCCAGGAGGAAAAGGACCTGAGGGACGGCCGTCTCGAGGTTAGTTTCCGGGTAACAGGACTTGAGGACATAAGACACTGGATTTACAGGTGGATCCCTTATGTGGAGGTCGTCAGGCCCAGGGAACTGAAAGATATGCTCAAAAGCGATCTGTCCGCAGCTTTGAGGAGAATATGATATGGCCGGATATTCACACAGCAGCCTTTCAACATTCAGGAACTGTCCCCTGCAGTACAAGCTCAAGTATATCGACCGGATACGGGTGCCGGAGACCGATTCGGTAGAGGCATTTCTGGGCAGCAGGGTCCATGAGACTCTCGAGATGCTGTACAGGAGAGTCATTCTGTCAAAAATCACGAATCTTGACGAACTGCTGAAATTTTTTGAAGAGAACTGGAGGAAACACTGGCATCCGGATGTCTGCATTAGAAAAAGTGGACTGAGCGAAGAGGACTACTTTAATACCGGCGTAAGGGCGCTCAGTGATTATTACAGAAGACACTATCCCTTCAATTCATCGAGAACGCTTGCAGTTGAAAAGAGGCTGACCTTCAGTATAGCAGGCAAATACCCATTTGTCGGCTTTATCGACCGGCTCGATTCGGCCGGAGACGGCATTTACGAAATCCATGATTATAAGACATCCGCTACACTTCCGGATGAGGAATACTTCGAGTATGATACCCAGCTTGCCCTCTATCATATCGGGCTCAGGCAGCATTACAGTGATGCGGGAAGGGTCAGACTCATCTGGCATTATCTCGTCTTCGACAGGGAGTTTTCTGTGGAAAAGGAAAAGGACGAACTCGCCCGGATCGAGAGCGAGACCGCAACCCTGATCGAGGAAATAGAGGGAACGACGGAATTTCTCCCTAAGGAGAGTGCCCTTTGTGACTGGTGTGACTATCCCCCATACTGTCCTGCCAGAAAGCATATCGTCATGACGGAAGATATGACTCCCGATGAATTCATGAAAGAAGACGGCGTAAAGCTGGTGACACGATATTCTGAAGTAAAGGCGGAACTGGACCGCCTGCAGGCAGAGATGGAGATACTCAAGGAGAAGCTTATCAGGTACGCTGAAACTAATGAGTGCTCGAGCATTCAGGGCAGCGATCATATCGTGAAGATATCCCGCCGGAATGTGTACAGATATTCCGATCTGGATGAAGAAGGACGCCGGATGCTTGAGGATATCTTGAGGGATACCGGGATATGGGATGATGTGACGACACTGAATTATCAAAAGTTGAACAAGGTAGTTTCATCGATGAAGCCGGATGACGACAGGGCACGAAGAATAAAGGCTATGCTGAGTGAAGGAACCGAAGTGAGGCTCAGCCTGAGGCGTGGGAAAAGAGAGGATTAGAGTTTGAGGATAGGGGCGGTACGCAGTAGGGAGTATGCAGTAAGCATCAGGCGGTGCCTTGAATCCTTGACCTCGTGGCCCGGAACAAACTGCCATAATGCTGGCAGTGAGGCTGTGTATCATAGATTCATGATTAGGAAAATCCAAAGGAGGTAGGAATCATGAAACGCAGAAATGTTCTGAAGATTGGCCTTGCGCTGGCGGCATTATGCATTGCAGGTGTCTCATCTGCAGGTTTCATAAGCAGGATTGAGAAAGTGAAAATGGAAGAACCCGGGCAGTTGCTGATAGGTTGCATCACAGACAGTCCTGAGCTGGAAGGGCTTATGGCGGCTCATGCCATGGGAAAGAGTTACAACATTATTTTTGCACGGCATTTCACCGGTGATCTCGCAAGGCTTGGCTGTTCGGCCTTTGTGATAGACAGGAGACTCGTCGGTGATAAGCAGTGGCAGGATTATGTGGATTATCTCAATAGAACGGGAAAGGATCCTGCTCTTCTGATCGTGGATGATATCAGGGACTGGGTTGCCCCGAATGGGTAAGTAGTAGTAGACAGGATGCAGTAGACGGTAGGCAGTGAGCAGCGCTTTGAAGGGTTTGTTAAAAGGTAGCTCAAAAGTAGAGTTTGGAGTTAAGAGTTAGCGCGAAAAGCGGGAAAGGCTGAAAAGGATAGTAGGCAGTAAGAAGCAAGCAGTAGGCAGACGAG
>CAZZGC010000188.1:0-3800 GCA_964653915.1 uncultured Thermodesulfovibrio sp.
GCATTTTTTGATTTTAATTACAGCATAGTTTATTATTATCTCTGCTGCACGCATTTTTTATCTGCACGAAACATTTATGTTGCCTTTATCCGGCATGGAAGATGATCGGGACGAAATAAATCTGCTGGATTATCTGGACGTTCTGAAGAAACGCGGGAGGATGATACTGATCATGGTATCGGTATCGGTCGTCCTTGCCGCTGTTATCTCCCTGCTTCTGCCTAAGAAATACAGCGCCCATGCCGTCATAATTCCGGTGAGCGAATCCCGCAGCGGTACGGACCGGATGAGCGCACTTGCCATGCAGTTGGGAGTTCCGACTTCATCATCGACCGATGCTGCCGAGATCGTCAGCCTGCTGAACAGCAACATTCTCATGGAAAAGGTAATCAGGCGTTATAACCTGCTGCCGGTACTGTTAGGGGATAAACTGGGGGGGAAATCGGAAAATGAGAAGATATGGCATGGTATCCGCTTTCTGAAAAAGGATGTTCTGAGGGTCAACAACAAGAAAACGGAAGGGGTGATAGAAATATACTCCGAATTTGCTGACCCGCAGACATCATCGGATATTCTGAAATATATTCTGACCGAGCTGACGGATTATATGAGCAGTGAGGCAAAGAGGGTGGCGGAGACCAACAGGAAGTACCTTGAATCCCTGATAGACCGAAACTCCGACCCGATGATCCGGCAGAGGATCTATTCCCTGATAGCAAAACAGATAGAGACTTCCATGCTGGCCGAAGTGAAAGAAAACTTTGCCTTCAAGATAGTTGATCCCCCGATGGTACCGGACAGGCATGTTAAGCCCCGGATAATTCTCAATATAGTGCTTGCTTTTTTTGTCTCGCTGTTTACCGGAATCATACTGGTATTTTTTCTTGAACATATTGAAAACGCGCGCAAGGCGCGGCAGGTCTGACAACCTGTTTTCTGAGCAGGAGTGCTGATTATGAGATATTCAATCAGAATTGCGGCATCGATTTTTACGGTCTTCTTTATCCTTGTCTTTTGCGCTCAAAGCCGGGCGGTAACCGGCATCGAAGGCATTACCCCTGAAGAAGGGGTGAAGATGTTCAGGGCGTTGCCGATTGAGCAGCAGAGGGAGATAGCCGGGGATATCGCAAATATGAGGGAGGCTTCAGGGAGCGGGGCTACTGTTTCAGGGGAGGCAAAGCGTTCATTGCCGGGCCTGACGCCTGAAGAAATAGACAAGGGCCGGCGGATGCTTGAAGGCGGGGATGAACCCGGAGGGGCCGTTAAGCAGGGCCGGGCTTCATCTTCCGGTAAAAGGGCCTCGCTTTTTGACCGTTACAGGACGGGCGGGAAATATCAGGATATTTCTCTTGAACTGAAGCCTTTCGGATATGACTTCTTCAGCGAAGCCTCGTTGCGGGAACTAAGGCCGAGACAGGATACGCCGGTGGCCCCGGATTATATCGTAGGACCCGGCGACGAAATTAAAGTGATGATATGGGGCAGGGTAAACGACAGTTATTCACTGCCGGTCAACAGGGATGGAGAGATCAAGATTCCCAAGATAGGGCCGCTCAGTGTTGCCGGGATGAAGTTTGCGGGGGTGAAGAAACTGGTCACTGAAAAGATGAGTCAGATCGTCGGCGCTAATGTAAGTGTCACGATGGGAGCGCTGAAGAGTATACGGATATTCGTTCTTGGGGAGGTGCTGAGACCGGGAAGTTATGCGCTGGATTCTTTCTCTACGATAACTAATGCGATTATCGCTGCCGGCGGGCCTTCAGGCATAGGCTCATTGAGACATATAGAACTGAAAAGAAAGAATAAGACGCTGGTAGTGATGGATTTTTACGATTTTCTTCTCAGGGGCGACAAATCGGCGGACAGGGTTCTGCAGTCAGGCGATGTGGTATTCGTTCCTACGGCCGGACCTCTCGTTGGTGTGGCCGGCAATGTCAAAAGGCCGGCCATATATGAGCTTGGTGAAAAGAAAGATCTCAGAACGCTGATAGACCTCGCCGGAGGCCTGATTCCGAGCGCATATACCCAGCAGATACAGATAGAGCGGATCAGAAAAAACAGGAGCGAGATAGTTATGGACATCAGCGACGGAGAACTTTCAAAGGCCGGGAGCGTGAGTCTCCAGGACGGCGATCTGGTCAAGGTGTTTTCCATCGTGGAAAAGGACGCCAATGCATTGTATCTTTACGGCAATGTCAGGCATCCGGGCAAGTATGAATACCGGCGGGGGATGCGGATAAAGGACCTGATTGCCGATGACAATGAGCTCCTGAAAGATACTTATATGAAATATGCCCTGATCAAGCGTCTTGAGCCCGGCGGAGGGGGAACGAAGCTGATTCCATTCGACCTGGGGGCGCTTCTGGAAGGTAGCGGTGAAAAGAATAATCCGGAACTCGTTCCGAGGGATTCCATTTATGTCTTTTCGAGATGGAGGTTCGAGGACAGACCGTCCGTCACGGTTCAGGGGCAGGTGCGGAGGCCGGGAGAAGTAGGCATCCCGGAGAATGCCCGTGTGAAGGATGCGATCATGGCGGCAGGCGGCCTTACGAAGGATGCGGACAGAAAGCGCGGAGAGATTTTCAGGAGAGCGGAAGACGGTACGTTGAAGCAGATTTACTTTAGCGTACAGGAAGCGATGAATGACGATCCTGCCCAGAATCTGCTTCTTAGGGATAAGGACCGTATAGTGGTTCACTCTCTCTGGGAGACGAGGTTCCGGCAGACCGTTTCGGTTGATGGGGAGATAAACAAACCGGGGGAATATCCCCTTGCCGAAAAGATGTGCGTTAGCGATCTTATTTTTGCGGCGGGGAATCTCAGTGAATCGGCATTTCTGGACGATGCTGAGCTGTCCTCCTATGAACTTGTCAAAGGCAGACTGGTAAGGGTCTCATTGAAGAATATAAATCTCAGGCTCGCCATGAGTCATGACCCGTCACATGATCTGACGCTCAAGCCGTACGACCGGCTTTTTGTCAGGAGGATCCCGGACTGGAGGATGAGCCGCTTTGTTACGCTGAAGGGCGAAGTGAGATTTCCGGGCAAATACATGATCAGGAAGGGAGAAAGACTTTCCTCTGTGATAGAGCGGGCAGGGGGATTTAAAGACAGCGCATATCTGAGGGGGGCGGTATTTACAAGAAGGAGTGTAAGGGATGTGCAGGCAAAGGGCATTACGGAGATGCTGAACAGGCTTGAAAAGGAGCTGTTGTCTGCCGGCGCGGTTCAGGCATCGGTCGCGGTATCAAAGGAGGAAGTGGAGGCGAAGAAGATAGAGTTTGAACAGAAGAGGAGATTCATAGAGACTCTGCGGGGGCTCAAGCCTTCCGGCCGGATGACCATCAGGCTTTCACACCTGAGGCTTCTGAAAAACAGCGATAACGACGTAGAGCTTGAAGATGGTGATACATTGTTTGTGCCTTCCAGGCCCGATGCGGTGCATGTCATAGGCGCGGTGATGTCTCAGGGGAGTTTTATCTTCTCGGGCGAGATGGATTACCGCGCGTATATCGATGCGGCAGGCGGACTGTCTCCTTACGCGGATGAGAAGAATATCTATATCATCAAGGCTGATGGCAGTGCGCGCAAGGTCCCGTCCAGCCTTGTTAACTGGAATCTTGTGAAGTCGAGATGGGAAGTGCGTGGCTTCGGTGATAATGATCCGTTGCTTGAGCCCGGTGATACCATAGTAGTTCCCGAAAAACTGCAAAGATTCGCATGGATGCGGGAGGTAAAGGATCTGACCCAGATACTGTATCAGATTGCCGTCACAGCAGGAGTTCTTATTGTGGCATTTT
>CAZZGC010000189.1:0-3655 GCA_964653915.1 uncultured Thermodesulfovibrio sp.
GCAAGGACCAGAGACCTGATTATTTGGGAGGACCGCTTCAGGGCGGTTGCAAACAGGGTACTGCTGACCACCGATGACGGCAGCGCCGGCAGAAAGGGTCTTGTTACCGGAGCGTTGAAGGACCTTATCGAAAACGACACAGTTAAAGTCGTCCTTGCCGTGGGTCCCATAAGGATGATGCAGGCGGTAGCCGAAGTCACCAGACCATACAATATCAGAACCCTCGTAAGCCTCAATCCCATCATGGTGGAAGGTACGGGAATGTGCGGGGCCTGCAGAGTGCATGTCGGCGGCCGGACGCGCTTTGCCTGCATAGAAGGTCCCGAGTTCGATGCCCATGAGGTAGATTTCGAGGAGCTTTCACACAGGCTCGGATTCTACAGAGAGGAAGAAGCTGTGTCGCTGGAAAGATTCAAGAAAAAATTAAATAAAAATAGAAAATAAAAGTTCAGGATCCTTAATTTTTATTTTTGATATTTCATTTTTGATTTTTCACTATGAGAACGCGTGATCCGGAAAAGAGGAGAAGGGACTTCAAGGAAGTCGCTCTCGGGCTGACAGGCAGGGAAGCTGTTGCTGAAGCGGCAAGATGCCTGCAGTGCAAACGCCCGCAATGTGTTCAGGGATGCCCCGTCGAGATCGATATTCCTGCATTCATAGCAGCCATCCGTGATAAGGACTTCAGCGGAAGCCTTGAGGTAATCAGGCAATATAATATGCTTCCCGCCATATGCGGAAGAGTCTGCCCACAGGAGAATCAGTGCCAGGGCAGGTGCATACTCGGGAAGAAGAAAACACCCGTCTCCATAGGGGCACTCGAGAGATTCGCGGCGGACTACGAGGCATCCAAAGGCATCTTCAAAAAACCCGATATTCCACCTCCAAACGGCCACAGTGTTGCGGTAGTAGGCTCGGGCCCTGCCGGACTCACAGTAGCTTCTGATCTTGCCAAGCTCGGGTATAAAGTTGTAATCTTCGAGGCTCTGCACGAGGCAGGCGGTGTGCTGACATACGGGATCCCGGAATTCAGACTGCCTAAAAAGATCATACACCGTGAAATAGAATATCTCAGGCAAATGGGAGTAGAGATCAGGCTCAACTGGGTGATAGGCAGGACGCAGAAGGTGGAGGAACTTTTCGATGACGGCTTCAGTGCCGTTTTTATAGGTGTAGGAGCGGGCGCCCCCCGTTATATGGGAATACCCGGCGAGAATCTC
Source organism: uncultured Thermodesulfovibrio sp. (assembly GCA_964653915.1). Classification (GTDB taxonomy): domain Bacteria; phylum Nitrospirota; class Thermodesulfovibrionia; order UBA6902; family UBA6902; genus CAZZGC01. The sequence goes on from CAZZGC010000189.1 coordinate 1,218, forward strand.
AACAACGTCTATTTCGCCTCCGAGTTTCTCGCCCGCGTCAATCTTATGAAAGCCAACAAATTCCCGGATTACGACACCCCTGTAAAGAAAGCCCGTAAAGTGGCTGTCATAGGGGGGGGAAATGTTGCGATGGATGCGGCCAGAACCGCAATGAGACTCGGCGCAGAAAAGGTATATATAGTCTACAGGCGAACCAGGGAAGAAATGCCATCCAGGCTTGAGGAAATAGAGCATGCGGAAGAGGAAGGCATAATGTTCAAGTTTCTCTCAAGCCCCAAAGAAATTATCGGAGATCACAAAGGATATGTAAAGGCGATGAAATGCGACCGCATGAAGCTATGCGAACCCGATGCTACAGGACGAAGAAGGCCGGCCTGTTCAGGAAAGGATTTTATTATCAGGATTGATCAGGTAATTATGGCTATCGGACAGACTTCAAACCCCATCTGCGTCCGCTCCGTCAAGGGGCTTAAGCTATGGGGAGCCGGTTATATCGAGGTCGACGAGGAAGGACGAACAAACCTGCCGGGCATCTTTGCTGGCGGCGACATAGCTACAGGGGCCGCCACCGTCATAAGCGCAATGGGGGCCGGCAAACGCGCTGCGCGGGCGATTCATGAATACGTAATGAGCGGAACACAGGCCAAGCGATCTTCCAGGTCAAAACGGACAACCGGATAATCACTGTGTTTTTCAGATATCTCCCGATTATGCTAAAGTATAAATCTTATTAGTTGCGATAAATCTGAGTATTCGAGGATTCACATGTCAAACAATAATACCGAAGCAGAAATACTGAAAATTCTTGCGAAGCATGCCGAGTTGGACCCGTCAGAAGTCACTCCGGATACAGCTCTCGGCGGCATAGGTATAGATTCGCTCAAGCTGGTCGAAATCATCTACGACCTCGAGGAGCGTTTCGACATAAGCATACCGGACCCCGAAGATGTGGGTCAGCAGAGCAGTCAGTTCAAAAAGGCGGGAGACGTTGTCCACACTGTGACCGAACTGATGAGGCAGCAGGGAAAAAACATTTGAGACGCGTGGTAGTAACCGGCGTTGGATGCCTGTCGGCACTCGGGGGCAACCGGAGGAGCTTCATATCACGTATTCTGCGTGGAGAAAGCGGAATAGCACCTATCACGCTTTTCGACACCGAAGGCTTTCAGGTCAAAATAGCTGCAGAAGTCCCGGAGTATGACGCACATGCCCACTTCTCACCTAATCAGATCAACCAGATAGACAGATTCGCCCAGTTTGCCATTCTCGCCTCCCGTGAGGCCGTCTCTGATGCCGGAATCGAACTCAGGGAAGCCCTTGCAGAAAGAACCGCCGTCGTATATGGCACCGGTGTCGGTGGTCAGAACACGCAGGACGACAACTATTTCCGTCTCTATGCAAAGAAGGCGAAGCGGCTCCATCCCTTTACTGTTCCGCGTCTCATGCCAAGCGGCGGTGCAAGCTGGATCAGCATGGACCTCGGGATCACCGGACCCGCTTTCGCCACCACCTCCGCGTGTTCATCGGCCGGCCATGCCATCATCATGGCATTATTTATGATCAGGTCCGGCATGATTGATGCGGCCGTCACCGGCGGGTCGGAGGCATGCATTACATATGGAACCATAAAGGCATGGGAAAGCCTGCGGGTGATGGCGAAGGACACCTGCCGACCCTTTTCCGCCCGCAGGGGAGGGATGGTGATCGGAGAAGGTGCAGGAACTCTCATCCTCGAGGAGCTTGAACATGCGAAGGCAAGGGGCGCAAAAATCTACGCCGAACTGAAGGGGGCCGGAATGAGCTCAGACGCAAACAACCTCATACAACCGCTTGTCGAGGGTGCGGCCTCTGCAATGGAAGCCGCCCTGAGCGATGCCGGTATAGGCAATGAAAGCGTGGATTACATCAATGCGCACGGAACCGGGACCGCGCAGAACGACCCTACCGAGACAGCTGCCATCCGCCGTGTATTCGGCAAACATGCCGACAGTCTGCTCGTCTCCTCGACCAAGTCCATGCACGGACATACGCTCGGCGCTTCAGCAGCACTGGAATCTATCGCATCCATAGCCGCCATCACGGAACAGACCGCCCCGCCAACCGCAAACTACATCGAACCCGACCCGCAGTGCGATCTCGACTATGTTCCGAACACAGCACGCCCCGCCCGGATAGAGACAGCCCTTTGCAACTCCTTCGCCTTTGGCGGGCTGAATACTGTTTTGGTCTTCAGCCGGTATGAGTAACTCACATCTTGTGCCAGATTGTATGTGCATCATATGTGACATAACATTAGTGCACACTCATCAAAATTGAGGCAATTATTTCACTTACCTGATTTTTTTAAAAAATAACTCAAGTCCGTCATGAATACCCCCGGCATAAAAGTTGCAGTACATCTCTTACAGTTAAATCTAGGCTGATTTGTTACCGATCAT
>CAZZGC010000190.1:0-3511 GCA_964653915.1 uncultured Thermodesulfovibrio sp.
AACTTTATGTTTGCCATGGCAGGATACATCATCATGAAGAGACCGATGACCACTCCGAGGGCGAGTGTGTTTCCGGCAGAAAACTTGTAAGTGCCCTCAAAGATCGACTTGATCGCATCTATCGGAGGAGTAAGCGCAAAGTTTGAAATGCCGTACATCTTCCCTATGCCTATTCCCAGAGCCATGCTGACAATGACAAATACCGGAAGCAGTTTGAAATTATGCAGTTTCTCGATCATGCTCCTCAGCATTTACTGCGCCTCTTCAGCTTCTTTAGTGTCCTGGGATCCATCTTTTCGAAGATGCTCATGAGCAGGAACCGTCTGAACATGTCTGACTCATCAAGTGAGTAGTGTATCCATCTTCCGTGTTTCCTGTCCTTGATGAGTCCGGCCTCCTTAAGCATGCTCAGATGAAAGGAGATATTCGGCTGCGTCATGCCGAGGGTCTCGGCCATGTCACAGACGCAGACCTCTCCATCTCTGAGCAGGGCGAGTATCCTGAGTCTTGTCTCATCAGAAAGTGCCTTGAAGACGGGAAGTAGATTATTCATTGGTATAATCAATATTCATTTATCAATTATCATTACTATATCCAGTAAATAAGGCATAGCGATACATTAAATATAAATAGAATTTTATATATAGTCAAGCTATGAGGGTGATGTGGGTGATACCGGACGAGCTCTATCTTGTTTTCTTTATCTTTGAGAGGAGGTCTGCGGCAAGTTCCTTATCGATCTTTTTCAGCGCCTTTTGCTGGCGGCGTGTTTTGTCGAGGAGAGTCTCCCGGTACTTCAGGTAGGCTATGCCGAGACGGTATCTCGCATCCGCATATGAGGGCTTGAGTCTGACGGACTTTTCAAATGCACCGACCGCATCGGCATAACGCTTGACGTCCATATAGGCGTTGCCCAGTCCATACTGGATCTTGGCGTCTCGCGGCCTCAGCCGGGCCGCTCTTTCGTGTGCCTTGACCGCTGTCGAGAGATCATCAAGCATCGTAGCTACAGAACCAAGGGCTATATATGCTTCGACAAAGTTGGGTTTCTGTTTAACCGCATCTTTGTAAGCATTCAGCGCCTCATCGTATCTGTGAAGCTGAAAATATGCATGGCCAAGGTAGAAGTGAGCCTCAGCGAAATCCGGCTTCAGGGCTATGGCATGCCGGAATGCGTCGATCGCCTCGGAATATTCAGCCTTGTCGCTTTCCTGCATTCCTATATTGAAAAAGGTGTTAGCAGTCGGGCGTTCATTGGATGTTTCGTATGCATTCAGAGATGACGCAAACAGGACTAACAGCGGGATCAGTATGAAATATGAACGGACGTTCATGGAGACATTCTATCAGAAAAAGACGCAAAGACCAATAAATAGTTCTTATAAGTGTATAAGTTTACTACCCCCCGATTTTTGACATGGAATCTATGGTTCCGGGATTATGCCTGCCGTCGAGGTGATGCCTTTCCGGCTTTGTCCTGACCGCGTTAATGAAAAGCGTTTCTATTTCATAATCAGAAGCGCCCTTTCTCATCGGGGTTCTTATATCGATGGTTTTGTCAGAAAAAAGACATGGTCTTAAACGGCCTTCGGCGGTCATTCGCATTCTGTTGCAATATCTGCAGAAGTGATCACTTACAGGACTTATGATCCCTATGACCCCTCTTGCACCCTCTATCCTGTAGTTCCTGGAAGGTCCCCGGCCGTGGAACCGCAGTTCCATTATCCGGCCAAGTGCGGAAATCTTCTGCATAACCTCCTGTGCGTCTATGCATTTGTCTCTCCTCCAGTCACTGTCTGTTTTAGCAGGCATGAGTTCAATAAACCTGATATGGTAATTGTTTTCGATCGTCATAGAGGCGAATGCAGGGATCTCATCGTCATTCAGCCCTCTTACCGGCACCATATTGATTTTAACTGGCGTCAAACCGGCCTCTTCGGCCGCGTGAATCGCCTGTAGAACATTTCTTATATCACCTCCTCCTGTGATGCCACGGTAGCGGTCGGGGTTCAGCGTATCCATACTTATATTGACGCGGTCGAGTCCGGCCTTTTTCAGGTCCGGCGCCATCTCCGGAAGCCTCACGCCGTTTGTTGTGAGGCTCAGGTCCTGAATTCCCAGGCCTTTTATCCCCGACACAATTGTAATCAGATCCTTCCTCAGCAGCGGTTCGCCGCCTGTTATCCTGACTTTTCTGAGGCCGTGTCCAGCCGCTATTTTTACAAATCTCAGAATTTCATCGGCAGAGAGAATCGAGTCACGCCGGAAAGGCTTGAGCCTGTGCGAGGGCATGCAGTAGACACAGCGCAAATTGCACTTGTCGGTGACCGAGATTCGCAGGTAGTCTATCCGGCGATTGAATGAGTCCCTGAGCGGCTGCATTTTTTTCTTGTTCATCTGCCCAATCTCCTATTTTCCGAAGGGACAGACGGGATACCGGCATTCCTTGCACTTCATACAGAGTCCTCCATGCCCGAGTACGGCTATCTCTGTCCTCGTTACCTTCTCTCCGGCGAGTATTCTGGGCAGTATCAGATCGAAAACGGTAACAGCGGCGTACATCCCGCAGGCCGGAATCCCCAGCACAGGAATACCGGAATCTTCCCGCCATTCGCCCTTTTCACCGCCTTTCCCGCCCGTCCCGCTCTTCTCGCCATTCTCGTCTTTCTCTATATACGCTATCAGAAACATCGCACCGGGAAGTACAGGAGACCCATAGTACATCTCGGAGACCCCGAGGTTGCGTATTGCGAATCTCGTCACATCGTCGGGATCAACAGACATACCGCCTGTGGTTATTATGAGATCGGCGCCTGCTTTCAGGTGTTCCCTTATCCTGCTTTCGATTGTTGATGCATCGTCTGGCGCATAGGAGATATTGATGATCTCTCCCCCAACGGCGTCGATCTTTTTCCTGATTATGGGAGCGAAGGCATCCTTTATCTTCCCAGTGTAAACCTCGTTGCCCGTTATGACGACGCCTGCCCGGGGTTTCCTCATCTTCCGAACGCTGATTATGCCGCCGGCCTCATGGGCAATACGGACAGCAGATTCTACGATCTCCTTTTTCACAACGAGAGGGATAGCACGCGTGCCTGCTACGGTTTGCCCCTTTCTGACCGGCATATTACTGTGCAAAGTCGCACACATGACCTCTCCGAGCATATTGAACCGCAACAGAGCTTCTTCATCGACCTTCAGCAGGCCGTCCAGTTCTGCTACCAGGTTTATCTTGCCTTCGTTCGGTTCTCCAGCCATACTGACGCCGGCTCCCATAAGCGAGTTCGCCATGGCGAGGGCCGCATCGTTTTCATGCATCTCATCATCCCTGATCTTGAGTATGTAGAGATGGTTTTTGCCGAGCCGTTGCAGATGGGGGATGTCTTCCTCCCTTACAATATGTCCCTTCCTGAACGCACGCCCCTTGAACTCCCCAGGTCTGATCTCTGTTATATCGTGGGCGAGGACAGTGCCCACGGCCTCGGTGACCGGTATGGTCGTGGCCGCTATT
>CAZZGC010000191.1:0-3458 GCA_964653915.1 uncultured Thermodesulfovibrio sp.
TAACAATATGGTAAAATAAATTTATATTTCGGTAAGCCCTTTTTTCATTACCGAAAAAGCAGCATACAGACAACATCATACTAAATTTCAGGGAGAAAAGTTAACTCCTGATATGCTATTTCAAACACTTTTGAGGTAAGATAGATTTTAAGAGAGTTTCAGGAATCTGCAAAATAAATTTCAGATTGAATATTACATTAAGAATTTGAAGGAGGACAGTAAAATGAAACGAGGAAGCATAATAGGTATCATTCTTCTGCTGTCGGCATTGCTGGCTTTGCCTGTGACTGTATCGGCGCAGGCGCTGGACGAGATAAATCTGCAGGGATACCTGACGGACAGCGGGGGAGCGCCGGTGAACAACTCATCGCTTAAGATGAGATTTTCTTTGCATGACATGGCATCGGGTGGCACCGAACTGTGGTCAGAAGAACAGTTTGTCGATGTTAATCAGGGCATTTATAGTGTAAGACTCGGTTCTGTGAATCCATTTCCGGCCTCACTTGATTTTAACTCCGTTTACTACCTGGAAACGGGAGTCGATGACAGTGCCGGCGGCTTTGAGATACTGAGTCCTCGCCAGCCAATATCGTCTGTTCCGTTTGCCCGTAACGCATCTTTACTTGACGGTTTGGACTCCACTGATTTCGCACCGGCTTCACACAATCATGACACTCTTTATGTCGGCGTTGGTCAGGCTGATTCAGTGACCACTACGATGATTACCGATGGCGGGGTTTCATCGGCTGATGTCGGATTCATCTATGCGGGAGGCACTATTAAGGGCGGTCCTGCTGCAGATCTTGACTGCTCCGGCTGCGTATCCGAATCCGAGCTTGATTTTGTTCCGGGTAAGATAAAAAACGTGACTGTAGGTTCGGGATTGAACAGTACGACATCGAACGGATACGTTTACATAACTATGGATGTTCCACTCAACCTCACAAAGAGTTCGATTGCTCCCGTTCTGAATGTAACGAATTCCGGAACCGGAATTGCCGGGAAATTTACCGGCCCGGTTGAGATTTCCGGTTATGTTGAAACATCTGCCGAGTATCGTCTTGGCGGGAAGAGATTTGCGTCCGGAGATACGGCAAGCGGCAACACCGGCGTGGGCCCTGACGCAGGTACAGGTGGTAGCTGGAATACCTTCATCGGGGCAGGTGCAGGAAAGTCCAATATAGGCTTTTCCAATACAATGATAGGATATCAGGCCGGAATCAGCAGTACCGGGGGGAGTAATGTTTTTGTTGGAGCTACTTCCGGATGGATGGCAACCTCCGGCAGTGACAATACACTCGTTGGAAACGGTGCCGGGGCATCGATAAGCGTGGGTTCCGGCAATACTTTTTTGGGCAAAGAATCGGGGTTAAGTAATATAACAGGAAATAACAACACTATACTGGGCGCTGAGTCAGGTTATAACAATACAGGCTCCAATAATGTATTCATCGGGTACCGAGCAGGTTACAATGAGACTGGCTCTGATAAGCTGTATATCGGAAACAGTGAGACCAATACCCTCATTTATGGAGACTTCAGTACAGGAAGGGTAGGTATAAATACAACCACTCCGGGAGCTGCTCTTGATGTAAATGGTGAGATATGGCAACGGGGCTCTCAGCTTCATGCCGACTATGTGTTTGAACCTGATTACAAACTTGAGTCCATAGATGAGCATGCGGAGTTCATGTGGAAGAATAAGCACCTCCGGGCAATTCCCAAGGCCTCAGTTGACGGGCAGGGCCGGGAGGTAGTCATGGTTGGAGCTCACAGAAGGGGCATTGTAGAGGAACTGGAAAAGGCCCACATATATATCGATCAGCTTCATGACAGGATAAATGACCAGGAAGCACAGATAAAGAAGCTTGCAAAGATGGTCGAGGAACTGAAAGACGCTCTTGATGAATCAAAATAGGCTCCTGGGGCATGGAGTGCCATGCCAAGGGGCGAGAAAGGCGGGAAAGGGGGCGAGAGTCATAAATATGCAGTAAGGGGTGGTTAGAAGCCGGCCTGTCATCTGTCCTCTGTCATCTGCTTTTGATACATATCAATCAATATGCCTTCAAGGATTCCGCAATCAGTTACCAGTATCTCATCTCTTGAGGCCGAATCGAGAAGACTCAGGAGTATGAACGCTCCGGGCACAATGATATCGGTTCTCTGGGGTTCAAAGGGTATCATCTTCTGTCTTTCGGCGGAAGTTAGCTTCACGATGCGATCGTAAATATCGCTCGCCTGGGCCCTGGTCAGCCGGGAATGGTGTGTCTGTTTCCGATCATAATGTTGCAGACCGAGGTTCATGGCAGAGATGGCCGTTATTGTTCCGGCGGTGCCGATCATCATCGTTGATTCGTCAAGAAGGTTTCGGAATTCCTGCATATATTGTTTTACTGAGTACGATATTTCATCCTCCATGGCGGCGATATCCTTGTCATCCGGCGGGTCGGCCTTCATGTATTTATCGGCGAGATAGACGACGCCGATCTTCCGGCTTTCGAACTTCTCCGGAATGCCGTTCCTCATAAAGACGAGTTCCGTGCTTCCTCCGCCGATGTCTGCAAGGAGTGCCGTTGAAGGAATATCGATGTCAAAGAGAATGCCGCGTGCTGTGAGCGCGGCCTCTTCCCCGCCCGTAACCGTCCTGATCACGATCCCCGTCTCTCGACGGACCGTCTCCATGAATTCCCGGCCGTTTTCAGCTTCCCTCAGTACGCTCGTGGCGACGGCCGAGATACCGGATACGCCGTGTTTCTCAGCCGTTTCCCTGAATTTTTTCAGCGTCGTCAGTCCGCGGGAAATTGCATCCGGATGGAGCATATTGCTTTCGGCGACACCTTCTCCAAGCCGGACGACGGCACGCCCGGAATAATGTTCTATGATGCAAGGTGCTATTTCTTCACCCTTTTCCTGCAGTTCCCCGATGAGAATCCTGAATGTATTTGTTCCTATATCGACAGCCGCAATCTTCCGTGACATGACGATATTATAAATCGGATTCCGATGTTTGGCTACAGGTTCATGAAATGGTAATTTTACCTTGACATGCCCGGAATGTGTCACTATACTTAATCAAATACATTTCTTTGAAACAATTCCAAACGTTTTTTTTATATAAGAAGTATTCCTGAAGGCATTGTCCTGCCGGGAATGCTTCATGATCAGGCTCTTATGGAAAAGAGGGATCACAGCAGAAAGGGAATCAACCTTTTGAGTGCGTCCATCCATTGTGACGGCAATATATATTACGGTGTCGTGGAGAACATGTCGGAAAGGGGGATTCTCGCAATTGCATCATCCAGGGAGGAGTCGGCTCCGTTTCTTCCTGAAGGAATCGTGAAAGTCGACATATATCACTCCAGTCATGAATGCAAGGGCTTGGTATGCGAAATCCGTTGGGTTCATATCAACAAGACCCCCATTCACGGCTTGACCTATCGGATGGGGCTTGAGGTTAT
>CAZZGC010000192.1:0-3379 GCA_964653915.1 uncultured Thermodesulfovibrio sp.
CTTTTTCAGCTATCTTTTCGATCAGTGCAGATTTAGTCATGTGACCCTCCTTTATAGGAAATCTAAAATATCAGAAAATAAAAGTCAAATATATTTTTCCTCTACGCATCCCTCCCGGCAGGATGCTGTTACAGGCTCATAAGGTACTTTACAGAGATCCCTCTGAATGATTCACTACTCAGTGCCCCTGCAAATTTATTCTTGAGCAGATCGAGAAAACTGAATTCATCCTCCCTCGTTACCACCTGTGGCTCTCCCTTTATGCCCGAAAGTTCCCCCGCCAGCATTATGGCATCCCGAAGGTTGCCGATCTTGTCGATCAGACCCAGTTCCTTGGCCTTTCTTCCGGTGAAAATCCGGCCGTCGGCCAGCTTCCTGATCTCGGCAAAATCTATTCCACGGGCCTCTGATACCGCCTGGATAAATTGTTCGTGCACATCATCAAGAACATCCTGAAGTATCTTCTTCTCTTCAGGGCCGAGTTTCTTGAAGACGGAGGCCATGTCCTTGTGCCTGCCGCTTTTTATGACCTGCGTCTCGACCCCGATCTTCTTCATTAGCTCCGATACGTTGGGCAGCTCCATAATAACACCGATTGAACCGGTCAGTGTACCGGGATTTGCAACGATCCTGTCGGCAGGCGCCGCAATATAGTATCCACCCGATGCCGCGACGGCGCCCATCGAGACGACAATCTTCTTTTTCTTCTTGATCTTCTTAATCTCTTCATATATTTCCTGAGAAGGGGCGACCGCGCCTCCCGGACTGTTTATGCGGAGAACTATCGCCTTGATCGACGGGTCCTTATCATAATCCCTGAGTTCGTCAATTACACCGGTTGAGTCGATGATCATGCCACTTACCCTGACGAGAGCGACTTTTTCACCGAAACCGACTTTACGGGAAAATGTCATGACAAGACTGAGAGTAACGGTTATAAGAAATATAATAAGGAAAAAAAGAAGTACCTTTTTCATCTTAATCAGAACAGACCTGTTCCCGAGAGAGCGGATTTCTGCCCACGGTCGACCTAACCGATCATGCTTTTCATGCTGAGGTCGAGTTTTCTCTCCTCCGGATTTATATTAACGATCCTTACGGATACTTCATCCCCAAGTTTGAAAATATCCTCTAATTTTTCATCCGATTTCTTTTCCACCTCGGAGATATGCATCAGTCCCTCAACACTGTCTTCAAGTTCGACGAAGACCCCGAAGTCCGTTATGCCGGAGACCTTGCCGGTGACGGTATCGCCTAGCCCGTACTTTGCCGGGATATCTTTCTTCCAGGGATCATCGGTCATGTCCTTAAGGCTTACGGAGATCCTCTCGTTTTCCGGCTCCACTTTCACCACCATGACCTCAATCTCTTCGCCTTTCTTCAGCACATCACCGGGATGTCGGACCTTCTTTGTCCAGGAGATATCAGAGACGTGCAGCAGTGCATCTACCCCTTCCTGGAGCGAAATGAAGGCGCCGAATTCGGTAAGGCTCTTGACCTTGCCCCTTATCTTCATTCCGGGAGAGTATTTATCTCTTACAAGATCCCACGGATTGGGTTTGAGCTTTCTTATACTGAGGGATATCTTCTTATCCGCTTTGTTGACCTTCAGCACCATTGCCTCGATGCTGTCGCCGACTGAGAAATATTTGGATGGTTTGATATTCTTCTCTATCCAGTCGATTTCGCTTACATGGACAAGGCCTTCCACTCCCTCTTCAAGCTTGACAAAAATACCGTAATCGGTAAGCGTGATTACTTTGCCGATAACACGAGAGCCGATTGGATATTTCTCCTCGACCGTTGTCCATGGATCGGGAGTTTTCTGTTTATATCCCAAGGTGACTTTCTCCTTTTCAGGATCGAAGCTCAGCACTTTTACTTCTACCTTGTCTCCGACATTGAAGAGTTCGCTGGGATGGCTAATCCTGCCCCATGACATGTCCGAAATATGAAGCAGACCATCTATGCCCCCCAGGTCAATAAACGCTCCGTAATCGGTGAGATTTTTCACCGTCCCCTCAATGATTGCACCTTCTGTCAGAGATGCAACAGTCTTTTCTTTCATGACCTTGCGTTCTTCTTCAAGCAGGACTCTTCGTGACACCACCACATTCGAACCCCGGTGGTTCAGATTGAGTATCTTGAAACTGAAAGTCTGGCCGATGAGGCCTTCCGGGTTTCTCGGTGTTCTCAGGTCTACCTGTGAACCGGGAAGAAATGCATTGACGCCGCCTATATTGACTGTGAGGCCGCCTTTGACTTTACCTGTTATTGTGCCGTCCACGGTTTTACTATCATGATATGCCTCTTCAATCATATCCCACGACTTAAGTCCCTCCGCTTTCTGACGGGAGAGCTTGACGAAGCCGTCGGAATCACTGAACTTCTCTACGAATACATCGATCTCGTCACCCGGTGAGAGGTTTTCCAGTTCATTGCCTACCAGTTCCTTGGCAGGAACGAACCCCTCACTCTTGGCGCCCACGTCCACGATGACTCCGTCGGATTTTACTTGAATCACCTTCCCTCTGGTGATCTCGCCGACCTTCAGTCCTCTGAATGTGTTGGCGTAGAATTTTTCGAGATCATTGGTCTGTATTTCCATGACTGATTATTGCATACCTCCTGAACTGTGAATTCATCACGTGTCGTAATGTTATATATTATACATCAAGCTGACGGGATTCACCTCGCCCGCTGTATTTTATAATATTGAGGATATTTTTTGATACCTTCCTTTTTTCTTCCATGATTATTACAAATAAGGGGCCGATCGCAGCGCGCCGATGGCGTCCATTATTTTTTTGCTGATAGCCTCATAGTCGGCCGCCCTGGATGCGCTGTCTGTTGCTCCCGCATCTTCGAAATAGATCGGGCTGCCGAAGCGTACAGTCACCCGACCCCGCCGTATCCATTTTGCGTCCACAGGAAGGACGTTGTCTGCGCCTGTGATCAGGGCCGGACAGACCGGTACCCCGCTCATTCTGACTATCATGCCAACACCCCTCTTTCCCTCCATTAGTGCCCCCGAGTCGCTTCGCTGTCCCTCAGGAAATATGACCACCAGTTCTCCGCTCTTGAGTAGCCTGACCGATTCTTTAATGGTCGACGGTCTGGGTTTTTGCCTGTCAACAGGAATGGCGTTCCGCCTTATGAACGATTTCAGAACCGGTATCTCAAACAGGCCCTTTCTCGCAAGAAATATAGCTCTTCGCGGCAGTATCGCTCCTATCAGCGGAGGATCGATATAGCTTATATGGTTGGATGCGACAATGACGCCGCCGGTGGACGGTATATTCTCTATGCCACGAACGGACAAGCCGCCGTTGAGAGCAAGGATTGTCCGGATCGTGAATGACAGAAGGCGATACGGGAC
>CAZZGC010000193.1:0-1893 GCA_964653915.1 uncultured Thermodesulfovibrio sp.
AAAGGAGGACAAGGTATGAGCGAAGCAAGAGAGCAGTTGAAAGAGAGATGCATAAGCCGACGTAAGCTCCTGAAGACCGCCGGTTATGCGGGCGCCGCTGCTGTGATAGCGGGTGCCCTTGCTGAAAACGCCGAGGCATCAAACGGCACATATCCGCAGGTCAGGGTTGCGAATCTTCGAGACCTCAAAGAGGGGGTGACTGTGAAGTTCGACTACCCACTGATCGGAAGAAAAAGTGTTCTTATTGACTGCGGCTGTGCTGTTGAGGGGGGGATTGGTCCGGAGAAAAGCATAGTTGCATTCAGCATGTTCTGCACGCACCTGGGCTGCGGTGTTGAGTTTGATCAAAAGAGCGAGAAACTCATCTGCGAATGTCACCAGAGCGTGTATGATCCCAAGCAGAGCGGCAGGATACTTGAGGGGCCTGCCCCGAACAGCCTGCCTATGATATCCCTCAGGGTGGATGGCTCAACGGGTGATATCTATGCGATAGGTGTGTCCGGGCTCATTTACGGGATGAGGAACAATCTTCTGGACGGAGAGGAGGTAAGTTAGAATGGCAAGAGAGAACAGGGTCAGCAGAAGAGATATTTTAAAGGCCACGGCCGCCGGCGCTGCCGGTGCATGTCTCATGACGAGAGGTGTTCCGGCATTTGCAGCCGCCAAATTCCCGGAGGCAAGGGCCACGGAATTTGTAGAGCTCCCTCCCCGGAATGCTGAAAGGTATTTTACCTCCTGCCGTTACTGTCACGTGCAGTGCGGATATGAGGTCTATATCTGGCCGAAAGGCTCGGGACGCAAGCCAAAAAGAGAGAGGTTTTATCCGGTGGAGAAGATGAGAGGGGACTGGCCGAATACCATCTTTACGATAGAGGCAAAGAAAAACGGCAGGGATGTTCTGGTAATGGTATTGCCTGATCACAAGGATGTTGCCAGCAAGTCCAACTACTCGGTCAGGGGTGCATTCAATGCCCGGAGCCTCTATTCTGAGAAGTTGCCGACACGTGTGAGGCTGAAAAAACCGATGATCAGGCCGCACGGTAAAAGCAGCCCTCTGACCGAGGTATCCTGGGATGAGGCGATAGACTTCTGTGCAACCAATCTCCAGAAGATTATAGACAAGTACGGCCCTGATGCGGTCGGCGCTGTCTATGGTGACTGGGGATATCTGCAAAATACCTACGTCTTTCTGAAATGGCTGTTTAAAGGCGTGGGCTCAAGCACGCTTGCCGGCAATGGATATCTCTTCTGGGGTGATGAGAGCTGGGGCCTTGCCGATGTAGTCGGCTCCGGTACGAGGTCTTTCAGCGTAGATGATTTTGACAGGACAAAACTCATATTCTGCGCCGGCAAGAACCTCAAGGACACAGGCTCCTCATGGTACTACCGGGCCTTGACGTCCGGAGGAATGAACAACGGAGATATCAAGATGATCCTCGTTGATCCCCGCCGCATTCAGATGGCGGATGACGCCGAGCGCAGCGGCGGGTTGTTTCTGCAGATCAATCCGGGCACGGACGCGATCTTAGGGGCATCATTAATGCACGAGATAATCAGAAATGATGCCTATGACAAAGAGTTCGTTAAAAACTATACCACCGGATTCAACACACTCAGGAAGACGGTTGTGAAGAAGCGTTTTGCCCCTGAGAATGCGGCAAAGGTCACCGGCATACCGGCCAACAAAATCAGGGCAGCCGCTGATATGCTTGCCAGATACAAGGGACAGACGATGGTGCTCTTTGAGAAGGGAATAATGCATCAGGTGATAGGTTATGAGCATGAGGTTGCCTACAGCGCGATGGGCATCATTCTCGGAAATGCCGGAAAACCCGGGGCGTGTACATCGAGAGCAGGCGGTCATCCAAGAGGCACCTGGGCTGATCCGTCGGT
>CAZZGC010000193.1:1993-3378 GCA_964653915.1 uncultured Thermodesulfovibrio sp.
CAGGCCAGTGAGGACAGGCGGTTGCACATGCAGCAGGGATTCATGGAAGCGCCGGGTGAAGCAAAGCCTGACTGGTGGATTGTGGCGAAGCTTGCTAGACGGATGGGTTACAAGGGATTCGACTGGAAAAACGAGGAGGAGATTTACGACGAGGTAAGGCAGAAGACCAAGGGCTCATCTACAAGCGATATTTCGGAGATAAGCTGGTCTGATCTCCTAAAGGCCGGAACTTCGGGCGTGCAGTTCCCGAAGAAGAACCGCAAGGGCATTGCAAGACTTTATTCTCCGGAATTTGAAAAGGCAATGGGCGGACGCTTTGCCACAAAGGACGGCAAGGCGCACCTTGCTCCGGCAAAGGTTCTGGCCAATCTTGACCCGTACAACCATCCTCTGAGGGATAAGACAAACAGCAAATATCCGATCTGGATGGTAATGCATCGACCAAATGAAATATGGAATACCGGCTATAACTTCTTCAACAACGGCACGAATAAACCGCTTGTTGCGAACCTGTATGAACGTGTCTCTGATCAGACCGTGAGCATCAACCCGGAAGATGCCGCGGCGCTCGGGATCAAGAGCGGCGACCGCGTGAGGCTGAGCTCCAGAAGCGGCAGTCTTGTAGCAGTTGCGAAGGTTCACGATCTTACCAGACCGGGTGTTGTGGACGTGATGTCTCTCTATCCCAAGAGTGAGGGAACCCCGAATATGGTAACGAGCGAAAAGGCCGACCCCAAGCTTGCCGAGTGGGACAGGATGGTCCCGGTGAATATCACTAAAGTATAACGATTCTCAGTTGCAAAGGCACAAAGGTACAGAGTGGAATGCTTTGCGCTTCTGTGCCTTTGCGTCTTCGCCCCTAAGATTGCAATAAAGCAGGTTGAGATATGAAAGAGATTACCGACAGACGCAGACTTCTGAAAACCCTCGGCTGGGGTTCCTTTTTTGCTACCCTGACTCTGTCTGTTGGCGGATTCGTCAGATTTCTGTATCCAGGGGTGCTGTTTGAAAGACCTTCAACGTTCAGGGCGGGAAGCCCCGATGAGCTCGGTCTCGGCGGCAATGATTCCGCCTTCCGGATACTCGAGGACTGGAAAGAGGAACATTCCGTGTGGCTTGTCAGGGAGAGGGATCGCATATTTGCGCTTAAGGCCAGGTGCACACATTTAGGATGCACGCCGAACTGGTTTGGTGACGAGGGGATCTTCAAGTGTCCATGCCACGGCAGCAGATTCAGGCGAGACGGAACGAATTTTGCCGGTCCCGCGCCAAGGCCTCTGGACAGGGTGGGTCTATATCTGGACAGTGAAGGCAACATAATCATTGATAAGGGACGTGTCTTTACTTACAGGGATTTTGGAAAGAAAGGGGCGTACTTGAGAGTT
>CAZZGC010000194.1:0-3337 GCA_964653915.1 uncultured Thermodesulfovibrio sp.
TTGGGGCGTCGTCAAGCGGCTAAGACACCAGGTTTTGGTCCTGGCATTCGGGGGTTCGAATCCTCCCGCCCCAGCCAGAACTGATTATACAAGGGGGAGAGATGCCTGAGAAGTTACAGCTTTTTACCGGAAATTCGAACAGGGGGCTTGCAAAAGAGATCGCTGAGTTTCTGCAGATCCCTCTAGGTGACGCAACGGTGGACAATTTCAGCGATGGAGAGATAATGGTCCAGATCAACGAAAACGTCAGGGGCAATGATGTATTCGTCGTGCAGTCTACCTGCATGCCGGTCAATACAAGCCTGATGGAACTTTTGATCATGATAGATGCTCTCAAGAGGGCATCGGCCGGCAGGATAACGGCCGTTATGCCTTATTATGGATATGCCCGGCAGGACAGGAAGGCCGCCCCGAGAGTTCCTATCTCGGCGAGGATGGTTGCCGATCTGCTTACGGCTGTGGGGATCGGCAGGCTACTGACGATCGATCTTCATGCCGGACAGATTCAGGGCTTTTTCAACATACCTGTTGATCATCTGTATGCTACGCCGGTGCTTGCGGAGTATGTGAAAAAGGAGTACCTCAACGATGTTGTAGTCGTCTCCCCGGATGCGGGGGGTGTTGAAAGGGCCAGGGCGTTTGCCAAAAGACTGGATGCATCACTTGCTATCATAGACAAAAGAAGGGAAAAGGCAAACGTCTCTCAGGTGATGCATGTAATCGGTGACGTGAAGGACAAGGATGCAATATTATTCGATGATATGATAGACACGGCCGGCACAATCACACAGGCAGCAGCAGCCCTTAAGGAAAATGGTGCAAAAAAGGTAATAGCAGCCTGCTCTCATGCCGTATTGTCAGGTCCCGCTATTGACAGGATAAATGAATCCGTCCTTGAAGAGGTAATCGTCACGAATACCATTCCTATGGACTGTAAGGAAGAAAAGTGCAAAAAACTCAAGACACTTTCTGTAGCTGCACTGCTGGGCGAGGCGATCAGGAGAATTCATGAGGAAACTTCTGTAAGCTCACTCTTTGTATAGAGAATAGTTTTATCATTAATTCTGGAGGTTTGAAAAATGGAGAAGATGTTACTAAAGGCTGATAAACGTGAGGTTCGAGGCAAGGGCGGCGCCCGCAGCCTCAGGAGGTCTGGAGAGCTCCCGGCTATTGTCTATTCAAAAGGCGAGTCGATGCCTGTAAAGATCAACGCCAAAGAGATAACAAGGATGATCAGGCGTGGTGCCGGCGAACATGCGCTGATTACGCTTCAGATCAATGAGGATGGCGGCTCAACAGCAGAGCGTCCGGTGCTTGTCAAGGATTATCAGACGGACCCTGTCAGTGATGAACTCCTGCATGTAGATTTCATGCAGGTCTCTCTGAGCGAAAAGATAACGGTGACGGTGCCGCTGCATATAGCCAAGGAACCTTCCGGTGTGAAGATGGGGGGTATCCTTGAGTTCCATACGAGGGAAATTGAGGTAGAGTGCCTTCCTACCCGGATACCTGAAAGGATCGACATCGATGCTGAGTCTATTGGAATTGGGCACTCGTTTCATGTGAGCGACATAACCGTACCTGAAGGAATAAGTATAGTATCTGATCCAGAGGAAGTTATCCTTAACGTTTCGGCGCCGAGGGTCGAGGAGGCGCCTGCTGAGGTTGTTGAGGAAGAGGCTGAGGAGCCTGAACTCGTCAAGACCAAGGGCAAGGAAGAGGAAAAGGCGGAAGAGTCCGAAAAGAAGGAAGAGTGACGGCTTTCTCATGTGGCTTATAGCCGGACTCGGTAATCCCGGGGCTGAATATGAAGGGACGCGGCACAACGCCGGTTTTATGGCTGTTGATATCCTGTCACGGCGGCATTCGATCCGGCTGAAGAGTGAGAGCGGGCTGTATATGTCAGGAATGGGCATGGTAGAGGATGAAAATGTAATCCTGCTGAAGCCCCTGACTTATATGAACCGAAGCGGCCTCGCTGTCAGGGAAGCAATATGGCGACATGAGGAGATTGATGGTGTGCTGGTCATTCATGACGACCTTGATATAGAGCCCGGCCTCATAAGGATAAGAAAGAACGGCTCCTCGGGCGGACACAACGGCATTCAGTCAATCATAGATACTCTCGGGTCAAAGGACTTTATTAGATTGAAGATCGGGATTGGCCGTCCATCGAGGATGCTGGCTGAGCATTACGTACTTCGCCCGTTCGCAAAGAAGGAGAGAGAGCTTGTTGGCGAGGCTCTTGAAAATGCGGCCGATGCGGTGGGGATTATAATCTCTGAGGGGATATCAAGGGCTCAGAATATTTATCATCGCGACTTAAACTGACATGAGGGATAAAAAAATATCTATCCCTCTTACCGTGGCGGCGATTCTTCTATTTCTGATGAGTTCATGCTCTGATTTGCAATATCGTTTGATGACTCCCCCGGGTATTCAGAAGTACTGTTCCGTCATAACCGGAGGGGCTGAATCCGGAGATGAACCATACCGCAGATGTGTCCGGCAGGAGAAAGCCGCGCAATCAAAGCTCGAAGATATGAAAGTCCCACTCGACGTAAAGCAATATTGCGAGCGGATATCGGGGAGTACGGGTGGAAG
Source organism: uncultured Thermodesulfovibrio sp. (assembly GCA_964653915.1). Lineage (GTDB taxonomy): Bacteria > Nitrospirota > Thermodesulfovibrionia > UBA6902 > UBA6902 > CAZZGC01. The sequence continues at coordinate 2,605 of CAZZGC010000194.1, forward strand.
TTATCAGGTGATGCTGACATGTATCCTGGACGAGATGCAATGATCAGGAGTTAAGGAGCAGAGAATGAAACTTCTCTTTGCTGGTGACTCGCTTATAGAGTACTATGACTGGCAGGAGCGGTTCAGAGACCACAAAGTCGCAAATTTCGGCCTTGCCGGAGAATCGGTGCAGGGGCTGCTCGGCAGGATCGTCAAGTTCCCCGAACTGTTTCCGGAAGCCGATATGATTTTCCTGATGAGCGGTATCAATAATGTGGCTATGGGTGATACCGGATTTATCGGGTTTTACCATGTAATTGTGGAAAAGCTCCTTGCAGCGTATCCCGGCTCATCTGTCTATGTCCATAGCCTTTTGCCGGTTGCCGTAGATTTCATCGACAACGGGATGATAATAGATGTTAATGAATCTCTTAAGAAAATGGCGGTCGAACTTGATGTGAACTTTGTTGATCTTCACAGACGGTACGCGCTGGGTGACGGGTCATTTGTCAAGGAGTATCTGCTTGACGATGGCGTGCATCTGAGCCGCGCCGGTTATGAAGTATGGGCGTCGGTCGTGGAGGGAATCTTGAAATCATCTCCCTGACGAAGCGGCAAGACACTACTTTTCGCCGCAGTCGCCGCAGGGATAATAAATTCTGAATGCCCTTTTTATTTTCTCTATCGCCTCTTCCCGCGTCCTGCCTTTCGCAATGAATCCCGGCAGTTTTTTACTCTCGGCTATCCACTGCCC
>CAZZGC010000195.1:0-3224 GCA_964653915.1 uncultured Thermodesulfovibrio sp.
TCCAGCCTTTCTTTCTCCGGAAGAACAGATAGAGCTGCATCTGAAACACCCTGTGCTAAAATGGCTTGGCGACAGGTTCAACAGCCAGACCCTTGCACGAAGCAAGTTGTTCGGTTTTGCAGGCGTATTTCTTATTTTTTCAACGACTCTGTGCAGTATCGACCGGCTGATTAAACGGAAAAGTGCAAAGGCCGGTGCCATCCTCTCGTTCCCCACCGTTACAGGACAGGAGGGGAAGACGGAAGTTATTGGAGATACTGACATAGATAAAATCGAAAATCATGCAAAAAGATGGTTTACCGCGCGGAAGTGGCAGATACTAAGTCAGCACAGAGGGACAGACAGGATTATCGTAGGCATTAGGGGCAGTGCCGGGTTCTGGGGTTCCATTTTTTTTCATTTTATCCTGATTACGGCCCTGATGGGCCTGGTTGTATACTATTTCGGTGCATACAGGGCAACTCTGGCATTTACAGAAGGCCAGTCATATCCTTTGGTGAGAGATAACCTCCTGCACATTCTTCAGGAACCATTATGGGGACTTTCACTGCCGGAGGTGGAACTTGGACTGATAAAACAGTACTCCATCTACCCTGAGTCAGACCCCTGGAATGCAACGGAGCATGTTGCCGTATTTCATGTAAGAGAAAAGAATGGCAGAACATGGGAGAAAACGGTCAGAATCAATGATCCCCTTGTGGTTGAAGGCATGCAGTTTCTTCTCCAGAGAGGTGGTTTTTCCCCCCGTATTATTGTCAGGGACAGTGCAGGTAATACAGTATTCGAAAATTTTGTTGCGCTGAGGGGTGACGGGGGGACAGAGGACAGCTTTTCAGTAACCGGAACGGAGATCAATATTAAGATACATTTTTTCCCGGATTTTGTAATAAGAGGCGATACTCCTGCAACAAAAAGCTATCAGGTAAGAAACCCTTTTTTTCTTATCAATGTATATAAAAATGACGATCTCGTATATAAGGGCATAGTTCCCTTTAATGGCAGGGTCCGTGCTGGGGCATATGAATTAGCTTTCCCGGAGATACGGCGCTGGGTAGAGATGGAGCTCGTGGGCGAACCGGGTATCGGGTTCTTTTTTTTAATGTCATTTGTAGGGCTGATCGGAGTTATAGTGAGGATAATTGACCCCGATGAGCGGATTTATATTATACTTAACAAAACCAAAAGCGGTGTAAATATTACAACTTATACATATTCAAAACATTTCTCCGGACTGATAAACGAAAAAAGAGAAGAAGTTGCCGGATATATCAGGGAGATGATTCAGTGAGACACAGGACATTTTTTATGCTTCTGTTCATTTCATTCATTCTCGTTTCCTGTTCGGGGGAAGACGTGGAAGTAAAGAATGTTGTAATTGCCTATAACAAAATGAAGATGGAGGCTTTGTCCAAGCCTGACTTCAGGATAATGGAATACTTCACATCCACGCAGGAACTCTTACGAATAGAAGCGTATATAACATATCTGAAGAAAGACAAAAAGCTCATCGTCAGCGAACTCAGAGCGATTGATATCGATGATAATGTAGCAATCGAAGAAGACAAAGCCGTTGTCAGAACATCGGAAGAGTGGGTATTTCACTATATTGATGAAAAAACCCGTAAGCCGATAACATCCGACGAAACCATCAAATACGAAAATACGTACCACCTGATTCGCACCATGGGGCATTGGGTTGTGGATAATGTGGAAGTGAAAGAGTTGGCGGGGAACAGATAAAAGTTATGAGGTTAGAGTTCAGAGATTGAAGCATGGCGTAGGAAAGATGATCCGGATAGAAAACCTGACAAAAAAATTCGGACAGATCGAGGCGGTAAAATCGGTTTCATTTACTGTCGACAGTGGAGTAACGCTCGGCCTCCTCGGTCCGAACGGAGCAGGTAAAACGACGATCATGCGAATGATAACCGGGTACCTGCCACCGTCCGATGGAAGAGTCATCATAAACGGGATGGATATGTTTGACCAGCCTGATGAGGTCAAAAAGAGTATCGGCTATCTGCCCGAACATCCGCCTCTCTACCTCGACATGACCGTCCGCGAGTATCTCGAATATGCCGGACAAATCCGGAGGGTCGGGAAAAAGTCTCTGAAAGACAGGATCGATCGTGTCATAGAGCTCTGCGGCATCGCCGACAAGCTTGAGCGGCTTACCGGAAACCTGTCCAAAGGATACAGACAACGTGTCGGACTCGCACAGGCCCTCGTACATGATCCCGATATCCTGATACTCGATGAACCCACCGTCGGCCTCGACCCCCGCCAGATTATAGAAATAAGGGAACTTATCAAAGGATTAGGCAGAGACCACACCGTGATATTAAGCACACATATCCTTCAGGAAGTCACCACCATATGCGAAAAGGTGGCGATCATAAATGAAGGGACGCTTGTTGTCTGCGACACTATAGAGAAACTGTCTCATGACCTTGAGTCTGCCCGTAAGGTCATTGTGACCGTGGCGTCTCCGGAAAAGCTGGACATGGCGAGGCTGCTGTCGTTGCCGCATGTACTGGCTGTAAACAGCATTTCCGGGCTTTCATATGAAATAGAAACAGATCCTGATCATGACATACGAACAGAGATCTCCGCCATGATCTCGGATATGGGAGCAGGGCTGATCGAGATAAAGGCCAGGGCGCTCTCACTGGAAGAAATATTCCTGAAGGCGGTGACGGGCGAATAATTATTTGTGATTATTGTAAATGACAAACAGAAAGGAACTTAAATGTCCAGTATAGAAGGTTATCTGTTATGGCCTGCGATGTTTGGCTATGCCGCTACTTTTATCATGTATCTGGTTGTAACAATCTTCGGGAAAGAAAAGATCGAAAACAAGGCATGGGGATTGTTCATCACCAGCTTCATATTTCAATCTCTCTCGATTGCCTGGAGATGGTACATCAGCGGCAGGATACCCGTAATGGTGAGTTTCGAACATTACCAGCTCGGCTCCTGGTTTATCGCTCTGGCCACGGTGCTTGGCGGGACGTTTTACCGCAAAATGCGTATCGTCTCTATGGGTTCTGTAATCGTAATTCTTGTAATGCTTGCCGTGGGAATGAACACGTATGCAGAAATGGATCCCCTCCGTCCCCCGTTCAGATCAAACTGGATATTTATCCATATAGGATTCGCGTGGTTTGCATGGGGATGCTTCGTCGTCGCGACGGTGCTCGCCTTTGCTTTCCTGTTCAAGACAC
>CAZZGC010000196.1:0-3215 GCA_964653915.1 uncultured Thermodesulfovibrio sp.
ATCCCAGTTTTTGTCTATATTTTGAACAAGAGACTTAGCTGAATCTTTTAATAGTTTATATGGGCCAGATTCCATTATTTTCCGTTGAATTTCCTCAAAATAACTTATTAATGTAGTTTTCAGACCTCTCCCTGTCTTCATTGCCTGTTCAGATGCCCCAGCGAAATCTTTTTTTAGGCCCTGCCATATAGCGTCGACTACATCTTTAATATCTGCCCCGCCTTTCTGTATCTGTTCAACCGTCTGGCCTCCAAACGCATCAGTTAGATACTTTCGGGCATTAATTCCGGCTTCCGCCAGTTGATTAAGCTCTTCAGCCGATAGACGACCAAGATTCATCATCTGGCCGAGAGCCCTGGCGACTCGCGGCATAGCGTCTTCACCGAAGATTGATGACACATCTGTTAATATCTGCATCTTCTCTATGGTAGGATTCAATCCCATTGCCTGCATCATAATAAATGTATCAACTGCCTTTCGGGTATTAACGGGCATCTTTAATGCCCACGCATTGATTTCTTCTAATGTCTCCTTCCCCTTTCCTTTAGTAAGCGCGTTAAGCTTAATCTCCATATCTTCAAACGATGACGCAATATCCGTAAATAATTTGGCTGTGAATGCAATACCCACAGCCGCTATCGCGCCCTTGAGTGAAAAAAGAGTGCTTTTGAGCGAGCCGGCGGCAGATTTAATCTTATCAAACGCGCCGCCTCCGACGTGCTGTATCTTGCGGAATGTGGCCGATGCCTTATCTATGCCCCATATGGTCAGTCTGACTTCAGCCATCGATATCCTCCCGGTCGCCTTCCATCTCTCTCAGCTCCTCCTCGAGGAATGCCAGCATATCTATATCCTCCCTGCCGGCATCATACATCCTGAGAATCGTCCCGGGATCCACGAGCCCCTGCAGGGATATGAGCCGGGCCCTGATCTCCAGAATTTTCCGGCCCCTTTCGCCTGGCTGTGGAATGGGACAGCCCCTGTCATCATCAAAACAGTCAGGCTCAACGCCATCGACCTTAAGTATGTCGGCACAGGACTCACAGCTCACACCCGGGAAGTCCTTTCTCGCCCGGATGTGAGCCTTCAGCCGTTTTTTTCGGCTTCAAGCTCCTGCTGTTCCTCAAGGAATATCTTCGCGTCGATCGCGTTTTCATTGACGAAATTCGAGAAGTCCAGGCTCCGGGACATCAGCATATCGAGATTCTCCCGGTTGAACTCGAGCGGCCTGCCCTGAAGCGTGAGCCCCGGGTGACTATGATCGTTGATCTTGCGCCAGCCGTGGACGGCCTCCCGGCCGAGGCGCAGATTGAAATACTCCGTAGCATCGACATCGGAGATATTCGCGGCCTTCTGGGCCTTACGCCGGAGCTTGTTCAGCCCCTGCCTGTCGATGTGCTTGATGAGGACTTCCGTATCGCTGTCAAACTGTATCCACTTCTTTTTCTCGTCGTTGAAAATGCCTATTTCAGCCATATAACCTCCTTATTGCAGGACATCCGAGCTCTGCCTGTTGATGAAAGTGATCTCGAATGGATTGGTCACGGTCATACCCGCAGGAGCTGACGCGGCGCCGAGGACGTTGAGCTCCACGGGATGCTTGATTATCCCCTTCTCAATCGGCGCCTCGACCTTTGAGAACTTGAGGTTAGGGAACGCGATATTGAACTCCCTGTTGTAGGGGTTCTGTATCTGCGCCCCTGTGAAGGTGATGTCCATTTTCTTGGGCGTTTCGTTGTCCCAGTCGGTGAAATATGCCTCGGAGGTATATCTCGGGAAGCCGAGCTCGAGCTTGATCTCGGGTACATCGTCATTCGTCGGCTCATCGATGACATCAAAGGTGCCGCCCGCGCCGTAGACACCTTCCATTTTCCTCATGAATGTGAATTTGAAAGAGTTCGGATAGATAACATCCCCGCTGCCGAGGGCCGCGGCTGACTGATCGTTCATCCTGAATACTCCCTGGTTAAAGAGCACGCGGTTTCCGGTCTCGAAATAGGTGACGTTGTTGAACGACGTGAGATTGTTTGTCCCGCCGGTCGTATTGATGTTCCTGTTGGAGGCCTTGACGGCGAATGTGATCTTCAGCGGCTTGCCCACCTCGCCCTCGATAGTGAAGCCCATGACCTTGATGGAGGGCAGCTCCTCGACGTTGATTTTCTTGTTCAGCGCCAGCGTGCAGAAAAGGCCGTCGAGCGCTGATGCCAGCGAAATAACCTGCTTATACGCGGTAGTCGAGCCCTGCTGTACCGGCGCTCCCCCGGTGGCGCCCATGGCCATGGCGATGAGCAGGTCGATCGAGTCGTACCTGAGGTACATCGGCAGATCGCCATCGACGGTTATCTCGCCGGGATCGGAGTCCTGCGGGAAATACAGTCCGAGCGAGTCGTCAACATTGTCTCCGCGCTCCTTGTCAATACTCGGCTCAAGGATCAGGATGCCGTCATTGGCGCCGCATGCAACCGGGGTGCCCCATGTAGCCGCCTTTTTTACAGCCGCCTTTACTTCCAGACCAGATACACCAGACATTATTTATCCCTCCTTTTGCCGGCCGTCTTGCCGGCTTTTTCCCTGTCGGCGAGCTCGAATATCTCATCGCCGAAGTCTGCCTTATCGATCTCGAGCTCCTGCCCTTTCTTCAGGGCGCCGTATTTCAGATGAGTAGTATTGTCAACCTTTGATCTGACTTTTATGCGTTCCATAAACCCTCCTTAATCCCAGTTGAAAGTGGTGTCAAAACTTGCCTGAAAATCTATGCCGTAGACAACTATGGTCCTGCCGGCGAATATCAGCGATGTCCTCTTCGGCACGAGCTTTTCGATATCGAGACCGAAATCCATATTGGTCAGCACGACCAGGACATCATTGATCATCTGATAGCATCCGTAAGCTGCCTTGCGCGCAGACTTTTCACCCCGCGCATTTTTTGCCGCGACCAGAATTGAGAAATCGACCGTCTCCCGATGATTCGGCCCATCGATCCACTCGAACGTCGAGCCGCCGTATGAGACGAAGATCGCCGGCAACTTCATCGGCATGCTCTTCAAATCCTGGTCGAGCTGACCGGCGTAGCTGTCGACCGTCTCGACATAGGGGATGTAGCTATTGAGCTCGGCGATGATCTTGTCCTCGATCGTCTCGAATATGCTGCCTATGCCCAGCCTGTACCAGGCTGATGCCAGTGTGTCCTGGAAGGCTGAAGCGGCGGTGTTCTG
>CAZZGC010000197.1:0-3189 GCA_964653915.1 uncultured Thermodesulfovibrio sp.
GTAGCCGTCCATCTCAGGCATTAAGATATCGGAGATTATCATGTCTGGCCGCGACTGCGTCATCAGATCGAATGCCTGAAGTCCGTTGGACGCGACCTCAACAGTATAGCCTTCGGCACGGAGCGCCCTCTCAAGGAATATTCTTGAATCAGGGTTGTCATCTACGATCAGAATTTTCATGTGAGCCTCTCGTTGTCCCGATGCCCCTAACGTAGGTCAATTATCTCAAAGAATAAGAAAAGATTCAAGTATGCTTTCAATCGCCTACTATATTCTCTATCTGCTTCACGACGCGTGACGGATCGATGGGCTTTTCGATATAGCCGTTGCAACCGGCGGCAAGGAGTCTCTCTCTGTCACCGGCCATTGCAAAAGAGGTCATGGCGATAACAGGGATCTTCATGGTCTGATCGTTTTCCCGCAAAGCATGTAACACTTCGGTGCCATCCATGTCAGGTAACTGTATGTCGAGAATAATGAAATCCGGATTTTTTTTACCTGCTGCAGCGATTCCCTCTATGCCTGTCCTCGCCTGGAGAACGCGGTATCCGGCCTTCTCCAGTACCCTGACGATAAGCACCATGTTATCCTCGATGTCTTCAATGACGAGAGCAGTTTTCATGTTTCCACCCCCTGATTATGTTGCTCCCTTATTTCTTGCCGTATCTTCCATCGTCATGGGAAGCCTGAGTGAAAAGGTACTCCCCTTGCCGGGTTCACTCCGGACGGATACCGCGCCGCCCAGGAGCTCGGTTATTATCTTGCGTGTCAGATACAGTCCCAGACCGGTGCCGCCGGTCTTGAGCTGCAGATGTGTCTGTAGACGTTCGAAGGGCTCGAAAAGCTTCGATATATCCTCTTCCGCAATTCCGATACCGGAGTCCGTGACGGAGATTTCCATAACGTCGCCATCTTCTTCTCTGCAGATCCTGGCTTCTATCATCACCCCGCCATTCTCTGTATACTTTACTGAGTTGCTAAGCAGATTCAGAACGCACTGCATGAGGCGCCTTTTGTCAGTAACAGGATGTATGTCTTCATCCATTTTCAGATCGATCGTCAGCCCCTTTTCCCTTGCCTGAGGCATGACAGACAAGATTGTTTCCTCAAGCAGAAATCGCAGAGAAAATTCCTCGGGGAACAGGTCTATCCTGCCCGCCTCGATTTTCGATATGTCGATGACATCAGTGATGAGTTCCAGCAGGTGGAGGGCGGCTCTGTGTGCCCTCGTCAGGTTGTCCCGCTGTTCGTCATTGAGCTCCCCTGAAAGTCCCTGAAGGGTGATGCCTGTAAAACCTATGATTGAGTTCAATGGAGTGCGCAGCTCATGGGACATCGAAGCTATGAACATCGATTTGAGCCGGTCGAGTTCCTGCAGTTTTTTGTTAGCCTCTTCAAGTTCATTCCGGGATTCATTCACGTCTTCAATCAGATATCTGAGAGCCTGCTGTGATTTTTCAAGATCAAACGTTTTTTTCTCAAGCACTGCCGTACGTTCTTTTACCAGCTCTTCAAGGTGAAGTCGGTGTTTTTCCAGTTCTTCCTCAGTTCGTTTCCGGTCGGTAATATCGCGTACTATAGCCTGAAGGTATTTTCCTGAGTCCAGCTCGATCGCATTTAAACTCACTTCTGCGTCAAAGAGGGTGCCGTCGCACTTCTTATGTTTCCATTCAAAGAATTGCGGATTCCCGCTGTATGCCGCATGTATCTTTTCCTTCGCCTTTTCTGCGGAATCTCTTCCGTCCGGTTGTCTTTGAGGAGAAAACCTGTAAGGAGGCTGATTGATAATCTGTTCCCTTGTGCACCCGAAGATTTCAAGGGTCTTCTCGTTACAGTCGATAAACAGGTCATCCTTCATAATAAATATGGCGTCATTTGCTGATTCGAAAAGAGTACGGTACCGGTTTTCACTTTCTCTCAGCACATTCTCCGTGCGTCTGCGCTCAGCTACCTCGACGAGAAGTTCATTGTTGACCTTTGAAAGAGCCGATGAACGCTCCTGAACTGCCTGACGCAATTTTTTATTAAATATGAACAGGACAACCGAACCTGCAGCTATCAGGAAAAATGCTGATAGTATTATCCCGAGTGTCAGTCGGAACCATTTAAAATCAGGCTCAGGGTTTGGCACATATAGAAACCCTTCCAGAGAATAGTCTGGTTCGAGCAGTCCAAGCGATACGAACGTATCAGCGATATGACGCCAGCGTCCCGGATTCATGTGGCCGATTTCGATGAACTTTGGAAGCATCAGTTTTCGGGTTTCTTCTGCCTCGAACCGCAGAAGTTCCCTTGATAGGCCGGCGTTATATCTGGTAAGAATTATGTCTATTATCTCATCCGGATTTTCCATGGCATAGGCCCATCCCCGCAAGCTGGCCTTGAGAAACGCCTGCACACGTTCAGGATGTTCCTTTATTTCCTTTTCCGAAGTGAACAGACAGTCACCATAAAAGTCGATACCGTAGGTCAGGGGGCGAATCACGATATAGGAGATACCCCGCTTTTCGAGCAAAAAAGGTCTGTCTGTTATATATCCGGCTGATGCATCAACCTTTCTGCTGATCAGATTATCGATTCCCCAGGAATGAGCAACGATCTTGATGTCTTTAAGTGGAATCCCTTCATTGAGTAACATTGCCTGGATCTCTATGTTCCCTCTTGGACGCAGCTCCACACGCCGTCCAACGAGATCCTGAGGGGATTGAATTCCGGAGTCTGCCATTGCTATCAATATTTCAGGTGAGTGCTGAAATATTGCTGCAAGAACTACAACGGGCTTACCTTTATCCCGTTCGATCAACAGCTCCGGCATATCAATCCCATAGTCAGCTCGCCCCGAGACCACTTCTTCTGCCAGATTCATTCCGGGTTGGCCTTCTTTAACAACGACATCGAGGCCCGCATCCCTGTAGAAACCTTTTTCGATGGCAGCATAGTAACCGGCAAACTGAAACTGGTGCCGCCATTTAAGCTGGAGAGTAACCCTTTCAGGTGAGCTGGCGGAGGGGGCCGCATCTGCGGACATGGGAGTCGGGAAGAAAACAAAAAGGAGAATTAAAATGAGAGATAAAAATGCAGATGCGTTTTTATCCATTTCACATCATATGCACTGGTCTACGGAAACCTGGCCAGGGACTGTCCCATAAACTGTGTAAGTTCAAATTTCACTGAAGCCTATCCTCGAAC
>CAZZGC010000198.1:0-3152 GCA_964653915.1 uncultured Thermodesulfovibrio sp.
TCCGGGCGTCTTTTTTCAGGAGACAGATCCCTGTAAAACCTGAGAACATCCTTAAGACTTTCAAACTGACCTGCATGCATATACGGAGCGCGCTCAGCAACATTCCGCAGAGTAGGTGTCTTGAATGCACCCTCATACTTTGAGACATTCGTATCCATATACTTCAGCTCTGCACAGTTCGTGGCCGGGGCATCACTGTACCGGCTCAAACAGTTAAATTCATCAGCCAGGACCTTGCCTATTCCTGCGGCCCTGCCCCTGTCATCCGGCAGGTTCCCGGGCTGGGGCACGCTGATATTATGAAAGCCGTAGTTCGTAAAAAGAGGGCCGTTATGGCAATTGACGCATTGTGCTTTTCCAATGAACAGCTTCAGCCCCTTTACTTCGCGGTCACTGAGAGTTTTTTTCATGACCCGCCGGTCGCCGTTAAGCAACGCCTCTACGTATTCATCGAATCTTGATTTACCAGGAACGATTGTTCTGACATATGCAGCTATCGCCTTCCCCATGTTCACATAAATCCTGGTAATCCGGTCCCGCACATCACGCGGGATCGATATCCATTTTTTTAACGCCGATGGCTCATTCTGAGAAGGCTTTGCAAGCGGATCCAGTTTCAGACCGCTCAGATCGGGCAAAGGGCCGAAGACGTTCTCATACTCTTTCTTATAGTGATTCACGATCACGAATGCACTCTGTATTCGTGTAAAACCATGCTCAACGGAACTCTCGATAGGACCCAGCGCCTGCGCCCAGAGACTGTCCTTCCTTCCGTCCCAGAACAGCCACGTGCTGTAGGCAACGCCGATGAGAGGCATGGTCCTGCGCGACGTCGTGCCAATTCCGTGAGCCAGGGGCAGGTTGTCGGCAAAGTTCATGTTTGCGGGATGGCACGTCGCACATGAGACCTTGAGATTACCGCTGAACCTGCTGTCAAAAAAAAGTTTTCTGCCTAACTTGGCGGCACGGGGATCAGTATCATATGCATTTGAAGGATCGTCAGGCAGCGGAGGAAGTGATCCGATCCAGAGCGACTTAAGTACTGTAACCTCTGGTTCGCTCCATGAATGAGCGTCGGAAGAATAAGCTGATGATGTAAACAGGATAAAAGCGATAAGAACGACCGCATGAGCAAAAAAACTCCTCAATACACAATTGTATTTCATTACATCCACCCTCCTTTCAACTTTTATCCCAACTCAATTCCTGAATTCCAGGCAAGTGTGGCGGAAAAACATACAGGCAATACCTTTAGCGGTTTCTGTAAGATGCAGTCTGAAACTCATATTTTCTTATCTTCAGCTTCGTTCAGGATGACAGTGCTCTTGCTCTGTTGCACTACTTCTTTCATGTACATTCACTACTGAAGCAGCAGATTAAACGTCACACTGTCTTCGCCCTTTGCGGTCCTTATATTGAATTTGACGTTCCACCAGCCCGGCATGCTGAACTTCATACCATTTACGATATACTGGCCTTCGACCATCTCCTCCGAAACCTCGGGTTCAGTCGGCATACCATGCCCGTGTTCCGGCATGTCCCCTTCAACCGTGACGGTTGCGTGTTCCACAGGTCTGCCTTCTGCGTCCTCAATGAGCAGAAGCCACGCATGAATTTTATTGACGGGAACATAATCGCTGATGCTGTGGTAAGAGACTGTGAATAGCCCTCTGTCAGTCGATTTCGATGTGGAAAGATCAATATCCGCCTTAGCCGGACTATTCATCATATGCATATGCCCCTTATCGGACTTCACATCCGGAAAATCGAATACCACCGTATCCTTCTTTGCCCCTGAATTCACCAGAACCCTGATCTCCCAGTGGCCTCCCATAATAAGAACCACATTTTCTGCAGAGTATAATCCACCACCCTTTTCTGTAATCACCGGCTTTTCAAAGACGCCATGTCCCATTTCCGGCATCCAGGGAGCAAGGGTAACTTCAGCACCGATTACATCACGATCGTTATTGTCGTGAATGATCAGATCCATAGAATTAACGCCCACCTTCAGTTCATGCCCCTTCATTACCATCTCCACACTGAAAAGACCTTTTTCGGAAACTTTAAACAGGCTCTGATCATAATGTTTCGTGAATTCACCTTCTTTTTGAATACGGCCTCCGGCTGATGCGCATCCGGCCACCAGAACTGCAATGACGAATACCTTAAGAAACTTCATGTTTTCGATCTCCTTCAATTACTGACAAATTAGGATCATCTCCGAAACGCCTGCAAGGAACACTGAACCATTGACTTATTATGCCCCCCGAATTCTCCTTAGCAACCAATCCGGAGAAGAACCTTCAATTGTAATATTAACTTATACAGTCTGATACAATCCTCTTCATAATACTATCAGAAACAATCCAAGTTTGCCGAAATTTTTAACACTCCTGCATCAATGAAGTTAATTATAGTTTCGTCATACGTCAAAATATGTAAGCAACGTTACATCATTCCCACCTTTACGTTTACAAAATATTATATGAATATGCTTAAATTAGATATCATGAAAACGAAACTCTGGTATCTTAAAAATCTCGACATGTTCAGCCATATGCGCGATGAGCATATGCACCATGTCATAATGAAGACCTCCTCCATGAAGGAGATAAAGCGGGGTGATATTCTGTACCTTCAGGGCACATCGGACAGGAACATCTACATTCTCAAAAAGGGTGCAGTCAAGATCAACAAGCTGAGCGCCGACGGCAAGGTTATCACGCTCGATATTCTTAAAGGCGGAACTATTTTCGGCGAATTGGGAGCTATCGACGACAACGACAGGGATGAGACAGCGGAGGTCATAGAAGACGGACTTATATGCATAATGAGCAGGGCCGGTTTCGATGAGATGCTCAAGTCAGTGCCCGGTCTTGCGACAAGACTGAATAAAATCCTTGGGTTGAGAAGGCGAAAGATTGAGAACAAACTTATCGATCTGCTTTATTGCTCTGTCGAAGAGAGACTTGCAAAGACACTCTTCAGCCTGCTTGACGACTTCGGCATACCCGATGGTGATTCATACATACTCAAGATAAAGCTTACGCATCAGGACATATCCGAGCTGATAGCATCCACGAGAGAAACGACCACACTGACTCTTAACAACCTCAAGAAAAAAGGCCTTATTGACTATGAAGGTAAAT
>CAZZGC010000199.1:0-3143 GCA_964653915.1 uncultured Thermodesulfovibrio sp.
CTTGAAGATATCGAGATCATAGAGCACCTGGAGGAGTTCGGTGAGGTTTGAGATTTCGAGACCATTAGCGGTCTGCATGGTTTTTGCTGCCTTTCTGATGGTTGCCGCCGCTTACGCTATCGCTGGGTCGGAGGATGTAACGGATGATGAGGAACGTCAGATTGTCCAGATGCTTGATATGCTTGAAAACTATGATCTGATTCGGTCGCTTGAAATGTATATGAACATGAATGATATCGAGATGATGAACAGTGAAGATAAAGGCTCCGGCAAAGAGGCCGGGGAGAGAGAGGTTAAGAAATGATGAGACCGGTATTTATATGGATCATCGCTTTGTGTGCAGGCATCATGATGACATTTGTCGTGAGCGCCTATGCTGATGACTACGGTTCAAATATGGAGCGATGGAAACAGTTGACTCCGGGGGAAAGGGCCCGCATCATAGAGCGGTTCAGGGAATGGAAAAAACTTCCTGAAGGAGAGAGGAAATTCCTCAGGGAACAGTACAGACGGTTCATGAAACTCCCTCCTGAAAAGCGGAAGATGATCGTTAAGAGATATGAACGATTCAGAAACATGCCTCCGGAAAAGAGGCGCCGGTTGCTGAAAAACTACCGCAAATGGAGATCACTGTCTCCTGAAAGGAGACAACATATCAGAAAACTCTTCAGGGAGTGGAGAAGGCTGTCGCCGGAGGAGAAAAGGCTCTTTATCGAAAGGCTCAAGCATTCCCGGAGGTTTCGCAATAACCAGTGAGCCGATGCGGGAGATCTAACCCTGAAAATTCACAAACCTGAATATCCCGTGAGGCATGGGACAAAAAAGTGGTAAGTAGTATGTGATAGGTGGTAAGTCAACGGGAATTTATGATAAATCAGGCTAATCCTTTATGCGCTGGAAGCCTTTATCTTTTTCTGCCAGCTCCGTGCCTTTTTCAGAACGTCGGTTTCATCAATCGTAACTGCCCTGCGGTTTTCGACCACTACCCTGCCATTTACCATAACGGTATCGATGTCGTCAGGTCTCATGCAGTAAGTAATGTGAGAGTAAATGTCGTATACAGGTGTAAGGTGCGGTTTCGCGAGGTTTGCAACAACCAGGTCAGCCTTTTTGCCGGGTTTGATCGATCCGGTAATTTCACCGAGTCCTGTAATTTCGGCTCCGTTTCGTGTTGCCATCAGCAAGGCCGTCCTCGCATTGACAACAGTGGAATCTCCTGTGATGGCCTTGTGCAGTTTAGCTGCCGTTGACATCTCTCCTATAATACTGAGATCATTATTACTTGCAGCTCCGTCAGTTCCAAGGCCCACCTTGATGCCGGCTTCAAGCAGCTTTGGAACAGGCGATATTCCCGATGCAAGCTTGAGATTGCTCTCTATACAGTGGGATACGCCGGTCTTTTTCTCTGCGAGCATCTCTATTTCCTGATCGGTCAGCCATACACAGTGAGCAGCAGACACCCGTTCCGACAGAAACCCGATGGAGTAAAGATGTTCCACTGGCGTCTTGCCATACCGATCGCGGCACTGGGCGACCTCAAACTGAGTTTCAGCAAGATGGGTATGCAAGGGAGTATCATATTTATCCGCAAGTTCCTTTGCCCTTAGATAATTGTCAGGGCTGCAGGTGAATGTGGCATGAGGGGCAACAGATGGTGTAACAAGCGCGTTATCCTTCCATGTCCTGATGTGCTCCTCAGCGCGTCTGAAGTAATCGTCCGGAGATTGGGCATAATCCCTCCAGGGAAAATCTA
This sequence comes from uncultured Thermodesulfovibrio sp., assembly GCA_964653915.1. Lineage (GTDB taxonomy): Bacteria > Nitrospirota > Thermodesulfovibrionia > UBA6902 > UBA6902 > CAZZGC01. The sequence goes on from CAZZGC010000199.1 coordinate 1,754, forward strand.
TAATGCCTGAACCGAGGACAGCCCTCATTCCTGTTTCCTGGATTTTTTTTGCGGCTGTACCCTGAAAAAAGTACATGTCGGTGTATGTGGTGACGCCGCTTTTCAGCATCTCCAGACAGGCAAGTTCAATTGCGTCACTGACAAACCCTTCGGTGAGCCACTGCATCTCGGCGGGCCAGATATGCTGTTCGAGCCACTCCATTAACGGGAGATCGTCGGCAAGCCCCCTGAAATATACCATTGCGGCATGAGTATGGGTATTCACGAGGCCGGGAAATATAACCCTGTCCTTCCCGCCTATTTCTTTTTTTGCGGAATATTTTTGAGATATATCGGTATAGCTTCCTGCATCGACAATTGTATCCCCTGATACAGCCACGGCACCGTCTTCTATGACAGAGAGGTCACCTTCCATCGTCAGCAGATAATCGCCTCTTAAGATGTAATCAGCCTTTTCCATGCCGTTCCCTAGCCTCCGTCAACCAGAAATAGTCACTTCACAAGCCAAACCCATTGAAAACATAATTGAGCGTCTTTTCAGCAGGTTATATTCTAAATGATCCAATTCTGTTTTCTTCGGGTTCGGCTCGTTCCTGTTCAATCAATCCACAGCTCAGCTGCTTACTGCTTACTGCTTACTGTCTATATCCTAATCAGCTCTTCCGCTATCTGTACCGCATTCAGTGCTGCACCTTTGCGGAGGTTGTCCGCCGTAATCCACATGTTGATGCCCTTTTCAATCGACTCATCTTCCCGGACCCTTCCAACATAGACTTCATCCTTATCTGCGGAGAGGGTAGGGAGGGGATATATGTTCTTGTCGGGCGCATCATACACTATTACGCCGGGAGCGGTCGATAGTATGGCTCTCGCTTCATTTGCGGATAACTTCTTTTCCGTCTCGATGTTCAATGATTCTGAATGTCCCCGGAATACGGGCACCCTCACTGTGGTAGCAGTTACCCGTATAGAATCATCTCCCATGATCTTTTTGGTCTCGTTGACCATCTTCATCTCTTCTTTTGTATAGCCGTTTTCAAGAAAAACATCGATATGAGGGAGACAGTTGAATGCTATCTGATGAGGATAGACCTCGATCGAGATTTCCTGGAAGTTCATCATATCTCTTGTCTGGTTAAACAGCTCATCCATGGCCTTCTTACCGGTTCCGGATACAGCCTGAAACGTTGTCACAACGACTCTCTTTATCCTGGCTGCGTCATGTATAGGCTTCAGCACCACCACCATCTGAATCGTCGAGCAGTTCGGGTTGGCAATGATTCCCTTGTGCTTCTTTATATCATCAGCGTTGACTTCCGGCACGACGAGGGGGACTTCAGGATCCATTCGCCATGCGCTGGAATTGTCAATTACCACACAGCCGGCCTTT
>CAZZGC010000200.1:0-3111 GCA_964653915.1 uncultured Thermodesulfovibrio sp.
TTCGATGCTCATCATATCTTTGACGAGATACCGAAGGATGCACTCGAGACCAAGCCCCTGAAGATCGACTGGACCTTCTGGTGCCACAAGTGCGACGGCATGGCATCGATGAAGACCTGTCCGCACAGCAAGGAGGACAGGCTGATCCTCAGCGGTACCAAGCTCAGAAAGATGCTCTCCGAAGGTGAAGAAGTATCGACCAAGTTCAGCAGACCCGAGGTCATCGCTATCCTGAAAGAATACTATTCCGGTCTCACCGAGAAGGTGGAGATCAAGCTGCACAAGCATGCCGAAGGCTGATTGATTATGCCCTCTTTTTTGGAAGGCATGATTTCACTGAAAGGGGGTGCTTATAAAAGAGGCAGGATTCATTTGATGAATCAGAAACAGGAGAAGCTTACTTTAAGCTGCAAATCAAAAAGAAGGAGGTTAGAAAATGCCAAGTTTTGTAATTGCTGAGAAGTGTGATGGTTGCAAGGCTCAGGACAAGACTGCATGTCAGTACATCTGTCCTAATGATCTGATGACTCTGAACAGAGACATCATGAAGGCCTACAACCAGGAGCCTGATCAGTGCTGGGAGTGCTACAACTGCGTAAAGATCTGTCCCCAGCAGGCGATCGAGATCAGGGGTTATCAGGACTTCAATCCGCTTGGCGGAAGCGTAATCCCGATGAGGGGTACCGACTCCATCATGTGGACCATCAAGTTCAGGAACGGGACTCTCAAGAGATTCAAGTTCCCGATCAGGACCACCGCAGAGGGATCGATCGATCCTTATGCAGGCAAGCCGGAGCCTGATTACTCCAAGATCAAAGAGCCTGGCTACTTCAACTACGAAGCCAGGAAGGAATAAAAATTTAAAGAAGGAGGGTAGACGATGGAAAAAGAAACTTGCACATTTTCATATTGCGAAAAGCCCGAGATCGTCGAAGTCGACACTGACCTTCTTATAATCGGCGGCGGCATGTCTGCCTGCGGAGCGGCGTATGAAGCAGCCAGGTGGGCGACCCCGAAGGGTCTGAAGGTCACCATGGTTGACAAGGCCGCTACCGACAGAAGCGGCGCGGTCGCTATGGGTCTGTCAGCAATCAACACATACATCGGCGAAAACAAGGTTGAAGATTACGTCAGGTACGTAAGAGGCGACCTTATGGGTATCACGAGGGATGACCTCGTATTCGACCTCGGAAGACACGTTGACAACAGTGTCCAGCTCTTTGAGGAGTGGGGTCTTCCGATCTGGAAAAAAGGTGATGACGGCTTCTCTCTGGACGGTTTCCAGGCCAGGGATGCCGGCAAGCCTTCCCTGAAGGACGGCGGAACCCCCTGCCGTTCCGGTAAGTGGCAGATCATGATCAACGGTGAGTCCTACAAGGTAATAGTCGCCGAGGCAGCCAAGAAGGCCCTCGACTACAACAAGCAGGCCACCGGCGTGGATCAGAATCACTTCGAGAGGGTCTTCATTGTCAGGCTTTTCAAGGATGCCAATGATCCCAACAGGATAGCCGCTGCCGTAGGATTCAGCGTAAGAGAGCACAAGATGTACATCTTCAAGGCAAAGGCCATCTGCCTCGGAGCAGGCGGAGCGGTCAATGTCTTCCGTCCCAGGTCTTCCAAGGAAGGTCAGGGAAGGGCATGGTATCCGGTATGGAACTCCGGTTCCGGTTATGCCCTCGGCATGCAGGCCGGTGCTGAGCTCACACTTATGGAGAACAGGTTCGTCCCTGCACGTTTCAAGGACGGCTACGGTCCGGTCGGTGCATGGTTCCTCTTCTTCAAGTGCAAAGCCACCAACAGCCTCGGTGAGGATTACTGCGCCCATGAGGACCATCTCCAGGATGCGAGGTCCAAGTATGGCACGTATGTTGACAAGATGGGTACCGCCATCAGAAACCATCTGATGATGCTGGACATGAAGAAGGGCAAAGGCCCGATCATCATGCGCACCAATGAGGCCATGGATGCCATCAACAAGAACTTCATCGAAAAACTGGGTGAGAAGGAAGGAAAGAAGAAGATCAAACATCTCGAAGCCGAGGCATGGGAAGACTTCCTCGATATGTGTATCGGCCAGGCAGGACTCTGGGCTTCCAGTAATGTCGAGCCTGACAAGGTTCCTTCCGAGATCATGCCGACTGAGCCTTATCTGCTCGGTTCTCACGCAGGTTGCGCCGGTTTCTGGTGCAGCGGCCCCGGCGATATACCGGGCACACCTGAAGACTGGCACTGGGGCTATAACAGAATGTCCACAGTTCCAGGTCTCTTCATGATGGGTGACATCGTGGGAGCATCAGGCCACAAGTTCTCATCAGGTTCTCACGCCGAGGGAAGGATCGCGGCAAAGGCTGCCATAGCCTTCATGCTCGACAATCCGGACTACACTCCGACCCCGAGGAAGAGCGCTGATGAGATGGCGGCAGAGCTGTATCTGCCTTATGAGGTCTACGAGAAGAACAAAACCTACTCGACCGACCCGGAAATAAATCCCAACTACATCAAGCCGAGTCTGTTCCAGACCAGGATGCAGAAGATTGCCGACGAGTACTTCGGCGGTATCTCTACCTGGTACATGACTTCAAAGACGATGCTTGAAGAGGGATTGAAGCAGCTCGGAACGCTCAAGGAAGATGCCAACAAGATGGCGGCAGCTAACCTGCATGAGCTGATGAGGTGCTGGGAAAACTTCCACAGGGTTCTCTCTCTCGAGGCACATGCGCGCCACATTCTGTTCAGGGAGGAGTCCAGGTATCCTGGCTACTACTACAGAGGCGACCATGACTTCATCGATGATGACAACTGGAGAGTCTTCACCTGCTCCAAGTACGATATGGAGACTGGTGAATTCACCATGTCAAAGAGGGAGTGGAAGGCAGTCATTCCCGACTGATTAACTGTCACACTTTCATCTCCGGGCGCCGGATGGCGCCCGGAGAGTTATTCAAGTTATCAAGCGATCAGAAAATTTAATAGCCTGTCCGGAAGAAAAGCATTGTCATCCCGGCTGCCGATGTAGTAAATTATATGCCGCTCTATCGGCCTGACGGGAGTGAGGCTTGATGACTTAAATAACTCTCTCAAAATGGAGGCACAGCATGTCTGATCATGAAA
>CAZZGC010000201.1:0-3056 GCA_964653915.1 uncultured Thermodesulfovibrio sp.
CACCATTGACATCAACAATAATCCCCTCCGGTCTTTTGCTGAGAACGATTCCTTTCAGAGACGCTATCAAGATTGTAATATTCCTTTCATGGTGGTTCTACCAAATAACAGGCGCATTAATTTATTATCTTTAGTTTTGAGTCTTCATATAATCGAGTGAGTAGTTTGTCATATATTATCTTCCTTTTTTCGTCCCCCTCTTTGGTAAAGAGGGGTCAGGGGAGATTTTTCAATCACAGTTCTTTCCATATTTTCTCCATTACCGCATCTGTCATGTTTTTTCTAAGAATTCTTGCAAATTGATTTAAGTTCTTATTGTATGGAAGCATACCCAGTCTTCAAATCCCCCCTGCCCCCCTTTTCTAAAGGGGGTGATTGCCCTGATATATGTCATTTTACTTAAAATTCCACCCGCTTTCTTTCACGATGCGCCTTCCTATTTTAACTTACTTGCCGAATGAATGTGACATACACAGAGCGCGAGGGCGTCGGTACTGTCCTCGCTCAGGTCGTTGCACCGCCTATCAAGACCGAGAATACGCTTGACCATCTCCTGTACCTGTCTCTTTTCCGCCCTGCCATAGCCGGTCAGGGCCATCTTCAGTTCCGTTGAATTGTGTTCAAAGACCGGGATATCTTGTTGAGCTGCAAGAAGAAGGGCGATCCCCCGTATCGAACCAAGGGCGAGGGCGGAACGGATGCTCTTGTGATAGAAGATTTTTTCGAGGCACATGCGGGATGGGTCGTATTTTCTTATGATCGCCTGCAGGGAGCTGTAAAGTATGCCGAGCCGTCTCTGCAAAGGATCCTTCCGGTTCAGCCTTATGTCACCGGCTGCAACATAAACAGGTTCACGGCGTGCCCCTGCCGTCTCGACAATACCGTAGCCACAGCATATAGTTCCCGGGTCGATGCCGATGATGCGCACCAGTTACTCCGCTCTGGCCATAACCTCATCAGGTATATCAAAATTCGCATAGACATTCTGCACATCATCATGATCTTCCAGCGCATCCATGAGTTTAAGCATCTTCTCGGCGTGTTTGTCATCAAGTTGCACATAGTTTTGCGGGATCCGTGTGATCTCGGCCATATTAACAGGGATATCTTTTTCTTCAAGATAATCCTTGACACTGTTGAGGTCTTCCGGAGCTGTGATGATCTCGAAATTTTCCTCATCCGCCTCATTCTTGAAGTCTTCAGCGCCGGCATCGAGCGCGAGAGTCATGAGGGTATCCTCATCGGTTGTGTCCTTCGCAACGAGAATGTATCCCTTTTTGTCGAACATCCATGCAACGCAGCCTGACTCCCCCATATTGCCTCCGTGTTTCGTCATGATGTGACGTATCTCGCCTACTGTCCGGTTTTTATTATCCGTAAGCACCTCAACGAGCAGGGCGACGCCTCCAGGCCCGTATCCTTCATAATAGCTCTCTTCATAGCTGACTCCGGGAAGTTCGCCGGTGCCTTTCTGAATAGCCCTTTTGATATTATCGGACGGCATATTTACGCCTTTGGCCTTTTCGATGGCGAGCCTCAATCGGGGATTCATGTCCGGGTTGCCGCCGCCGAGGCGGGCCGCTACCGATATCTCCTTGGAAATTTTGGAAAAGACCTTTCCCCTCTTCGCATCCACAACAGCTTTTTTATGCTTAATCTGCGCCCATTTGGAATGTCCGGCCATAACTCTAACTCTCCTTCTGAAAAAAATTATTGACGTGATGAATTATAAGAAATAACAGCACCGTAGCGCAACTTTAGCCAGCCATTAGTAACACCTACGAGGTGTTACTGCGCGGCATTTATAGTATATTATATCCGTTAGAAGGAATATTTATTCAGGGGGTGTGGCTATGCAGTACAGGAAGTATTCGATAGAGACGGGTGAGGTTTATCATGTGATGACAAAGAGTATTGCCGGATATGAGGTGTTCGGAAATATGAAAGACAGGAGCCGTATGTTGATGACTATTAAATATTACCAGGTGGCTGATCCCGGTATGAGGCTCTCCTATTTCTTGAAGGGGAAAGACCAGGGTGAACACTCATTTTATAATAGCGACGTTCAAAAGAAAGACAGGATCGTTGACATAATCGCGTACTGCCTTATGCCGACGCATATTCATCTGATACTCAAACAGCTGAAGCAAGACGGAATCGCAATCTTCATGAGTAAAGTATTGAATAGTTACACACGGTATCTGAACATAAGACGTGATCGCAAAGGTCCTTTATGGGAAGGAAGATTCAAAAACGTAATTGTTGACAGTAATGAGCAGTTACTGCATCTTACGCGATATATACATCTCAATCCGGTCACGGCCGGTCTCGTGGATGCACCGGAACAGTGGCAGGCATCTTCGTACAGGGAATTTATTTCTGTTGTAGATGAGGACAGCAAGATATGCTCGTTCGAGAATTTGCCGGCAATTGATCCGGAGAAGTATAGAGAATTTGTGATGAACAGACGGGAATATCAAAAGGAACTCGCATTGTTGAAGCATATAATTGTTGAGTAGAGCTTTAAAGTCCGCTCTCGGGATGGACATATAGACTCAAGGTTAGGAATGCTTATGCTTCTTCTCGTTTTTAATAAATATATAGTATGCAATTAAGGCTAAACCTATTCCGCCTCCAAAAAGAATCAAAGCCCCAAGAGTCACTTTATCCACTATTTTTATCCTCTCTTATCTGCTCAAGCTTTATGCAACGCCAGAACATGACAGCTGTAAATACAAGCCCGACCGACATGAAAAATCCATTGAACTTTTCTGATATAAACTGCCCAATAACCAATGCAGTGAAAGTATATTTTCCGATATCATAGAATGCCTTTGCCAGATTTTCATATTTTTTCATCTGTCGTCCCCTATCGCTTGAGCTATACCCTCATGATAGGCAGACTTGTAAGCGAATATCAAAGTCTACGCGGCGTATTCAAACTCGATGGTAACACCTCGTAGGTGTTACGTTGAAGGCTTTGAAAGTTTAGAGGATCGTGGGTAACACCTACGAGGTGTTACTAATGGCAAAGGGGAGAAAAAAAGGCGTCCCGG
>CAZZGC010000202.1:0-3052 GCA_964653915.1 uncultured Thermodesulfovibrio sp.
TTGCGGGAACCGTATGAAAATGAATGTTCGCCTGCTTCTGATCAGCCCGCCATTTAATTGCAAATATATGAACCTCATGGCCCGCTCTCGCAAGATGTTCGATCAGGCTTCCCGAAAACCCCTCCGCTCCGCCATGAAAGGTGTATTTCTTTCTAATTATAGCGATCTTCATGACATCCCATGGCCGCCATACCAAGACCGAGGACAAATGCGAGATCCCTTAGTTGCGAGTTCTCCACTATGGCATTGATTATATATGTCCCTACAAGAATGCCGGTACAGGAAATTAGAATTAGTCCTTTGATATCATCACAGGCATTTGCGGATTTCCAGAAAGTCCTTATTGCAAGCACTATCAATACCAAGTAAATGATTGCGCTTAATACGCCCTGGTGGAACAGGATTCTCAGAAATGGATTGTGTGGATTCCTGAACGCGGGGTCTTTGTGGAATGGCGCTTCCTTGTAAGGAGTCTCATGAAATGGTTCATCCCGTTTAAAAATCCCACTTCCATATCCCCAGCCCAGTAGCGGCCGCCGGGCTGCCGCGGTAATTAGCGGGCCCCAGATCTCTGTCCTTCTGCCTAGAGAAAATATATTCTCTCTGTCAGAAATAAGTTTATTTTTGAGAACAGGAGATACCGACAAAGAAAGGGCCAGCAAAAGCAGAACCAAAGCTAATCCCGCCGCGGCAAATTTGATTCTGATTTTCTTCCTGCGCATTAAATACAAAAACCAAACAGCCGCCATACCTGCAAAGCCGGCTATTCCACCACGGGATGTACTCAGTATTACACCCAGAATCCCCGCGAAAAGTACAGCCGTTAAGAAAATTCTCGATGCAATATGTCGGGCTCGCAGTAATAGCATAAAAACGAACGGCATCAGAGTATTCAGGTCTATGGCAAATCTCGAATGCCAGGCATGCCTTATCCATGTGATGGGTTTCATAATTTCCATATCATATACCCAGTAGCTGTAATATCCAACTACTACGGTGAAAATAAACATAGTAAGAGCAATATAGAGAAAACCATTCAAACGTCTATCATCAGCCAAAACTGTCGATATGAGACAGAAAATAATCAGAGCCTTAAGTGGATCCACTTTAAGACTACGTAATGAATAAACTGGGTCCAAAGAAAACACGACTGACGGCAATATAGAAATTAAAGTCAAAAAGAACACAACGGAAACAGGATGCTTGAATATAATTTTCTCACGCATAGATCTGATCGTATAAAGCCATAAAATGAAGCTGGAAAACAGAAGGATATTCCTGATCGCCTCGCCCTTTGTTATGAACATGAATATTATATAAAGATATATTTCCGCTGCTATGACTTTTTGTATTGTATCGAGTTTTTTAGAATCCAAATTCCTGCTCTCCTGAATAAAGCTCAAAGATGCTTAGCAACTATATTCATCATCTGCCTTATCCTGACCTCGTAGATATGCTCGCTCATCACCCTCTTCTGACCTGCCCGGGCGATCTTCTCACGAAGAGAGTCATGCTTGAGATAAAACTTAATCTTGTCTATCATCTCATACTCGTCCCTGAAGGTCACGATCTCCCTGTCAGGCTCGAGCACCTCCTCTATTCCATCCACATGCAGGCACATGTAAAAGGCACCGCATCCCACAGCTATATACAACCTCTCACTCATCGACTTTCTCACATGAGGCTGAGAATCTATCCCCAAATATATTTTGGAGAGCTTTGCTATCTTCGCATGCTCTTCGCCCCAAACGAATTTACCTCCATACGAGCGTCCAAGTTTACCTAATACGAGTGAAATAGTTGACAATTTTCTGGGCAACCTGGGGCCCCACCATTTAAAATTTATCCCTTCATGCAGCAGCCTTCCAAGATAGGTCCTTCTATCCAGATATTGCACTTTCGATCCAAGATTTCCTACAAATGTGACATCTGAAGCATATATCTTTTTATCTTTTTCAGTGATTCTATCTGTCTTAAAAAAAGAGGGCTCAAATGCCTGGGTTAGCCAGAAGACGTTGGGATTGTATTTCTTAAATTCATCCACCAGTCCTTCTGACATTGTGAAGAATATGTCAGATGCTTCAACATATGGAGGCAGCCAGGAAGGAATCACTGGATCAGGGTACCACTGAATTACTGTCGAGTACTGTTTTAGTGATTCGAATATTTCCGGAGGAAATTCATCCTTGGTGTGAAGAACTATATCAGGTTTTTCCTGCTTGACAATGTCAAAAAGTCTTTCAGGAGCATTTCGATCACGCAACTCCTTAAAAGGGATCACAATATGCCCGTTCCGTTCAAGGCCCCCTTTATAATACCATCCATCGTTCCATGGCATTGACAATGCTGTTACCATGAGCACTTTTGACCTTTTCATACCCTTTCTTTCCTCTTCATGCAGGCAATAAAAAGATTTTCATAATTATCTACCGTTCGATCGATCGAAAACCTGCCCGCATATTCAACCATTTTTTCTCTGGCCTTCTCCCTGAAGTCGGCATCTTTAATCATGGCGTCTATCTTCTCAGTAAGTTCCACAGCACTGCCAGCAGGGACCAGGTAATTCTTATCCTCGATTATCTCATTGACAGACCCGATATCCGAAGCAATAGTCGGCAGTCCAGATGACATGGCTTCAATCAATGTCGTTGCGAAACCCTCCCAGAGAGAGGGGAAACAAAATATATCAAGCGCATGAAGAAATTTCGGCACATTATCAGGGGATATCCGCCCAGTAAATATGCAGTTTACTCCAAGCTCAACAGATAGATTCTCGAGATATTCTGCAAGAGGCCCATCCCCGGCAATGACAACAGTGACATCCTGCAGTCCAGCAGCTGCCCTGATAAGATATTCGTGACCTTTTTCTTCTTTCAAACGTCCAAGCGTACCAACCAGAATTCTGTCTAATGGGAGATTGAAATATGCACGTGCTTCTTCTTTTGAAATCCCCTGGTTAAACATTTCAGTATCTACGCCATTATAGTTGACAACAATCTTTTCTCCTGATATCCGGTCATACTTAACGATATCAGATGCAACGGTTTCGGAT
>CAZZGC010000203.1:0-1437 GCA_964653915.1 uncultured Thermodesulfovibrio sp.
AGGGCGTAAAGCGGATGGGGATGCAGGTTTGAGAGATTGTCCTTTGAAAGCTTCACGAGCGCGCTTATCATGCTTTCCCCGTCTCCCGTCATCTCGTAAGAAAACCTGTCCGCCTCGATCTCATGCCTCCTGGAGAAATAATGAAAAAGCGGACTGAACGGGAAGGACACTATAGAGCCAAGAAATCCGAGCAGGACTATCTTGGCAAAGAATGAGCCCTGATCGAGTCCGAACACAGCCGTCAGGAAATCGCTCTGAATAAGCCTGAAGGCTATATAGCTTGCGATCAGGGCGATCGCCTCGGTCACGACTATGTACTTCAGGATATGTTTCTTCTTCCAGTGCCCCGCCTCATGTGCAAGCACGGCAAGAATCTCGCCTCTGTTCATCTTCTCGATCAGCGTGTCGTAAAGCACGATCCTCTTTACCCGTCCGATACCGGTAAAATAGGCATTCGTGTGTCTGGTGCGGCGGGAGGCATCGACCTTGAAGACCCTGCTCACCCTTATTCCGGCCTTCATAAGAAGTGAGCGGATTCCCTGTTCGAGCGAGTCATCATCGAGCGGAGAAAACTTATGAAAGAGCGGTTCGATTACATAGGGCGAAATATACATCATAAATATGCTGAAGATGAAGAAAAACCCCCATACCCACAGCCACCAGAGGTGAGGGCTCTTCTGCACTATGAAAAGTCCGGCCGACACGAGGATGCCAAGGAGCACGGTGGAGATGATGAGCGACTTGATCGTATCGGTAAGCCAGAGCCTGATGGTCATCGTGTTGAAGCCGTATCTGTTTTCGATCCTGAAGGTGCTGTAGAGGCTGAATGGCGCTGAGATAACGGTTTCCGCGTAAGTAAGAAGCAGAAAAAATATCAATCCGGTCATGATAAATGAATGGCCGAGCGACAGGACCCAGTTGTTGTAGATATTCAGCAGGACAAGGATGAAGACGAGAAATACAGCGTTGTTGAAAAGCGAGGCAACAAAATCGAACTTCGTGTGCTCGATGTTGTAAGCCACGGTCTTTTCGAGCAGGGCTTCGTCTATCTGCCCTCTGAATTCGGGCGGGACTGTAAGGCCGTGCTTTTTGATATGGGAAAGATTGAGAAAATCCAGCCAGTAGCCGAACAGCACGACCAGAATATATGCCGTAATTATGATTATGAGGTATGATTCCATATTCAGGAAACGACTATCATTTTACAGTAATATGGCGGGAAATGGATAACTCAAAAATTAAACATATAAAAAAATTGCGGAAATTGTTTTTTATTAAAATTTCTTCCTCAATTTTGATCTTTGATCTTTCAGTTTTTATTTTTCCTCCCCCTCAATCCCTCTTTTTCAAAGGGGGAGGATCTTCCCGGGCGTATTGCTATACACCCCTGCTTAACTCTTAACGGGTTATTGTCATTTCGATCCCGACCTGTCGGGA
>CAZZGC010000203.1:1537-3014 GCA_964653915.1 uncultured Thermodesulfovibrio sp.
GCTTTCAAATAGGCTATCACGAATGCAGCGGCATACAAAATATCCCCGATGACAAGAAGCGGATAGATATATGGCTTCGGCGTCTGCTGATGAAGGGTTGCTCCCGTATCATGCATGAATGAATAAAGAATGAGTGCTGTTGCGGTCAGTGACAGGATGAATGCGGATAAAGGCGGTCTGAACTCACCGCCTCTTTCATATAGCTTGAGAATGAAGACGGATGCGATAATCATCAGTATAGATATAGAGACGGGCGCGATCACAGGCCCTATCCAGGGCAGTGGAATGAGAAACAGGATATCCCATGTAAAAAGAGAGGCCGGCCAGTCGAGGGTGATTTTCAGAAATACGTAATAGAATATATCCCACACGGCGAAGCTAAGCATGAACCATGCGAACCGCTCCCAGAATCGCCTGCCCGCAATCGCCGCAACCGAAACGAGCATGCCGATGGACGCAATCTCACGGAAGACCTCCACCACGATCCTGTAATCAGCAAAGGCCTTTAGCGGAAATGCAAAACCCTCCGGATAATAGATCGCCCGGAGATAGACAACCACGGCCGCCTCAAAGTAGCCCATCGTGATGCCGAAGATAACGATCCAGAATATCTTTCGCCGGATATTCACAGCTTCAACCTGAACAGGGCTTCGGGGTTCACGCTCTCGCCGTTAAGTTTCACGCTCAGATGCAGATGGGGTCCTGTAGCTCGACCGGACATGCCCACAAGGCCGACAACCTGTCCTTTCTCTACCAGTACGCCTTCCTTAACGTCTATCCTGGACAGATGCATATAGACTGAATACAGCCCCATGCCGTGATCTATGACAAGTGTATTGCCCCCGTAGAAGAGCTCACGTGCGAGCGTCACTATCCCCTTATTGACCGCCCTGACGGGTGTACCCTTTTTACCCCTGAAATCCATCCCCCGGTGTATGCTCGTCTTCTTCTTGTTCATGATGCGCCGCACGCCGAATTCGGTGGAGACACCGTTGTGAAGTGGCAGAGCAAATGCGCCGCTCCATTTGGGAGGCGAGGCCGCCTTCCAGATCTTCTGCTGAAGAAGATATTCACGTTCCACCCGCTTCTGATCCGCCTCAGACAGAGTGACGGTCTTTTCGGGCAGTGTAAGCTTTATCGTCCGGAAGATCTTTGAAATGACCCGGACAGGATACACCCTTTGCCTGTTTCCTTCTTCAATTTTGATGGAATAATTTCCTGCCGGGGTTTTGATGCTCACGGGGACCAGGGCCATGAAACTGCTGTCCGATGACCTGTAGAGACTTATCTCCCTGTCAAGAAACCGCGCCTTGACATCATTGCCGGCAACATCACGAACTTCGAGGTAAAACAGGTCTCCAGGATTGAGTGTTTCAGGGACGATCCTGACGGATATCGCATCTGCGACATATGGAATTGTTATCAGACCGAAGAGTACGGTTAAGAGGACTCTATGCAACAGCGCCGACCGCAAGGT
>CAZZGC010000204.1:0-2984 GCA_964653915.1 uncultured Thermodesulfovibrio sp.
ATAAAGCAGCTTCGAGAGTTTTTTTTGGCCGGGCGGATGATCGACCGGCCTTTTTTATCGGGCTGTCATGACAGTAGAATGTCCAGGAGCCGGTCGAGGTCATCGAGCGAGTAGTATTCGATCTCGATCTTCCCCCTCTTGTTGGATTTATGCACCAGCCTCACCTTTGTCCCGAGGCTGTGCATGAGCCTTTCTTCCAGTGATGCGATCTGCGGGTCCTTTGATGCGGCAGCTGCGGGCTTCTTGCTCTTCTTGAACGGCGATCTTTTGCAGAGCGCCTCTGTTTCACGGACACTGAGGCCTTCATCTTTGATCTTCCTGTAAACGGTCTTGATCGATCTGCTGTCGGGGAGCTGAAGGAGCGCCTTGGCATGGCCAAGGGTGAGTTCTCCTCCCGCAAGTCCGCTCTTTACCTCTTCAGGAAGCTTCAGTATCCTTAAATAGTTGGTGACGGTTGCCCGGTCCTTGCTGACTCTCCTGGAGAGCTCTTCATGTGTCAGGTTGAATTCGCTGATGAGCCTGTAAAATGCCTCGGCGGTTTCAAGGGGATTGAGGTCTTCACGCTGTATATTCTCGATAAGGGCCAGCTCGAGCGCTTCCGCCGGGGCGGCATCCTTGACGATGGCCGGTATCCGGTTCAATCCGGCGGACCGCGAGGCGCGCCACCTGCGCTCGCCGGCAATGAGTTCGTAACGGTCATCATTCAGTTTTCGAACTATGACCGGTTGAATTACCCCCTTTTCTTTTATCGATGAGACCAGTTCTGCGAGGGCGTCGTCGTCGAATGTCCGTCGTGGCTGGTTTTCGTTGGGGACGATGCTCTTGACGGGGATCTCGAGCACTCCTCCTGCCTCTTTTTTCTCTTTTTCCGGTATGAGGGCTGAAAGGCCCTTACCCAGTGCCGGTTTCATTTTCTACCATCTCCTTTGCGAGTTCAAGATAGCTTTGCGCCCCTTTGGAGCGGATATCATAAAGGATGACCGGCTTGCCGTGGCTGGGCGCCTCTGCAAGAGTTACGTTCCGTGGAATCACTGTCCTGTAAACCTTATCGCCGAAATGCCTGCGAAGCTCTTCGGTGACCTGTCTTGCAAGTGTATTCCTTCCGTCGAACATTGTCAACAGTATGCCCTCAATTTCAAGGTCCGGGTTCAGACCGCTTCGGACGAGTTCGTATGTGCGAAGGAGCATGCTGATTCCCTCGAGTGCGTAGTACTCGCACTGCATCGGGATGAGGAGGCTGTCTGCCGCGACAAGCGCATTGAGAGTCAGGAGGCTCAAAGAAGGCGGGGCGTCGATGAATATGTAGTGATAAAGATGCCTGATCTGGTTGAGCGCGTTTTTCAGTATTGTTTCACGGCCTTCCCTGTCCGCGAGTTCGAGTTCGGCACCTATGAGTTCGAGGTTCGACGGGATTATGTAGAGGTCTTCGATGGCAGTGGATTTGATCACATCCTGTACGTTCAGGACGCCCGTGTACAGATCGTACAGACTGCCCCTGACCGTTTCCTTGTCTATACCCAGGCCGCTTGTAGAGTTGCCCTGAGGATCGGTATCGACGAGCAGTACCCTGCGTCCCGAGGTCGCGAGGGATGCCGCGATATTGATGGCGGTCGTGGTCTTTCCCACGCCGCCTTTCTGATTGGCGATGGCGGTTATCTTTCCCCTGTTCATATCAAGGTATCCTGTCTGTTACACCGGAGAAGACCCCGGTGGGTGAAGACATAAAATTATAGAATAAAGAGGGATGAAAGTGAAATGTCCTTGTCAGGCACCGTCCTGGACGAACTTGAAGCCGTTCTTGATGGACAGTTCGGCCCTTGCCAGCTCCTTGCCGAGGTATGCGGCATGACTGAGTTCCGATACCCAGTTGTTCTTTATGATAGTGAGATATATGTCCCGGCTGTTCTTCCCCTCGATCTTCCTGAGCAGCTTGTTGTCATAAGAATAGTGTTCGACGAGGATGTTGCCGGTCTTTGATGACGGGATGATGACGAAATAGCCCGCCCTGTCCAGCTTTATATTCTTGCTGTGTTTGCGTACTTTGACCCTCGGGACATCTCTGACGGCCTGCTTTTCATCTCCTGCTCCGTCTCCGCAGGTATCGCCGCATCCGCACGATGATACTGATACTGATATGGATTTCACGGGTATCATGACCGGTTGGACCGTCTGCGCCGGTTCGGTGTGACAGCCGCATGACGGCGCACAGCCGGCGGCGGCGTTCGCGGCGAGATCCTTTATCTTCTTTATGATCGACCGGGTGTTTTCCGAGCCGATCATATCTTCCATGTGGACCTGTTTTCTGAACCTTGTCACTTCGTCCCTGGTCACGTTCTTGAGTATCGGACGCCGGCCTCTGGATCCTATCACTCTCATTTTGGAATCGACCCCGTTTTCCCAGAGCGCAAGCAGGGTGCGGCCGCTCTGGTGCCCTTCAGAGTCCCTGCCTGTCACAATCAGGAAGCCTATGGCGGGATTGGATATTACGTTCTTCACGATCTTGTCTATGCCTATGTTCTCCGTCTCGGTCTTTCCTACGATGCAGAGCCCTTCAGGCCTTTTGGCCGCGAGCTTCTCTTCGAGTTTTGTGCTTGCAAGCACGGAAACGGCTACCGGCGCGTTCCGGTCGATTACAGTATATTCTCCTTCCACGGGGGGCCATCCATCCGAGACCTTTATCTCGCAGCTCGAGAGTGTGGAGGATGCCAGCGCCGGATACTTCTTCGTCAGAAGCGTCATCGCCTCGGGGGGTATGCAGTACTTGCAGCCGAAGCATGGATACGCCTGCGGTTCGAGCTGCTCGTACCACTCGTTGACACTTTTCAGCAGCTCGCGCGCATCCTTAAGCCTGAGAGTGGGCAGGGATGCCTTGAGGTTTTCGAGCGTCCCCCTCATGCAGCCGCATTTGCGGCACCGGGACAGCTTCATTCCCCTCTGTATCTCGGAATGTACTTTTTTAAAGGTGGAATCCATCGTATTATTAT
>CAZZGC010000205.1:0-2937 GCA_964653915.1 uncultured Thermodesulfovibrio sp.
TGGGCGACCCGTGTTCAGGCAGACAGGGCATTGTACAGGCATCATATGAGGAAGGCGCTTGAAGCACAGGAAAGGCTTTCGATCGTTCAGGAGATGATCGAGGATATTCTCATCTCCGGCGGCAGGGTGCGAGGTGTGAAAACGACCGAACAGATATATAGCGCGGCTGCAGTCATCGTGGCGACAGGCACATTTCTGAACGGCCTTATACATATCGGAGAGGAGAATTATCCTGCAGGCAGGGCAGGTGAACCCCCGTCGCTCAATCTCCCGGCCAGCCTTGCAGCGGCCGGACTGCAACTCGGCCGCCTGAAGACCGGGACGCCGCCACGCCTCGACAGAGACAGCATAAACTTTTCGGTGATGGACGTTCATGGGGGCGATGATCCGCCGCCTGCCATGTCGCTTTTTACGAAGGAGATCACCAATCCGCAGTTGCCCTGTTACGTTACATATACGAATGAAGAGACTCACCGCATCATCGAGTCGAACCTTCATCGTTCGCCGCTTTACGGCGGCAGGATTGTGGGAATAGGGCCGAGGTACTGCCCTTCCATAGAGGACAAGGTCGTGAAGTTCAGCGAACGGCCCCGTCACCAGATCTTCTTAGAGCCCGAAGGGATCGACAGTGACGAATACTACGCAAACGGAATATCGACGAGCCTGCCCCGTGATGTGCAGGAGGCATTTGTTCATTCTATTAAGGGCCTTGAAAATGTAAAAATAAACAGGTACGGGTATGCCATAGAATATGACTTCGTATATCCGACCCAGCTCAAGCCGTCGCTCGAGACCAAGATAATCGGCGGACTCTTTCTTGCGGGGCAGATAAACGGCACGTCAGGGTATGAAGAGGCTGCGGCCCAGGGACTGATGGCCGGAATCAACGCCGCACTGAGCCTGAAGGCAGAAGCGCCTTTGATACTCGGAAGGGATGAGGCATATATAGGGGTGCTCATCGACGACCTCGTGACACGCGGCACCCGCGAGCCATACAGAATGTTTACATCGCGGGCAGAGTACAGGCTGCTGCTGCGACAGGATAACGCTGATCTGAGGTTAATGGACAGGGGCCGTGCACTCGGTCTGGTCAGTGAAGAGCAGTATGCGATCTTTCTCGAAAAGAAGGAGTCCGTTGCAGGCGAGCTGAAGCGCATCAGGTCAGCAAGGCTAAAGCCGGAATCTGCTAACCCCGTACTCAAAAGGCTGGGCGGGACGCCTATACGGGAGAGCACCTCATTGTACCAGCTTCTGAAGAGACCGGAGGTGCGTTACACCGACATTGCGTTACTTGCCCCCCCTGACATTAAGCTGTCAGCAGATGTCATAAATCAGGTTGAGATTCAGACCAAATACAGAGGCTATATCCGCAAACAGGCCGAACAGGCCGAAAGGTTTCGCAAAATGGAGGATACGAGGATCCCCGACGGCTTCAGTTACAGGGGGATAAACGGCCTGTCGCGTGAGATAGTTGAAAAGCTTGAGGAGGTCAGGCCGGTTAGCCTCGGGCAGGCGAGCAGGATCCCCGGTGTTACTCCGGCGGCGGTATCGATACTTATGGTGGCGATCGCAAGAGAGAGGGTCAGGGGTCTCAGCGCTTCGTGATGATGTCTGTGCCCATATAGTCTCTCAATGCCTCGGGCACTATCACTGATCCGTCTTCCTGCTGAAAGTTTTCTAAAATGGCCGCGCATGTCCTGCCAATGGCGAGGCCGGAACCATTCAGTGTGTGCACGAACTCGGTGCCCTTTTTTCCTGTGCGCCTGAATCGTATCCCGGCCCTTCGGGCCTGGAAGGCCTCGAAGTTGGAGCAGGAGGATATCTCCCTGAACTTCTGCTGGGCAGGGAACCACACCTCAAGGTCGTATGTTTTAGCGGCGGAGAAACCAAGATCACCGGTACAGAGGGATACCACCCTGTAATGCAGGCCGAGCCTCTTCAGCACCTCTTCGGCGTTCGCTGTCAGAGATTCCAGCTCATTATATGAATCTTCCGGCTTTACGAATTTCACCAGCTCAACCTTGTTGAACTGATGCTGGCGTATCATGCCACGTGTATCCTTCCCGTGCGACCCCGCCTCCCTGCGGAAGCACGGAGTATAAGCTGTGTAGTATATGGGAAGGTCATCTTCATTCAGTATCTCATCGCGATGGATATTGGTCACAGGCACTTCCGCTGTCGGTATAAGATAGAAACCTTTAGAGGTCTCCTTGAACAGGTCTTCTTCGAACTTCGGCAGCTGCCCTGTCCCGGTCATCGAGTCTTCATTCACGAGTATGGGTGGGAGTATTTCGGTGTAGCCGTGCTCCTTTGTGTGCAGATTGAGCATGAAATTCATCAGCGCCCTCTCGAGTCTTGCCCCGGCGCCCTTGTTTATGACAAAGCGGGAACCTGCTATCTTGCCGGCGCGCTCGAAATCAAGGATGTCCAGGCCCTCTCCAATGTCCCAATGGTTTTTGGGCTCAAAGGGATAGGAAGGTGTCTCACCCCATCTTCGTATCTCGACATTTTCGGTATCGTCCCTGCCGACCGGCACACCCTCATGGGGAATGTTCGGGATCATCAGGAGCCGCTGCATCATGCCTTCTTCGAGAGTACGCAGTTCCTCCTGCATGCCGGTTATCTCGTCGGATATCTTCTTTGCTTCGGCCATTATGCCGGAGGCATCCTTGCCCTCCTGCTTCAGCTTTCCGATCTGCTGGGATATGCTGTTGCGCTGTTGCCTCCTGTCTTCGACAGCGCGAAGCATGTCACGCCGTTTCTGTTCGATATCGAGAATTTCATCAAGGAGCGCAGGGGCTTCTCCTCTGCGGAGCAGGGCATCGCGTACTGTGTCGGGATTTTCTCTAACGAATCTTATGTCAAGCATATTATTTGATTTCCGGTTGCGTAATCCTATAAAGAGTAAGATAATAGTGGCGAAAAATCAACCGGATC
>CAZZGC010000206.1:0-2901 GCA_964653915.1 uncultured Thermodesulfovibrio sp.
CCGCAGCCTATATCAAGCACTTTCCATCCTTGTTCAATATGAGATGCGAGGCGGTCATAGGCATGATCGATTTGACCTAGCGTCAGCAGCCTGATGCCGAGGTCGAACCTCGCAGGCGCGGATTCGAGGATCTTCATCAGTATGTATGTGCTCATACAGATAGTTAATTATAGAGGATTGGAGATTATAAGTGTCCTATTATCTCCGGAATCCGGGCGATCGCCTTTGCTTTCCAGAGTTCAGCCCACCGCCCTCTGAACGGGTGTGCATACTCTGGTCCTGTTTCGGCAGAGGCACGTAGATGTCTTGATGAGCTAGTAACTACATAGCCCTCCGGATTCCGGCTAATCCATTCTGCAAGCTCATCACGGTTGTTAAGTTCCTTCAAAGGTGTCTCCAACCGGCCTGCGAAGTGGTATTGCCCGTGATATTTTCTGTAATGGGCTATCTTTTTGCCGGCCTTCTGGACATCTGCTATTCTGGTCGCCATTTTCGAGACGTCATATGCAGGAGCTATCGAGCGAAATGGACCTATCAGAATCAATATCAGGAAAGCTGAAACTGCAAAAGAGCTGCTCATAACGGATTTATTGATATTGTCAGGCCTCCAAAGAAACAGAATAATACCTGCTGAGAACATTAATATACTCCAATATCCAACGTCTTTTATTACAGGTATGTCAGCTGATCCTGCCTTCAGCGAAGGTATGAAGATCAGTGAAAACCCGGTTACTATAAATAGCGTTGCAACAGGCCGGTGGAACCTGTGAGGCAAAGGCCTCTTAATAGAATGAATGATTTTTGCTACAAGAATAGCCGCAGGGGGAAGGACAGGCAGTAAGTAGTGTATCTGTTTGCAACTTATGAGAGACAGGATTATGAATGGAGGTACAATCAAGCTGAGACATGCCTTTGTCCCCCTGTCCGGGGTGACCCTTTTGATCCCCTTCCATATGTACCAGGTGAAAGACCATGGGAACAGGACAAGGGGCATTAGAGGAAGATACCACCATAAAGGATGCCTGTGGGAAAAAGATTTTATTATGCGGCCTGCAGTCTGGTGCCACAGAATTCCCTGTACATAATCAGTGCCGCCGGCATTGGCCGCCGGCAGAGCCCATAGCAGAGCAACTGCTATTCCTCCGGTTATGGACAAAAAGAATTTCCCGTACCATCCTCTCGGTAGTATTCCCCCTTCACCTGTTATCCACCAGGGAGCGAGGAGCCCGAAGGGCACGATATATATCAGCATTACAGGGCCCTTGGCCAGAAGTCCGAAACCGATTGATACGGTCGAAATGATCCATCCGGAGACGCCTCTTTTCACAGAGGCAGTTAAGAGACCAACTGAAGCAAGTAGCACAAAGAATGTCAGAACCATATCGAACATGGTAAGAGTTGAAAATAGGGCCCATAAAGGGAAAGACAGGAGTATAAAGGGGGCAAGCGGGGCAGCCGGGCGTTTTCCCTGGCAAAGACGGCGGGCAAGATATGCAGTAAGGAAGAGATTACACAGACCGAAGAATGGTCCTACGAGGCGGGCGCTCAGTTCGTTGACGCCTGACAGGAACCATCCCATGTTGATCAGCCAGAAAAGAAGTGGAGGTTTGTGACTGTATGGCATACCATTTAGTTGAGGTACAAGGAAATTTTTACTTTGCCACATTTCCCATGCGACGGATACATAACGGGTTTCGTCTATAGGCATCAACGGCCGTGCAAGCAGCGAGACAGCAACGAGAGTCAGGTACGGGAGAATCCAGAGGTTCGCTGGTTCCGGTTCACTTTTGCCCCCGTGCAAGACTTCTCCTTTCCCGACGTATGAAACATAGATTTCGCAGATAGATAAATACGCCGGTGGCTTGGCCGAGAATGAAGACCGGGTCTTTTCTGTAAATGGCGTAGCTCAAAAGGGTCATGCCTCCTGCTATACTCAGGTACCAGAAGGCTACGGGAATCATGCTCCGTTTTTTACGCTCGCTGTAAAGCCATTGCACCAGAAAGCGGGCGGAGAATAATGTCTGGCCAAGAAAGCCGACTGCAAGCCAGAGTATACTAATGTTCATTTCTAAAACCGATCCTTTCTATTTCCGGATTTATCGGACGTTTCAAAAGCCAGATGAGACCCATCGTGTCGATTATGCCGGGCATCAGCCTGTCCAGCGTACCGTAGTGTGACTCGCCGAACTTTCGCGGCTTATGGGATATTTCTACTGATACGACTTCCCCGTCTGCCCTTTTAACCAGTGCAGGCAGGAACCGGTGCATATGATCAAATGACGGGAGAGAAAGAAACAGATCCCGCGGGAATATCTTCAACCCGCACCCGGTATCAGGCGTTTCGTCATTCAGCAGATTGCTTCTTATTGCATTAGCGATTCTGGATGAAAACCTTCGCAGGAGCGAGTCCCGCCTCAGGCGACGATAGCCTGTAACCATCAGATTGCCGGAACGCTCGGACATAGTTTCATAGACTTTCAGCAAACGCTCGATATCACGAGGATCATTTTGGCCATCGCCGTCCAGGGTTATGATCACGGGATTGAGGGCATTGCTGATGCCTGTGAAGAGGGCGGCGCTCTGCCCGTATCTTTGCCGATGACATATAAATCGAAACATCGGAATTTTATGAACAAGATTTTCAAGAATGAATCTGGTGCTGTCCGTACTGCCGTCATCAACAATGATTATTTCAAAATCATGTCTAACATCAAGCTGAAGGCAGATCTCATACGATAGGGTTTCGATGTTTTCCGCTTCATTATGCACAGGTACAACAACTGACAGTCTCATGATAGAGTTATCCGGCTTTGCCGGGATTTAGATCTTGCGGTCCGTTTCGTACTATTAAATAGAATATGTACCATTGCTATAAAGAATGATATCCTGCTTTTGAATGCG
>CAZZGC010000207.1:0-2863 GCA_964653915.1 uncultured Thermodesulfovibrio sp.
TGGTCCACTTGGGCTTGCAGCGGCAGATATTAAAGACGAAGTTGCGGAGAATCTTTGTACCGTTGTCGGTATGAGCTACCTCAGGATGAAACTGAAGGGCATAAAACTTCCTGGACTTGTCGGCCATCGCAGCGATGGGCGAGTTGTCCGTATGCGCGATCGGCTCAAAACCGCGCGGATATTTCTGAATTCTGTCGCCGTGGCTCATCCAGACAACTATAGAGTTTTGAGTTAAGAGTTTTGAGTCCCCACTCCTGCCTCTCCTTTTGATGCCTTTAAACAGATCTGTATCATCGTCAATAATGAGTTCTGCCCGTCCGTACTCGCGTTTTACAGCCCTGCCTACCCGGCCTCCGAGGCTGTGAGCCATAAGCTGCATTCCATAGCATATCCCAAGGAGAGGAATGCCGAGCTCGAACAGTTCCCGGCTCACCCGGGGCGCATCTTTCTGAGTAACCCTCGCCGGGCCGCCCGATAGGATTATCCCTCTGGGCTTGAACTCCCTGATCTTATCGACAGAGACCGTACAGGGAAATATCTCTGAATATACCTTCTGTTCCCTAACGCGGCGCGCGATCAGCTGAGTGTACTGCGAACCGAAATCAAGTATGAGTATCTTTTCTTTAAATTCCAACCTCTAACTTACCCCTTAATCCCTATCCCTTATCACTGACTTAATCCAGCCTGTAATTCGGCGCCTCTTTCGTTACCGTGACATCATGAACGTGGCTCTCTTTAAGGCCTGCCGGGGTTATCTTTATGAACTTTGCCTTCCTGCGCAGGTCTTCTATACTCTTGACGCCACAGTAGCCCATTCCGGATTTGAGCCCTCCCACAAGCTGATGTATGCTTGCAGAGACGGGCCCTTTATAAGGCACCCTTCCTTCTACTCCTTCCGGGACGAGCTTCTTTGTCTCCACAGACTCCTGGGCATAACGGTCTCTGCTGCCGGACTCCATGGCACCCAGTGACCCCATTCCGCGATACACCTTGTATGTCCTGCCCTGAAACAGTATCAGCTCACCAGGGCTTTCGTCTGTTCCGGCAAAAAGCCCGCCGATCATCACCGCGCTCGCCCCGGCCGCGATCGCCTTGGTTATATCTCCGGAGAACTTGATTCCGCCATCGGCTATGACCGGAATCCCGGCGGCATCGGCAACGGCGGCACAGTCATTGACGGCGGTCACCTGAGGCACGCCGGCACCGGCAATGATTCTCGTAGTACAGATCGATCCCGGTCCAACTCCGACCTTGACCGCATCCACCCCGGCATCTATCAGGTCCTTTGTTCCTTCGGCTGTCGCCACATTACCCGCTATGATATCAGCCTCCCTGATCTTCTTCTTCAGTTCCTTCACGGTATTAATAACACGCCTTGAATGACCGTGTGCCGTATCGACAACGAGCACATCAACACCGGCCTTTTCGAGGGCGACAGCCCGCTTGACAGCGTCACTTCCAACGCCCAGAGCGGCGCCGACCCTGAGCCTGCCCAGTTCATCCTTGCATGCCAGAGGATACTTGATCTTCTTTTCTATGTCCTTGATGGTGATGAGCCCTACAAGAGTCTTGTCTCTTTTTATTATGGGAAGTTTTTCTACCTTATGCTTGTGCAGTATCTCTTTTGCCTCTTCAAGAGTGATCCCTTCCCGCGCGGTAACGAGACCTTTTTTGGTCATTACCTCTGAGGCCTTCTTTTCAAAATTTGTCTCGAACTTGAGATCCCTGTTTGTGAGTATGCCCACCAGTTTATTGCCCTTTGTGATGGGAACGCCCGATATCCTGTATCTCTCCATGATCGCAAGGGCCTTCGATATCTTCTCATGAGGCTGAATGGTGATGGGATCTACGATCATGCCGCTTTCAGACTTTTTCACTTTATCCACTTCCGCGAGCTGTTTCTCAAGCGGCATGGCCCTGTGGATTATACCGATCCCCCCCTCTCTGGCGATCGCTATCGCAAGCCGTGCCTCAGTGACCGTATCCATAGCCGCGCTGAGCAGAGGGATGTTTATCCGGATGCGGTTTGTCAGCCGGGTGCTTACGTCAACTTCGGTCGGCAAAATACTCGATTTTGCGGGAACGAGCAAGACATCATCAAATGTAAGACCATCTCTGATTCGGTTTTCTATCATTTCCGCACTCCTTAACTTTCCCTGATCCTTCCGGTACTATTTGCTCCCGGGGGAAATTTATTTCAGCAGCTCACAGCTTAATCTCTATGTTCGCGTTTTCTCTCAGTTGAGATATCCAGTTATGATACTGCTCTTCGAACTTTTTCCTCGAAAGCATCTTTTTTATGTTCTCCTTAACACGGGCTGCATCCCCGCCCTGCAGTCGCTCCTCGAGCTTTATTATATGCAGACCTGCACGGCTCCAGAAGGGCCTGCTGACTTCACCAACCTTAAGAGCGAGCGCCGTATCTTCCAGCTCTTTCAGCGCCGAGCCACGGCTTATATAGCCGATATCCCCGCCGAACTCCCTGGCCGGGCCTTCAGAATACAACTTTGCAAGCGCTGAGAAATCCTCACCGGCCACTATCCGGCGATATATCTGATCCGCCTTCTCCAGAAGCTTCTTGCGTGCCTGCCCGTCCCCCGGAGCAGAGAAGAATATCTGCCTAATCCGCAGCTTTTCCTTACCGCCGTATTCCTTCTCGTGTTCCTTCAGATAACTTTCAATCTCTTCATCAGGCACAACTACCGAGGCCCTAACCGCGAAATTTATGACCTTCTGAAGGAGAATCTGCTCCCTCAGGCGATTTCTGTATTCTTTCATACTGAGCATTTCGGAGCGGAGGGACGCCAGGAATGCCTCGTCAGTTAGATTAAACTTTTTCTTGATATCCGCTATGGCGGCATCC
>CAZZGC010000208.1:0-2676 GCA_964653915.1 uncultured Thermodesulfovibrio sp.
TTAAGGATGTTCTCAGGTTTTACAGGGATCTGTCTCCTGAAAAAAGACGCCCGGAACTGGTACATGGTGATCTTACAGATGATGAACTCGATGATCTTGAGGCTTTTTTGCATACCCTCAGTGCTCCGCCGGAGTTCGCCGAGTAGTTGTTTGGAATATGTGTGAAAGTCATGTAAGGGCTCTTACATACGCTTTTTCATCTTTAGGCTATGATTGTATTTGATGATATCGTTATCCCGAAAAATTCACAAACCGGTCACTTATCACTTACCACTTAATTCTAACGTATGACAGTTATCATATGTTTTTCGGGAACCGGGAGTTAATATTAAACACCTGCCCATATAAAGGAGCTGCAAATGAATAAAGCTGTTGTCTTATTGGTTACGGCCTTTTTTATTACAGGCTGTGCTTCAACTGGTATAAAAGAAGGAGGAGATGGTCACCAGGACGAACATCAGTATATCGAAAAGGGTGGCAGAAAATTTACTAAACATCTGCCTGAGAGCCAGATTCTCGTCACAGAAAAGGGTAGATTCAGTGTCGAAATGGCAATCCCCGGGAACCGCCTTGTTGTAGGAAGCAATACTTTCGATCTTGTCATTCATGAGGAACGGGACAGGGATGTCACTAATGCAGAGATCGTGGTCACACTATGGATGCCGGGGATGGAAGGCGGCTCTTTTACCAGCCCGAAGGTGATCGAAAAGGGAAACGGCCTTTACACTGTTGAAGATGTTATTCTTGCGATGGGAGGACACTGGCAGATCG
This sequence comes from uncultured Thermodesulfovibrio sp., assembly GCA_964653915.1. Taxonomy (GTDB): domain Bacteria; phylum Nitrospirota; class Thermodesulfovibrionia; order UBA6902; family UBA6902; genus CAZZGC01. The sequence continues at coordinate 772 of CAZZGC010000208.1, forward strand.
GAGTCAGGATAAACTGGGCAGATGAAGAAGATAAAGTAGTCTTTGATTTCCCCTATGTAAGCGCTGCCGCCAAGCAGTCTTATTTGAAGGCAAAAACTCCTGCAGGAGATGAGATAGTGCTTGGCAGCAGGAACCCTCTCAAAGAGCTCAATCCCGGGATAGTCGAAGAAAACGGGCAGACAATCAAGGTATTCCGTTTGACTGTAAAGGATGTCGGCTATGAGATATTTCCGGGCAAGTCCCTGATGGGGTGGGGTTTCAACGGAATAATTCCCGGCCCTACCATCCGCGTCAAAGAGGGAGACAGGGTAAGAGTTATCCTGGAAAATGACAGCAGCGGAGAACATACGTTTCATGTCCACGGACAGCGGAAATCCATGGAGGCAGACGGGGTTCCTTATATAGGGCAGCAACCGGTAAAAAAGGGCGATTCATATGTATATGAATTCACGGCGGATAACATAGGCACGAACTGGTACCACTGCCATGTGGACAGCGCACATCATGTGGATATGGGTATGTTCGGGGCGTTCATTGTTGATCCGAAAAAAGAAAAGCTTGAATACGACAGGGAGTATATCATGATTCTTGATGAGATCCCGACCAAACATGCACATGTTCATGAAGGACAGATGCAGATGCCTGGACATGGAGATCATGGTGTAATGACTATACATGAGGGTGTTGAGCCTGAGCACAAGCATCCGGGCGGGACCCCTTCAAAGAGGGACTGGTATCCAAAGACATATCTTCCGCATAACGATGTATATGATGGTTTTACGATAAACGGACGGTCTTTTCCCTTTACGGAACCGATATTCGTCAGGAAGGGGGAAAAAATCAGGATAAGGTTCATAAATGTCGGCTACCAGTCTCACTTCATGCATACTCACTCACACCGGTTCCGGGTCGTGGCGAGGGACGGTTCATATGTAGATGAGCCGCAGTTGATAGATACTGTAGGGATTGGGCCGGCAAAGAGAGTTGATATTATACTTGAAGCCGATAATCCGGGAATATGGCCGTTTCATTGCCACAGCCTGAATCACGTAACCAACGAACATATTTATCCGGGAGGGATGATGACTTTTATAGTTTATGAGGATTCTGTGAAAGTCAGGGAGGAGTAAAGAAGAAAGGCGAGAAAGGCGGGATGCCGGGTGCTCATAGCTGGTGACTAATTTTTCATATGAAAAGAACACATATCAATAAAATTATTATTATAGTCATTATTATCGGGCTGGTTGCCCTGTTCAGGATATTTAATCTGGGGGACTATCTGACCCTGTCTTACATCAAGGAGTCGCAGGCAGGGTTTCAGCAGATGTACAGCGAACATGCAATCGCCGTAATAGCGGCATATTCTTTTATATATATACTTGTGACTTCACTGTCGCTTCCCGGAGCCGCGATCATGACACTCGCGGGCGGCGCACTGTTCGGCCTTGTCACCGGTACGATTGTAGTTTCGTTCGCGAGCACAATCGGTGCCACACTTGCATGCTTTGTCTCACGTTTCATTCTCCGGGACTGGGTGCAGGGGAAGTTCGGGGACAAGCTGAAGACGGTAAATGCAGGCATAGAGAAAGAGGGGGCCTTTTATCTGTTTACCTTGCGGCTCATCCCGGTATTTCCGTTCTGGTTAATAAACCTTGTGATGGGATTGACAAAGATACGGCTTCTGACATTTCTGTGGGTGTCTCAGATCGGAATGTTGCCCGGAACGATAGTGTATGTAAATGCGGGGAAGGAACTGGCAAAGATAGATTCCTTAGGCGGGATACTTTCTCCCGGCCTGATTATATCGTTTGTGATTCTGGGACTGTTTCCGTTGATAGCGAAGAAGGGGTTAGCATTTTATAAGGGGAAAAAGGGAAGAAATAATAATTGAATATGAACCATTTA
>CAZZGC010000209.1:0-2649 GCA_964653915.1 uncultured Thermodesulfovibrio sp.
AATAAATTCAGCCTGCTTGTTTTGTCCATTTTGGACAGGCATGATGTAATATATTAATCATGAACAAACAGAAATTCGAAACGCTACTTGAAGAATCCGTAAAAACTCACGGCCACCTGTGCCCCGGCCAGGTGCTCGGCGTACGTCTGAGCATGCTCGGACTCCGTCTTGCGGGAATAGAAGACCCGAAGGGCTCTGACAGGAAAAAGCTGGTCGTATATGTCGAGATAGACCGTTGCGCTACGGACGCCATTCAATCTGTAACAGGATGCAGCCTCGGCAAGCGGTCGCTGAAGTTTAAGGACTTCGGCAAAATGGCCGCAACCTTCGTCAATCTTGAAAGCGGAAAGGCGATACGGCTCTTTGCAAAAGAAGAGGCAAAGGAGAATGCAAAGAACTATTTCCCTGAAATAGAAGATAAATACAAATGCCAGTTAGAGGCATACAAAGTGATGCCAGATGAGGAGTTATTCCTCTGGAAAGAAGTGAACGTCAACATCCCTGATGAAGACATGCCGGGCCGGCCAAAGAGGCGTGTCGTATGTGACGAATGCGGCGAGCATGTCCAGGACAGCCGGGATCTGCAGAAAAATGGAAAGACTCTCTGCAGGGCCTGTGCAGGAGATGGCTACTACACCTGAGCTGAAGACAGAACACAGAGCACAGAACACAGAGTACAGAACACAGAGTACAGAACACAGAGTACAGAACACAGAGTACAGTGAGCCTTGCTGCCTCTGACCACCAATAACCCTTTTCCCCATATCTATCGTCTGCCGTATCCCTTGACATCGTTATGACATATATGATATAACGAAAACATGGAAGTCCGATCTAAGATTTGGCTGGAAGTAGACGGAGAAGCCGTCTTCGGCAGCGGGAGAGATGCCCTGCTCAGAGAAATAGAACAGACCGGCTCGATCAACAGGGCGGCAAAAAGTCTGGGGATCTCTTATCGAAAGGCACTAAGCTACATTCAGAACATGGAAAAACGCATTGGAATCAGGCTCGTAGAGCGGCATGCCGGCGGCAGGAACGGCGGCGGCGCCACCCTTACCGGAGAGGCCAGAGATCTTTTGCAAAAATACGAAAAACTGGAACGCGGCATAAATGAGCTGCTTGACCTGAGATTCCTCGAAATCTTCGGCAGCGGCAACAGCATAAGATAACATTTTTATTTCTTTAGCGTTATGCAACTAAGTAAGAACGATAATTCCAGATCTGCTTCAATCAGGCGGATTCTCTGGGACATCTCTGGCGCGTTCGGCGACATCGGGGTGCTGCTTCCGCTGGCCATAGCACTAATTGCTAAAAACGGATTCAATCCAACCTCTCTGTTTCTGATGGCAGGCTTGTTCTACATTCTTTCGGCACGCTACTTCAGGATAACTATGCCGGTTCAGCCACTGAAGGCGATGTCCGCCATTGCTATAGCAACCGGACTCGGCTTTGATGTCATCAATGCGGCAGGCATAGTCATGGGGATAATCCTTATATTCATATCCATCAGCGGTCTCAGCGTTCGGCTGGGCGCCATCTTCCCGGTATCGGTCGTAAGGGGTATACAACTTGGCCTCGGGCTAATTCTGATCGAAAAATCGCTCGACCTCATGATCCCGGATCGGTCACTCGCATTGACTGCAGCGGCTATCCTTGCCCTTACAATATTCAGGTTCAGGAGTGTGCCGCCCCTCATTCCCATAATGCTGATAGCCGTGATCATGGTCGCCGCAAACATCACGGGCTTCCATGCAGGCTGGATCATTCCTCAGCCGGCTCTGCCATCCGCGGATGCGATGATGACCGGGTTCTGGACGCTCGTGATTCCGCAGATAGCGCTTACCTTCGGCAATGCAATAGTAGCGACCGAAGCAACAGGGAAATTGCTTTACGGAGAGAGGGCCGCCAAACTCGGTTTCAGAAACATACCCATGAGCATGGGCGTCGCAAATATAGTGTCCGGCATCATGGGCGGCGCTCCCATGTGCCACGGAAGCGGGGGGCTGACGGCGCACAGAAAATTTGGTGCCTCAGGCGAACGCTCGGGCTATATAATCGGATTCACACTCGTCATACTTGCCATCTTTTTCGGCAGGTCCATACTGTCGATAGTCTCAGCCTTTCCCGAAGGCATCCTTGGGGCCCTGCTCTGCTATGTGGGTATTCAGCACTCATTGTTTGTAAGGGATATAATGCATGACAAAACAGCCGTCCTGATCGCCCTTTCGGTCGCAGTCACCGGATTCATCCTCCACAACCTGACGATCGGGTTTGCCGCGGGACTTCTTATTCACTACGGGCTTGAAGGTACGAGACGTACCATGCAATATTTTTCTAACCCACATTATTCACGCAATTGTTTTATCCCTGGAGGAATGGCTCAAAAAAATCTTGAACGCGATGGGATTAATGGAGACGCTTAGCGTGGAACATGGAACGGTGGAACTTACAGATTCTATCTTCTGGTATTCGGCTAAGGTATCGCCAATATTTTTTTTCGCCACGCCTCCGGGAAATTTGTGAATAAGAAGACTAATTCATAAGGAGGGAGCTCCCGTAATGTGTGAAACCGGCAATAGTGAATCATCAAATATAATAGCGGCCACGACCATACCGGTCACCGAGGCCGTGGGCACTGTCCTCGCCCAC
>CAZZGC010000210.1:0-2610 GCA_964653915.1 uncultured Thermodesulfovibrio sp.
CTCGTCCCGAGCAGGACCAATCCCGGTCACTTCTTTGCCCTTCCGCAGTCGCCGCAGATCTTCAAGCAGATACTGATGATATCCGGCATGGAGCGTTATTATCAGATAGTCAAATGCTTCAGGGACGAAGACCTCCGGGCCGACCGTCAGCCGGAGTTCACCCAGGTCGATTTAGAGATGTCATTCGTGAAGATGGACGATGTGATGTTCCTGACCGAAGAGATGATCAAATCGGTCTTTCGCGACGTGATGGGTATCGCTATGAAAGAGCCTTTCCAGAGGCTTCCCTACCGTGAGGCGATAGACAGATACGGCTCTGACAAACCGGATCTTAGGTTCGATCTTCAGCTGCACGACGTCAGCGATATAGTAAGGGACTCTTCCTTCAAGGTTTTTCTGGATACCGTTGAGAAGGGCGGGATAGTCAAGGGACTTTCCGCCAGGGGGCTTGCGGGCTATTCAAGAAAGGAACTGGATGACCTGACAAAAGAGGTGCAGGGATACGGGGCAAAGGGGCTGGCATGGATCAAGGTCAAGGACGGCTTCGAATCGCCCATCGCCAAGTTTTTCCCTGAGCAGTCGCTTCGTGCGCTGGCTGACCGGCTCGGTGCAGAGGCAGGAGACCTGATGCTGTTTGTTGCGGATAAAGCGGATATCGCCAATGACTGCCTTGCAAGGCTCAGAAACGAGATGGCAAAACGGCTTGATCTGATTAAGGAGGATATTTACAGATTTGTCTGGATAACGGACTTTCCTCTCTTTGAGTGGAACCCTGATGAAAAGAGGTTCGAGGCCATGCACCATCCCTTCACATCCCCCCGGGAAGAGGACATGGAAGACTTTTTCGGTGTTGATGCGTCTGAACTCAAGACTCCGGACTCTAAACTCTCCACTATTAATGCTCAGGCCTATGACATCGTCCTGAACGGTTATGAGATAGGCGGCGGCAGCATCCGTATCCACAAGAAAGACGTTCAGGACAGGATGTTTCAGCTTCTGAATATCCAGAAGGAGGAGGCTGACGAGAAGTTCGGTTTTCTCCTCGAGGCCCTGCAGTTCGGCGCGCCTCCGCATGGTGGAATCGCTCTCGGTCTCGACCGGCTCGTCATGATAATGGCCGGGGCGCACTCCATCCGTGACGTAATCGCATTTCCCAAGACACAGAAGGCTGTCTGCCCCCTCAGCAACGCCCCCTCAACTGTGGATGAAAAGCAGCTCCGCGAGCTTGGCATCAAGCTTGATATAGTGGAGTAGAAGCAGCAGCTCACTTGCCGCTTACCCCCTATCCTTGATTATTCATAAAACCAGCTTCCTTTGACTTACCTCATACTACATACTCATAGTATCCCCCTCCGGACGGCCCGATTCATGAATTATATAGGGTAAGTAGGATAAGTAAGCAGGGGCAGGTCAATATTGAATTAGTAAACAAAGTGTGATAAATTAAAGCATGGCTATAATAACAAAAAAAATCGGTGGAAATCTTTACGCCTACCATGCCTGGAGGGAGGGCAAAAAGGTGATTCACAAATATCTCGGGTCGGCAAATGATCCTGATATCAAAAGGATAATTGAGGAGAACAAGGCTGTATTATCCATCCCGGAACGGCTATGGTATCTATTTTGGGATGTGGACCCTGACAAAGTGCATCTGAAGGAAAATGCCAGATACATTATTGAAAGGGTTCTGGAATTAGGTGATCTTGGGGCGGTGAAGTGGCTGCAGAGAGTTTATACCACACAGCAGATAATGGATGTTATGAGAATGAGCCGGAAGATCACGGACAGATCAAGAAATTTCTGGGAGTTGTGGTTTGATGAACATGCCGCATAAAGAATGTCTGCCTGAAAAAGGCTGGATGGTTTTGTCAGCCCTGAAGGATGCCCTGTCTGAAATCGAAGTGGTTCTGGCGGGGGGAACGGCCCTTGCGCTCCATCTGGGGCACCGTATTTCGGTCGATCTCGATTTTTTTTCGGCTGCGGGAGGATTTGTAGACAACCTGATATCACATATTCAGAAGACCGGTTTTTCATATCGTATTCTTTCGGAAACGAGTAACCAGTTGATCGCGAGCATCGAAGATGTAAAGTTTTCAGTCTTCAGATATGATTATCCTTTTGCCGATGAGGTGACCGATGTTGCAGGAATCAGAGTCGCGGGAATCCTGGATATCGCCTCCATGAAAGTTATCGCAATAATGGGGCAGCGAGGGACAAAGCGTGATTTCGTGGACCTCTACTTTATTCTGCAGAAGATCCCGTTTCATTTAATTGCTGAAAACATGGTCAGGAGATTTGGAAAGGAGAGAATCAATCCGGTCCATCTCGGCAAGGCGTTCGTATACTTCACGGATGCGGATGCTGATCCTGATCCGAAATATACGGAAGGGAATGTAGTCGACTGGAATGACATCAAGAGTTTTTTCCGTCACCATGTCAGACAGTTCGTTTATGATCTCGATGCGGCACAGAAAAGGTGCAATCTCTGATCAGTACTTGTCAGACTTGCAGGCACTTTATTCATAAAATCGCAGAAGGCGTGGCCCGGATCAGGGATAAAGGATATTAATAATAAGATGTATGGCGGGAAGGGCGGGAAAAGATTGTCAT
>CAZZGC010000211.1:0-2573 GCA_964653915.1 uncultured Thermodesulfovibrio sp.
GTTTTTATTAAATGATCTTCCACGTACTTATCACATACTACTTATCCCTTATCACTGACTTTCGCCACACCTTCTGCAAATTTATGTTATTAAGTGAGTTAAGTCGTTCCTCATTTGGAATGACACAAAATAGAATATGACCAACAGTCAAGACATAAAAGATCTCCATCAGGGGCTTGCGCCGGAGGTCTCACGGTTTACAGAGGCCTGGAGGATTTTCAGAAAAAACAGTCTTGCATTGTGGGGGCTGGTTATCTTCATTCTCTTTTTTGCCGTTGCTGTAAGCGGGCTTGTGCTGACTTACGGCGACAATCCCGTACTCGACCCCGCGAAGGTGCGGCTTGCGGAAAAGCTCCTGCCGCCTTTTTCACATGCCGACCGTACTATGATCAGTCCGGAGGATGTCCCCCCCCTTGGAATTTATATTTTCGGTACGGATGATCTGGGCAGAGATGTGTTTGCAAGGATGCTGCAGGGGTCATGGGTTTCTCTTACTGTCGGATTCGTTGCTGTCGGTATCTCGATTTTCATAGGCGTCGTGTTTGGCGGGATCGCTGGTTACTATGGAGACGTAAAGCTCAAATCCATTCACGCACTCTTTCTGATCTCAGGTTTTATAGCCGCCGTCTTTTTTTCCTCGGGACAGAAAGACGCAGCCCTGATATCTATGGCAGTATCGTCAATGCTGTTCATTGCGACGCTGGTGCATTATTTCACTTACCGGAACAGCGGGTCACCGGGGAAGTTAGCCGGGCTATTTTTGTTCGATACGTTTACAATTGATACCCTTATTATGAGGTTTGTCGACATAATGCTCTGTTTCCCAAGCTTCTTTCTGATCCTTACGATAGTGGCGATGCTGCCGGCAAGCATGTACAACATCATGATCGTCATAGGGCTTACAAGCTGGATGGGGACCACGCGATTCGTAAGGGCGGAGTTTTTGTCACTGCGGGAGCAGGACTTTGTCTCGGCGGCAAAGGCAATGGGTATTTCCGACATGAGCATAATCTTCAGGCACATGATCCCCAACGCCGTTGCCCCTGTACTTGTGTCGGCCACGATCGGAATCGCAGGGGCGATACTTACCGAGGCGGGCCTGAGCTTTCTGGGCTTTGGGGTGCCGCCGCCTCATGCCACATGGGGCAATATATTGTCCGACGGCAAAAGGTTTATATTTGATGCACCGTGGCTGACATACATCCCGGGTATATCCATACTCATAGTGGTGTTATCGTTCAATCTCTTCGGTGAGGGGCTGCGGGATGCACTGAATCCGAAATTGAGGAAGAGGTGAGGATGGGGGTAAGTGGTAAGGGGTATGGGGTAAGAGGTAGGAGAAATGAATGATCGGGACACGATTTTAAAGATAAAGGACCTCAGGGTCTATTTTGACACCGACGACGGCACTGTGAGGGCGGTTGATGGTGTAAGCCTCGATCTGGGCAAAGGCACGACGCTTGGGCTTGTAGGTGAGTCCGGATGCGGCAAGAGCGTTACCTGCATGTCCATCCCGCGCCTGATAAGTTGTCCCCCCGGAAGGATTGCATCGGGTGAGATCATATTCAGGGGGAAAGACCTGTTGAGACTCCCGGAAAGTGAAATGGAGAAGATAAGGGGCAATGATATAGGGATGATTTTCCAGGAGCCCATGACGTCTCTGAATCCGGTATTCAGGATAGGGGATCAGATCAAGGAGATGATAACGCTGCATAGGGGCATGTCTTCTTCTGATGCAGAGGCCTTGTCAGTGAGGATGCTTGAAAAGGTCGGGATTCCATCTCCTGCAGAACGCATGAAGGAGTATCCTCATCAGATGTCGGGGGGCATGAAACAACGCGTAATGATTGCAATGGCCCTTTCCTGCGAACCGGACCTCCTCATTGCGGACGAACCGACGACGGCACTTGATGTCACAATACAGGCGCAGATACTGGACCTGATGAGGCAGTTGCAGGATGAGATGGGCATGTCCATACTCATGGTGACCCATGATCTTGGCGTCGTAGCCGGCATGGCATCACACATCGCCATCATGTATGCCTCGAAGATAGTGGAATATGCCCCGGTTGGAGAAATCTTCTCCAATCCCCGTCATCCTTACACGCTCGGCCTGTTCACATCCATTCCCGTGGCCGGCAGGAGGCGGGAGTCGTTATACGTAATTCCGGGCAGTGTGCCGAACCCGCTTGCATTCCCGGATGGCTGCAGGTTCTGGCCGAGATGCCACTTCGCGGAAGAGCGGTGCAGGACTGAAGAACCGCCGCTGCTTGAGATCGCTGCCGGTCATATAACGGCGTGCCATTTCAGTAATCAGATCGACAGGCGTATCTGGGCTGATCGCACAAAGGCAGCGCCTGTTGCACCCGGTGAGGAGTCCTGATGAAGGAGGCTGACTCCATTTTGCTCAATGTGAGGAACCTGAAGAAGTACTTTCCTGTAACCGGAAGCCTTTTTTCAGGGCCTGAGAGATGGGTCAGGGCTGTAGATGATGTATCCTTTCATATTAGAGATGGAGAGACGCTTGGTCTTGTGGGGGAATCAGGATGCGGGAAGACTACCGTCGGCAGGGT
>CAZZGC010000212.1:0-2566 GCA_964653915.1 uncultured Thermodesulfovibrio sp.
TACTGCTTGGCACCGCTCTCGGTCTGTACTTCCGTGAGTTTGGTAATCTCAAATTTCTGAACTGTCAACTGAAGATCAACGACATGCTCTGTTCTGTCCGCAACCGGATAGATGACATTTATATAACGGCTTTGTCCATTGCCTCATTGCATCTGGAGCTTGAAGCGGTAGAGAGACTGATGAAAAGGAAGGGTGTCTGATGAGGATAGAAAACCTTGGCATGCTGATAGCTTCATCTCCAAGGGCGAAGGCGTATGTACAGCTTCTCATCAGGAATAAACTGTTCCCCTCACATGTGATAATAATGGACGATGGGAGCGGCAGACTCGGCCCGGGACAGCTTGCAGATGACCACGCAATTGCCCGCAGGGATTCAGATACAAAAGCATCTCAAGTGGCGGATTCAGGTGTTGTCGAGAAGTATTTTGATCCACATGAGCCGGTTGTGGAGACACTCGAGCGCGCCGCGATATCATACAGCATATGTCCCTCGACTGATGTGAACTCCGATACGGTTATTAAAACCGTACTGAACCGGCCGGAGAGGTATTTCATATATTCGGGCATCGGGGGTGTGATTTTGAGGGACGGTATTCTGAATACCGGTAAGCGCTTTCTTCACGTTCACCCCGGAAGAGTTCCCGATTTCAGGGGTAGTACAACGCTGTATTACAGTATCCTTGAGGAAGACCGCTGCGGTGCATCCGCCTTTTTCTTTGACAGGAATATAGACACGGGTGACCTGATAATGATCAAGGAATACTCCAGGCCGGATGACGGTACGCTTATCGATTATATTTACGATCCGTATGTGCGAGCCGACCTTCTTATTGAAGCTGTCAGGAGATACGCGGATACCGGTTCATTCGGTGAAAAGAAGCAGGAAAGCCATGATGGCGAAACTTATTACATAATTCATCCCGTGCTGAAACATATCGCTATTCTCTCATGTGGTGCCAATGAATAATAAATCAGGGATTAAGGAACAGGGATCAGGGAAATGGTCTTGACTATAGATCCAGAAATAAAGATTATAGATTGCCCTACGGGAAGTAAGTCTCTTATACTGACCGGAGACGACGGTTATGAGAAGACTGTACACAGCCGTTATGACCCTGTTGCGGAAGCGAAGTCAATAGTAGACGCCTTCTGCTTTTCCGGTGAAGGTATTCTTGTTGTTCTCGGCCTCGGCCTCGGCTATCACATCGTTGAGTTTTCATCAAGATATCCTGAAGCAGAGATAATCGCAGTCGAGGCATCGACACGGGTGTCAGAACTTGCACATGAATATGGTCCCGCGATGCCCCGGAACGTTCATGTGCTCGCCGGCATGTCACCGGGCGACGTCATGAAGGCCATATCCGATGCCCAGATAAGGGGAGGAATGAAACCGCTGACGGTGTTCAGCCTTCAGTCAGCTTTAAGCGCCTTCCCGGCTTACTATCAGCCTGTCCTTTCAGCCCTGAAGAGGAGCGAGACAGTCAAGCTATGGGAGAGACTCAGGTACCCGAAATTCAAAGCCGGTACGTGCACGGTTGCAGTGATGGCTTCGGATTACTTCCTTGTGCGGGAAGTAGAAAAGGCGTTCTCGGCTTCGGGGCACCGCACTGTGAGGATAGAACTTGCCGGAGAAAATGGTGGTGCTCTCATAGGAAGGATTATAAGTGCAATTATCGATGCAAAACCGGACTTTTTGCTGACTGTCAATCATCTCGGTTTCGATGAAGGGGGGGCACTTTCATCGTTCCTAAGCTCTATAGATATGCCTGTTGCATCGTGGTTTGTGGATAGCCCTGAACTTATAATGAGCGGGTTCGAAAGTAATGCCACGGACAATGTCGTTCTGTTTACATGGGATGCCACGTATATTGACAGGATGCGGGAAGCTGGGTTCAGCGAGGTGGAATACCTCCCCCTTGCTGCTGATGAGATTATATTCAGGCCATATCGCTCCGGAAAGCACAGGAAGAAGTTGAAGAGGTTCATAAGTGAAATCTCCTTCGTGGGGAATTCGATGGTTGACCCGGCAGAAGAGTGGCGTGACAAGGTGGATGAATCCCTCCATCCTGCAATAGATGAAACAGCCGTGGCCATGGTTGACAGGAGTATGACGGTATCCGATGCGATCGGGCGGCTGGAGAGTGATTTACGTAGACGCGTTGAATCACTCTCTCTACGGGAGAAAGCGGATTTCGAGGGCGCCGTGATATGGAAGGCCACTCTGTTTTACAGGCTGTCATGTATTGGCAAGATAGCGGAATTCAGGCCGGTTGTATACGGGGATGGCCGATGGAAAGAGATTATTAATGATAAGAGAATCGGACTTCGCTCATTTCTTCACTATTACAAAGAACTGCCGTATCTTTACAATGCCTCCTATATAAATTTCAATGCCACAAGCCTGCAGATGAATGAGGCGGTCAATCAGCGTGTCTTCGACGTTCCTGCCTGCGGCGCATTTCTCCTTACCGATCATCAGAAATCAATAGAAGCCCTGTTCGAAATTGGTCGGGAGGTCGTTACATACGAGAGTCCCGACGAGATTCGGGAGAAGGCGGCTTATTAC
>CAZZGC010000213.1:0-2477 GCA_964653915.1 uncultured Thermodesulfovibrio sp.
CGAATATAAAATTTAGCATAGCAGGGAATTTTTTTGCAACAGGGGATGGTGCTGCGAATTACCAGATAAGTGAAAGAAAGGAGTCAAGGTCGGTCTGAAGCCGGTTGAATTTACACCAGATCACCAGGCATTCGTCAGAACGGTAACAGTAACCATCCTTAATAACCACATGAATATTTATCCCCGTTCTGTCGCTGTGCGGGCATGGCAGATGCAGCTTGCCCGATTCAATCGCATAGATCTTCTGCATGATCGGGTCTTCTTTCATATTTATATTCTATTCATATTTCCCAACCAATGCAAAAAAATCTTTCTGTTCCATGATATTATTATATCCATAATGCCGGCGGTCAGGGATAAAACCCAGAGATTCATTCTCGTAGAAAAGGGCCTCCTCATTGCGCAGGAGACGATGAGCCATTGCATTTTCATCTTTCTTAATTCCCCGGAGACATGCAAATGGTTTATAAAGACCAGCTTCCCCGATCAGTTCCGGTTCGTAATCGTTCTGCCGAAGGACATAAAATTCAGAGACAGCATGTTCGGTGACCGGGGCATAGAGGTAATCAGGTGCTGGTCGGGAAACCAGACAAGATTTTCACGTATAAAGTACGCCTTTCTCCATGGAGTGCTCCACAAAATAATTGACACGGAAAGCCGGGTTACCTGTATACTCGGCCCCTGGGGAAAGAATCACCTGGACACTATCGCCGTCCATGACCTTTCTCTTTCATGGACAGAGGAGTTTCCGTTCGACACGAGGGCGATAATGCACCATTCGGCCTTCAGCACAGTTCTGGCGGTACTGGATATCGCACTTGATATAGGGGCCCTGGGTCGCGAGGGAAAGGCGGTAGGAACTATATTCGTCATAGGTGACACAGAACATGTGCTGCGTCACTCCCATCAGGCGGTCTTTAATCCGGTCAAGGGCTACGCAAAGAAAGAGAGAGCCATATCCCGCTCAGAAGTAGTGGAGAGCATCAAGGAACTCGCAAAGCTCGACGGCGCATTCGTTATTTCAGAGTCCGGTATACTTATGGCCGCCGGGCGACATCTTGATGCAAGGAGCGTGCTGACAAAGCAGCTCAGGGGGCTCGGGTCGAGGCATCGGTCTGCAGCAGGAATTACGAAAATGACAGGCGCGATCGCTGTTGTCGTATCCGAGAGCACCGGTAAGGTCACGATTTTCGAAAAGGGGCGTATAGTATCAAGTCTTGAACCGGTCATCAGCAGCAGACTTGTGTGAATTCAATATCTTCCTCACCATCCCCAGATTGCGTCTGTCATCGTCTTCGCTGTTTTTCGGGGTCTCCAGTATGAGTGGCACACCTGACAACCTCGGCGCCGAGAGAAACTCCCTGAAGCCGGAGGTCCCTATGAAGCCCGTGCCTATATGCTCATGCCTGTCCACTCGGGAGCCGCAGGGTTTCTTGGAATCATTCAGATGGATGAGCCTGAGCATATCGATCCCGAAATAGTCTTCTATCTCATCGAGCAGTCGCTGTGTGCCGTCTCCAGCAGTAATATCATACCCGCACGCAAAGGCATGACACGTATCTATACATATTCCGCCTATACCCTCACCATGACATGCGTCGAATATATCCCGTAATGCTCTTACTGAAGACGATATATCCCCCCTCTGTCCCGCGGTATTTTCAATAAGTATCAAGGCCCCCTCTGTATAACCGGATACCGCCTTCTTGAGCGCCCTGCCGACACGCCTGACCGCATCAGCCGGTCTCTGACCGGAGGCGCTGCCAGGATGAAGAACTACATACTCGGCTCCAAGAAGGTTCGCTGTATCCAGTTCGAATGCTAGAAGGTCCGTCGATTTCTCCCGCAGTTCTTTTGAGCCCGAGGCGAGATTGATCAGGTACGACGCATGGATAAAGACAGGTTTTATGTCATACTGCCGGCGAAGATTGATAAACCGCTCTGCTTCGTCACCGGCTATCAGCGTTTTTTTCCACTGGCGCGGACTGTGAGAAAATATTTGCACGGTCGAACATTGCAGCGCAGCCGCGCGTTCCACCGCTTTCGAAACGCCACCGGCAATAGACGTATGAACTCCGAGCCTGTGACCCTGCAACCTTCCTCCTTTCACCCAACCATCATCCCTAACATCTTAACTCGTTCCCTGTGTCTTAGCCACTTTGTGCCTTTGCACCACTACTCCCTACTGCTTACTCCTTACCGCTTACTCTTTTCCGCTTCCCAGCGGATATTTTACTAAATTGTTTGTATAATTATTTCTGATCAAATAAACGGAGGTAAGCGATGGATGCTATCGAATGTATTAAAAGCAGAATGAGCATAAGAAAATTCAAACCAGAGCCTGTACCGCAGGATGCACTGATCGAAATAATAGACATCGCCCGATGGAGCCCTTCCTACAAAAACAGCCAGCCCTGGGAGGTCGTTATCCTTTCCGGGAAGAAAAAAGAGGACCTGAGCGCAATGCTCATCGATCT
>CAZZGC010000214.1:0-2466 GCA_964653915.1 uncultured Thermodesulfovibrio sp.
CTTACCACTACAATCACTTAAGATTCCTCACCCCCTGCGGGGGGATTCGGAATGATATACCACTTATCGCTTAACTCCAAACTCTACTTTTAGACTACCTTTAAACTACTATTGAGCTACTTTTTAACAAACCCTTCAAAGCGCTGCTTACTGTCTACTGCTTACCGCCTACTGCATACTGTTTCCCGCCCCTCTTCCATGATAGTGATATTCAATCGACAGCGTTGTTATAATACAGCCATAAAATGGTACTTAGTCTGCTGGATAAAATTTCTTATCACTGGGAAAAGGTCAGAGAAGATGTTGAAATTGCCGATGTCGCTTTCATTGTCCTGCGCATCATCATATTTGCCGGCGGCCTCGGGTGGCTAATCTTCACGGATCTCCCGATCCAGACATTTGAATACGTAAGCGCCATCTTCGCTTATTTCGCCGTCTACAGTCTGCTCATATTTCTGTGGCTCTTCATATCGCCTGCAAAGAAGCGCCGTATTTATGGAGTTTCACTGGTATTCGATCTGCTCTATATCACTCTGCTTGTGAGAGTGACCGGCGGATTTCAGAGTTCATTTTTCAACGGCTTCTATCTCATAACAGCCCTCTATGCGTTCTATTACGGTCTGATACCCGGGACAGCGGTGGCCGCAGTCTCGGGGCTGATGTATTTTATCAGTTGTGGATACGACATATACAAGCTGCAGTGGACGGATTTTTTTGTCAGAATAGCCTTTCTCTTTCTCCTTGCCGTACCGTTGGGGCTGCTGTCCGAAAAGCTCAAGAAGGACAAGAGGAAGATGGAACAGCTGAACAGGGAACTGGAAGACTCTATCGAAGAACTCAGGAGAATGCAGAAACGTCTGATTCAGACAGAGAAACTCTCGGCACTTGGAAGGCTTACAGCTGATGTGGCACACGAGATAAGGAACCCGCTCACGTCCATCGGAGGGTTTGCACGCAGGCTGTACAAGAAACTGTCACCAGGGTCAAGGGAGAAGGGATATGCTGAAGTAGTCGTTTCAGAGGTCGACAGGCTCGAGAGGATTCTCAGGGATGTACTTACTTTCTCAAGGGAAGCCCGCTATGAGATGCAGACTATGGAAATCAATGCCATTGTCGAGGAATCACTGCAGACGTATGCGGAAGTATGCGCTGATCAGAATATAGAAATAGAAAAGGACCTGTATCCGGAACTCCCGGCTGTTCTTGTAGACCCGGGGCAGATCAGACTTGCCATAGACAATATCATTTCAAATGCGATCGACGTCATGTCAGATGGCGGCAGGCTGAAGGTCAAGACATTGGTTCAGGAGCTTTTCTCCGTCGAGTATGTGACGATAGAGGTCTCCGACACCGGCCCAGGTCTCCACGACGAAGCCCTGGACAGGATATTCGAGCCCTTTTATACAACCAAGGAGATCGGCGTCGGAACCGGTCTGGGTCTGTCAATATGCAAGAACATAGTTGATGAGCATAACGGCCTGATATTCGCCGGAAACCGTGAAACAGGGGGCACGACATTCAGCATACTGCTTCCTTACCAGAGCAGGGACAACGGTGCGCGCATACCTTGCTGGGAGTTCCATAAATGCGGCGTCGAAAAAGCCGAGGGAGCCGTGAATATGAGATGCCCCGCATATCCTCATTACGGCAGGATCTGCTGGGCCATAGCTGGTACCTTCTGCGGCAAGAAGGTCAGTGGCGCCATAGCACAGAAGCTGGGCGACTGCAGGAAATGCGAATTCTACAGGAGAGTGGCGCTGAAAAAAGATCTTTGATGTAAGAGAAAATTGGTACTTGATTTTCTTGCTGCCTGGATTGATAATTAATTTAAGATGCCTGAAATATCAAGATTTTTAGGGATTGTGATAGCCATGTTTTATAAGGATCATGTTCCACCACATTTTCATGCCAAATATGGTGATTACGAAATTACAGTTGACATAAATGAGGGTGTCGTAAACGGGCAGTTCCCTAAACGAGCTCTGGGGCATGTACTGGAATGGTATGAACTGCATAGGGACGAGCTGAGACATGACTGGGAACTGGCTATGCAGGGGAAACCGTTGAAGAAAATTCAACCTCTGGAGTAACACATGATACCAAGAGTAAGTGAAGCAAAATATGTCAGTGATTTTATAGTTATGATTCGCTTTACAGATGGAGTCGAGGGTGAGGTAAACCTTTCTGATGAGCTGGAAGGAGAAATATTTCAACCATTAAAAGATATTGAGTATTTCAGGAAATTTATTGTACATCCTGAATTACATACGCTTACATGGCCTAATGGCGCTGATTTTGCTCCTGAATTTCTTTACGACAAAGTCAAGATTATGGCATAACTGATATCAAACCCTCAACTCGGTTTACTCTTCCACCCCATTTATCATAAAATGTCTCGTTAAAGTCTGTTTATGCAGGGCCCATAGCTCAGTTGGCCAGAGCTACCGGCTCATAACCGGTTGGTCC
>CAZZGC010000215.1:0-2434 GCA_964653915.1 uncultured Thermodesulfovibrio sp.
TTCGTCTGGCCTGACCTGGTAGTGATGGAGTTTCTTACGGCCGTAGCGCTTACGATAATACTGCTGGTCTGGGCGCTGCTGGTCAATGCGCCGCTTCTTGAGGTGGCAAATCCAGGTATATCGGAGAATCCCTCGAAGGCGCCGTGGTATTTTGTCGGCCTTCAGGAGCTCCTCGTATATTTCGATCCGTGGATAGCCGGAGTCGTTATACCGGCTGTCATCATCATGGCCCTCGTGATGATCCCCTATCTGGACAATAACCCGAGAGGTAACGGGACATACTTATTCAGTGTACGCCGCTTTGCGATAGTGAACTTCCTTGCAGGTTTTACGATGTGGTGGGTACTCATAATCATCGGCTACTTCCTGCGTGGGCCGAATTGGAAGATATACCTCCCAGGGGAATCGGGCAGGACGGCTGACGCGATTGAGCCTGTTCTGCACAGTCTCGATCCCGTCACCGGCATCACGGCCCTGCTCGTTTACTCCTTCGGAGGCATTGTCCTGCCTGCCCTGTTGTGGAGAGATTTCCGCCGGCGTTGCGGTACCATCCGGTATCTGATCATCATGACGATCCTGCTCCTTATGTATGCCGTCCCCCTGAAGATTTTGCTCAGGCTTGCATTCGATATCCGATACGTACTGGTCACGCCCTGGTTTAACATATGATGCTGAGACGAACGCACCTTGTACTGATAGCGGTACTCTGTCCGTTGCTGCTGGCCGTTTCTGTATGGTCCGTATATCACGACTACAATCGGCCGTGGAAGCGTTACCAGAGGGAGTTCTGCAGAAATACCGGTTCTGAAGACTGTAACGGACATCATATTTCCATCCGCCAGGTATGGCTGCCCGATGCCGGTATAACTGACAGGTGTATGACATGCCATGCCGGTATCGCCGGTCAGGGGGCCGGAGATGCGGAACAGCCTTTCAGATCACATCCTGGAGATTATCTGAAGAGACATCCTGTGGAGAAGTTCGGCTGCACCGTTTGCCACGACGGACAGGGGGAGGCCCTGACCGTTTCATCAGCCCATGGTGAGGAGAAAAGCCGGGACAGGCCGCTCCTTAAAGGGATATACGCCCAGTCCTCCTGCGGGGGCTGTCATCCCCTTCAGCAGGGGCTGCCGTCTGAGGCGGCTTTATCAGGCGGTGAGATCTATCTGCTCGGCTGGAGGCTCTTCAACGAGTACAACTGCACAGGATGCCACAAGGTGAGATCGTACAACAGGCCGGATCATGGGGGACCCTCTCTCGTAAAGATAGCCACAAAGGTCAGGAGACCATGGCTCGAAGAGTGGCTTACCAATCCCAGGGGATATTTCGCGGAGACCAGGATGCCTGCATTCAGACTGTCAAAGGAGCAGGTCCGTTACATAACCGACTATCTGCTGCATGACAGCAAGGCTTATGAGCAGGACATTGAAGTTGATCTCTCATCTGAGCGGCTTAAGGCAAAAGGGAAAGAGCTTGTTAACTCCCTGGGATGTCTTGGCTGCCATAAAATGAACGGAAAGGGTATAGCCTTCGGTCCGGATTTTTCGGATTTAGGCAGCAAGGTCAGACCTGAGTGGTTACTCAGTTTCCTGAAAGATCCGAAGGCATATGATGCAAGGACAATGATGCCCGACTTTAACCTGAATGACGATGAGATTACCGCATTAGCCGCATATCTTACGGGTCAGCGAAGAGTCAGAGAGCCTGGCCAAAAAAGTGCAGGACCGGCTTCCATACAGGCGGATACCGTAAGAGGAAGAAATCTTGTAAATGATCTGGGATGTGCCGGATGTCACGAAATCAGCGGCATAGAGTTCCGGTACAATGCGCCCGATCTCAGTTTTGTCGGGGACAAGAGAGTCGACCAGATAGCATTTGGAAATACAGATATTCCCAGACAACTGCGGAAATGGCTGAAAAAGAAGGTCACCGAGCCCGGGGCATTCACAACTGCAAAGATGACGATGAGAATGCCCGATTTCGGGTTCAACATGGAAGAGGGAGAGGCCCTGACAGTCTTTTTGCTCGGCATGCGGAAGGCGGTGTTCCCACCGGGCTATACAAGGGTCCTGAATGATCCTGGTGACGGCATCCTGTCCGGAATGGCGGTCATAGAGAAATACAACTGCCGCGGCTGTCACGAGATAAATGGTATCGGCGGGCGGACAGGGCCTGTCCTGACCCGGGAGGCGTCAAAGAGCCGGCCCGAGTGGCTCTTCGGTTTTCTCATGCATCCGGTAAAGATCAGGCCTGCAGGTATCCTTGCCGCCCGGATGCCCAACCTTGGTATCAGCGAAGAGGAGGCGGATCGTCTCGTGAGATTTTTCTCCCTTTCTGCAAATACACCCTATCCGTATGAAGTAGGGAGAAAGAAGGCTGTCCCGCTGGAGGACATCTATGACGGCGAAAAGCTCTATATGGAGATATTCGCCTG
>CAZZGC010000216.1:0-2384 GCA_964653915.1 uncultured Thermodesulfovibrio sp.
CGTCAGGTCTCAGGGGCATTCAGCTTGATCATGATGACCGAAAACGAGATGTTTGCGCTCAGAGATTCATTCGGATTCAGACCCCTGAGTATAGGCACTTATGACGGGGCATATGTCGTTGCTTCCGAGACATGTGCTTTCGATTTGATAGGAGCGAAGTTTGAAAGGGATGTAGAGCCTGGTGAAATGGTGATAATGAACAAGCACGGCATCAAATCGATCAGGGCGCTTCATTCCGGGCGGCTTGCACGATGCATTTTCGAGTTTGTCTATTTTGCAAGGCCGGACAGCAACATTTTCGGTGGACAGAATGTCGATGGAATGAGGAAGGAATTCGGCAGGCAACTTGCCAGAGAGCATAGAATAGAGGCCGATATCGTTATACCTGTTCCGGATTCCGGGGTGCCGGCCGCTCTTGGATATGCCGAGGAGAGCGGAATCAACTTTGACTTCGGTCTTATCAGGAATCACTATGTGGGCAGGACATTCATTGAGCCCAGGCAGTCGATCAGGCATTTCGGCGTCAAGATCAAGCTTAATCCGGTTCGTCAACTCCTTGAGGGGAAACGGGTTATTGTGGTGGATGACTCCATAGTGCGCGGGACCACAAGCAAGAAGATCGTCAAGATGATCCGTGAGGGCGGAGGCGCAAAAGAGGTTCATATGAGGATCAGTTCACCGCCTACGATCGGCCCTTGTTTTTACGGGATAGATACTCCCACACGCAAAGAGCTGATCGCATCAACTCATACTGTAGATGAAATAAGAAAGTATATAACCGCCGATTCCCTTGGATATCTTAGCATCGAGGGACTGCTCCGGGTTATTTCTGAGTCGGACAAGTATTGTTCCGCATGTTTCGATGACAACTACCCGGTTTTTTCCCCGCATGAAACGGTCGAGCAGTTCGAGCTGTTTTAGGAATGATTTTGCTCGATATACTGGATGATCTCTGACTGAAAGTAAGGGATTACGTCGATCAGCTTCCTGAAGTTCTTGTAAACTTCGTGATAATTCAGGTCAATATATTCATGAATCAGGATATTTCTGTAACCACCCAGTCCCTTAAGTTGTTTAAAGAGAGTGTCCGTGATAACCTCCTGCCTTGCTGCAATTTCAATCGTCTCTTCGTATGTCTCAGGGAAAAGGCTGTGTCTGGATGCAAGAATATGTGACAGAACATCAATGATTATTTCTGCCGCGAGGGCGGATGCCCTTTCAACCGCCAGAGTGACTGTAATGTCCCTGACGAGGCCGTCGTAAGACAGTTCCTTATGAAGCTCGAAAAACCGGTATATTTCGGCGAGCTTTTTTAATCTTTCTTCGATACTTTCTCTTTTAAAAACCATTTCTGAACCTTGCGCAGGTATTCTGTATCCATATGTTCTTTAATTACTTTCGCTTCAAAGTTGTTGACAATGTCATCTTGCCCGTACAATATCCTGCCGCTCCTGATAATATCAAACCTGAAAACAGGTCCGGTCCTGTTTAAGTCGATCAGGTCAACCCGCTGTATTCCTGTGCGACGATGGATCGCCTCTTTTATAGAAACTAAGAGGTCATAAGGTGGTGATTGCCTGAAAAGGATCGCAATGTCGATATCATTTGCGTCTTCTCTTTCGGTAAGAGAGCCAAACAGGTAAACAAGAAGTATGTCGCTGTTACCCCGCCAGAAATCCTTCAGGCTTTCTATGCGTTCGATTGCATCAGGCGGGAGATTCTTATAGCCCTTCCATTTTTCTGCGACGGCCATAGAAAAAGTATAGCATAAAAAAACAGGAGTTAACTCATAAATGGATTGAGCCAACCCAGTGAGACATGGCGTGTATCAGGTGAGTAGTATGTGGTATGAGGTAAGTCAAAGGAAGCTTATTCTAATAAATATTTTCCACTCACTTATCACATACCACTTAACTCTGACATTCGGCACCCCCTCCACGGAATTTGTAATTAATCCTGGCAATAGGTGGAACGGAATCAGAAATTCCTGTTGTTGTTACAGTCTATGGCGAAGACATCTCCCGCCACCCGTGTGCCTGCAATACCGGTTGCTATAGCGGTGAAACAGGGAGTCTGCGCTGTCCCCCATGTTGGTGGGGTCGCTACTGGCTGATCGATGGCGAAGTTCTGCACTATACTGTAATTGTAGTTAAGATTGTTGCCGGGCTGGAAACCGGGAAGCTGCGCCTGTATAGCAGCTAAATTCGCTGCTGATGGTGTGTACTGGGCATTTTCTGAGAAGAACTGCTCCTCCAGGAGGCGTAGTGATTCGAGGTTTTTAAATGCCTCTGTCCTTGCAGCCCTTGTCTGCTGACCCACGTAAGAGGGTATGGCGATCATCGCCAGAATGCCTATTATGGCAATTACAATGATCAGCTCTACCA
>CAZZGC010000217.1:0-2328 GCA_964653915.1 uncultured Thermodesulfovibrio sp.
TAGGACTGCAAAAACCGTCTGTAGGAATCCCACGCAAACCACTCACGGCCCGTGCTACGAATCATTCCGGAGACTATCTCTTCGTTGATGCCGACGTTGAGGTAAGAGTCCATCATACCTGGCTGGGATATAGCCGAACCGCTCCTTACTGATACCAGCAGCGTATTCTCAGGTGAACCAAAGACCTTTCCGGTAAGCCTCTCGAGGCGGGTCATCTCGAACTCTATCCTCTTTCTGAAATTACGCTCTGCCTGCGGATAGCCCTCTACGAGGCTCCTGCACCTGAAGACCTCGGTAGTCACAACAAAGCCGGACGGTACGGGGAGTCCCAGTTCTTTCATTTTTATGATGTTCAGCGCCTTGTTGCCGAGATGCACGATATCGAGAAGGTGAGATGCCGGCTCGTCTATCGATGTAGAAATATTTCTTGGACTATAGGTCAGCAGCAGATAATGCTTCTCCACGGGGAGTTTCTCGGCCTGCTCATGTATTGTAGCCGATATCTTTGTCAGAAAATTATCGAGGCTCTGGAGTCCTGGAGACAGGGCTATGGTATCCCTGAGGAAGACCTCCGAGACCCTGTTGACCAGTTCATCATCCGTTCCGGCATTGTGCATGAACCTGGCAAGTATCTTCTCGCGAGGCAGAGCACTTATTATCTCCTGAAGGTTCTGCCTGTGAATACGGTCGAAATAGTTGTTTACGATTCCGCGTACTATCCTGGTCAATCCCCTGAATATGTCCAGGTACTGAGAGAATGAAAAGAGCTTTATCCTGAGGGAACGCTTGAACAGGTCGACCTGCTGCTCGAAATCAGGGGCAGGGATGCCGTCGATCACAAGTGCCCTGTGAAAAAGCGCGAGACAGCGGTAGATACGCTGAAAGGTTTCATGAGTTATGAAGTCGAGGTCGAATTCACTGATGAGGTTTTCAAACAGCGTGTTCAGAATGTACTCGAGGCGGAATGTCAGACCGAGCGCGTCGAATCTCGGCTCCCTGTAACTGCCGTACATGGAGGGTATGTCAGCGGCGATATGCCGCTTTCTGTATATGTCTTCCCTCGGTTCGTACTTATCCGGTGAGAGGATCAGGTCCTTCAGTTCCTGCAGGTAATCCAGTATGGTGGATATCTTCCTGAAAGTGTCTCTGGCCGAGAGGGCATCACGCAGTCCGCCGAGTTTCAGAGGTATGGACTGCTGAACCTGGGCTATGTAATCATCGATGCCGTAATCCGATGTACAGTACTTCTGTTTCAGCAGCTTGTAAAAAGAGATCGCAAGCCCTACCCTCTCTATGTCCAGATCATCGGCATCACCTTTCCTGTACATGCGTGATACCGCATCTTCATCAAGGGTCGAAAGCTCTGTCACAGAGTTGAGGCCGTTTCCCTCCATGACATCCGTGAGCACCTTCCTGACGCCGTCTACAAATGGGCCATTCTCCTGGATCCTGTCGAAGATGTTGGGTGGCAGGTACGATCTCAGGCCCTCTTTCGAACCTGTACGCCAGAACTCCAGTGTCTCCTCAATCAGAGAGACGATACTGTTGGAACTCTCGACATGACTCTGCTTTCTCAGGAAATGAACAAGCAGGTCCTTGCGGCTGCATATCTCATCGATCCTGGTCGAGATGTCCCTGAGC
This sequence comes from uncultured Thermodesulfovibrio sp., assembly GCA_964653915.1. Classification (GTDB taxonomy): domain Bacteria; phylum Nitrospirota; class Thermodesulfovibrionia; order UBA6902; family UBA6902; genus CAZZGC01. The sequence continues at coordinate 1,642 of CAZZGC010000217.1, forward strand.
TGGCCTTCCGCGCCTATCTCGTTGAAGTATGCCGGGAACAGGCGCATGAGCTGCTTTACAAGGTTGTAGACCGGTTCGATATTGCTGTTGAGAAAACGTGTTATGTCCCGAGGGAACAGATCAGTATCCTTGATCAGCACCCCGCTGACCGAGAGGTGTATTATCAGGGCGGAGAGCAGTTTTTTCGACCATTTCGGATGCAGGGCTATTAGCTCCATCCATGTGCGTATATTCTGAATATGGGCGGCGTTGCTCTTTATCTGCCAGTCTTCGCTGATGCCCTGGAAATCGGGAGTCTGAAAGCCGAGCCTTATGGCGTTTTCGCTGAACAGATCAACAAGGTCACTGTCATCGGTATTGTATATACCCCTGCCGACATTCAGGACACACCTGAGGACGGCATCGGGGTAGCGGGAAATGCTCCTCCCCAGAATGGCGAATGTCTTTTCTATAAGACGCTTGATATGCTCCTTATCCTCGTGTTCGATGAGCCATGAAATATCGCGGTTTATCTCCCTCAGGGTATCCTCATGGATGACCGACAGGCCGGCTATGTTCATATTCTGAAACAGCGCGAAGAGCTTGTACTGATGGCTAAGCTTTTCTTCCTCGGCGGATTCCGCAAGCCTCAGTGGCAGATCCCGGTATACCGCGGTCAGATCGCCGAATCCAGGCAGTTCAAGAAGC
>CAZZGC010000218.1:0-2326 GCA_964653915.1 uncultured Thermodesulfovibrio sp.
AACGGTCCCGTTTAAGGAGGCGGAGCATATTATGAAATGCTTCCGGGAAGCCGGCAGGGGAAGGCGTTCACTTGTGAAACTCGCCACGAAAGGGAAAGGCAAGAAGAAAGTAAAGGGCGGTAGGCAGTAAGCAGAAGGTAACTGTATGGTAAACGTTTATCTCAGAAGCCTTAACAGCTCATCCCTTAGTGCAGGTGGGTTGTAGCCGAGGGCGAAGGCCTTTGCGCTGTCGAGCGAGACATCAGCCGCACGAGGCGCGGGCAGCTTCATATCCTGCTGTCTGAGTGCGGTGATCCGGGGATTGGTTACACCCATTACATCAGCCAGCATAAGACCGAAATCGTATCTTGATATCCTTTCTCTCCCGCCAAGGTGAAGAAGGCCGCGCGCTTTCTCGACGGCAAGGAGCAGCCCCCCGGCAGCCGTTGCAGTGCTGACCGGTGTTCTGAACTCATCGGTGAAGAGCTTCAGTTCATGGCCGTTCTGTATGGCCCTGACCATAGATCTGAAAAATCCGTCATGAGCCGGGCTGCCTTTCCCGAACATGAGCGGCATCCGGCATACCACAGCTTCAGGATATCTTTTCAGAACCCTCTCTTCCGCACGAACCTTCTGCTCGCCATAAAGATTGACCGGATTGACCGGATCATCTTCTTTGTAAGCTCCCTTAATGCCGTCAAAGACAAGATCGGATGAGGTGAAGACAAAAGGAATTTTCATATCGGCACAGAGTTCCGCGAAGACCGCCGGGACATCAATATTGATCGCATGCGATTCTTCGGGATACTTCTGGCAGTAATCCGGTTTACTGGCTGCCGCTGTATGAATGACGGCATCGGGTTTGATCTCTTTGATGCATTGCTTCAGGTCTGCGTAGTCTGTAAGGTCCAGATGAAAGGTTGTTACCCCGTTGATTTCCACAGAATGTGCGTTATATGCGCCATATACTGTCCAGTTATCCCGTGCTGTATGGCAGAGCATCCATCCGAGAGACCCGCTTGCGCCTGTTACGAACAAATTTTTTTTCATAGCCTGTAAACCTTTTGCCTTTTAAAGTATCTATATTAACAAAACGATAAAGAACAGATGAAAGGAGGAAGTAAGATGAAAAAACTCATGATAACCGCTATATCCGTCCTTTTGCTTTGTGCACCGCTTACGGCATCGGCAGGCATGGCAGACGGCAGGGGATGGGCAAAAGGCTCTGGTGTAGCCCACGGGGCCGGCATAGCCGCGGCAAATGGTGAGGCGAGCGGCACAGGCGTGGTGATCTGGAGAGGCAGTGACGGAAAGATCCATCACAGGAAGGGCACCGGAACGGTACATGGGAGGGGGATAGCCATCGGCAAGGGAACCGTTGCCGGAAAAGGGGCGGTAGCCGGAAAGGGCCATGCAAGAGGCAGGGGCAGGGCCGGGCACTTCAGGGGAGGAAGATAAAGGGGGCATATCAGATCTGCGCATTACTGATAAAAGGGCCATCCGGCAGTACCGGTTGGCCCTTTTATAGTTGAGCATCATCCGCCATCACCCAGGCCCTAACGTGGATAATTCACAAATCAGACCATCCGGGGAGGTGTGGCGACGGTTAGTGATAAGAGATAAGTGGTATGTGATAAGTGAATGGAAAAAATATTTATAATAATCACTTCCTTTAACTTACCTCCTACCACTTATTACTTACCACTTATTTAATACCATGCCTCCCCGGAATTCATGAATAAAGTAGGCTAAATGTTACAATACATTTCATCCCCGGTTTAAGGAGATAAAGTGATGGTCAAAGAGATTCCCCTGAAGGACATAAAGTACATCCTCCTCGACATGGACGGTACCCTGCTGGACCTCTATTTTGATGACTATTTCTGGGGCCACCTGGTGCCCGAAAAGTATGCTGAAAGGCATGATATGACGTTCGGGGCTGCAAAGGAATTCCTGTACGAAACGTACAAATCCCATGAAAGGACGCTGAACTGGTGCGACATAGATTTTTGGTCAAAGGAGCTGAAACTCGATATTCCCGCTCTCAAGGAGCAGATCAGGCACCTGATCGAGGTTCATCCCCATGTCATTGACTTCCTCAAGCTCATGCGTTCGCGGAAGAAAAAGATTTTCCTCCTGACCAATGCTCATTACAAGACCGTGAAGATAAAGTTCAGGAAGACGCAGATCGGAGAATATTTCGACGATGTACTATGCTCTTTCAATGTGGGTCATCCGAAGGAGTACATCGAGTTCTGGGAGGGAGCCCAGAGACGTCTCGGCTTCGACAAGGAAAAGTCCCTCTTTATCGATGATACGGAGGACGTGCTCGTTACGGCAAAAGAGT
>CAZZGC010000219.1:0-2307 GCA_964653915.1 uncultured Thermodesulfovibrio sp.
AATCTTTGAATCCCCTGTCATTACCTTTAACTATTAGCTTAAACTGATTTCTTACGTCTACGAGCTTGTTATTTATCGGTGTTGCAGACAGTTGTAACACCTTCACTTCTTTGTTCTCTTGCAGGATAGTTTCAACAAGAAATTTGTAGCGTGAAGACTTGTCGTTCCGGAGATTATGGCTTTCATCTATTACAAGGAGAAGTTTTGGGTTCCCCTGAAAGAATGTCTTTATCTTATAGCCGTCCTGATACCGCTCCAGCCTGTCCTCCTGAAGATCAGTGTGATAACGTATCGTGTAACGGAGCCTGTCCCTTTCAAATTTTGATCTGTGTCCTTCAAGATACTGCCTCCAGTTTGCATCAAGTTTTTTGGGGCATAAAAGCAAGACCTTGTAGCCTTTGATCTCAAAATACTTCATGACCGCAAGCGCCGTCCATGTCTTGCCCAATCCCACGGCATCAGCAAGGATGGCGCCGTCATGCTTCTGTAGCATCTTTATGAGACTTATTACCCCGGTCTTCTGGAACGGATAGAGGATGTTATAGATAACGGTATCTTCCAGGTGGCTTATCTCTTTTTTGAATTCAGGATCGAGCGAGAGTGACAGCAGGTCTTCATTAAAGAGTTCATAAAGGACCTTATAATAAAGCTGATAAGGGGTGTATTCCCTGTAGAGGTCCTGAATCAGTTTGATAATGTGGTCTTTAACGCTGACCCTTGATTTATCAGTCAGCTCTATAATTTCTGACGCATCTTTACTCTTCCAGAGATCATTAAACCATTTGGTGAGTTCCTTGAAATCATTGTTATTGCCGGTACCGGCAGAGTTCAGTTCGATATTGCCCGATTCTCTTATGCCAAGTCCGGCATCCGTCAGATTTGAACTGCCTATAATGTGGAAGTTTTTGCGCGGGTCTGCGTCATGATAAATATATGTCTTGGCATGACAGAAACGGCTCTGGATGGTCTTGATCTGAACCTTTTCCTGCCGGAGAAACTCAACCGCCTTTTTAGCAGTCCGGCTCAGGTTCAAGGCCCGGGAAATGCCGAGAGTATCACTTAAAAGATTAATTATTTTGTCCTGGTGATTGTCCTCTTTCAGCAGATTACCAAGAACCATGCGAAATCCTTCCGCATGATTCATATCCTCCAATAATCCGGATAAGGCATTTACGGAAAAGTAACCGGTAACCAGGTCAACTCTGCCCTGCTCTGTATAAGAACGAAGAAAGCTGTAAACTGTTGAGTGTTCCTTGGCTCGGGTATTCTGTTTGTTGTCAAGAAGCATGGGTATGTCTTAAATCGCGAGCCTCTGTTTATAAATGTCCTCCCATAAGATTCGATATTATAACAGATGTTAGCGCGGAAGCTCGGAAGTGTGGAAGTGCGGAAGGATGGAAATTCGATCGTGCGTTTGGATCGCGTCGCTGAGAGGTACTTCCTGTGCTGACCCCGGTCCCGCTTTAAGGTCACAATTTGTGATCTTAGAGATGCAACTTCCTGGCGTACCTCGATTTCCATGTCCCCTCCTCTTTGTTAAGAGCATCTACCATACCGAGGTTCGGCCTCGGATTTATGCAGGCCCCTTTCCGGCTATTTCCGGTTTGTGACATCCAGAAAATATAGTAAATTCAATGAGTTAACGTATTGACACGGATGCGCTATTTTGTTATATAAGATATAAGAAGGTGGAATTCCGCAGCGGGCGGAACTCAGAAAGAGCCCGCCGTCAGGCGGGCTGAAAGAAAGGAGGGTTGATTATGGCGGCTGAAAGGATCAGAAGGACAGAGAAAAAGTCCCTCGAGCCGTACAGAGCAGCCGGCTGGATGTCCCCTTTCGAGAAGATGGAGGAACTGTTCGAGAATTTCTTCGAGAGACCGTTTGGAAGACCGTGGTGGCCGGTGATGCCGAGAATGGAGAGGATGTTCGAAGAGATCGAACCGACGCCGATGGTTGACATTTATGAGGAAGATGACAAGCTGGTGGTAAAATGTGATCTGCCGGGCATGACCAGGGATGACATCGAGATCAACCTGACTGACGACACTATCACGATCTCCGGTGAAAAGAGGAAAGAGGAAAAGGTAGAAAAGAAAAACTACTTCCGTCTGGAGCGTGCGTATGGCGCTTTCAAACGATCCTTTGCACTTCCCGTAGAGGTTGACACCGACAAGGCGAAAGCCTCGTTCAAGGACGGGGTCCTGGAAGTGAAGATTCCGAAGACAGAAGCTGCAAAACAGAAGGGACACAAGATCAAAATCGAGTGAGGGACGAAAAAGCGGGTGACTTCATGTCACCCGCTTTTTT
>CAZZGC010000220.1:0-2263 GCA_964653915.1 uncultured Thermodesulfovibrio sp.
TTCTTGCTTTATATACCGTGAAATGTTATGATTCAAATGGAGTTCAGAAGTTTTTGCATGGATGAAGGCCACAAAGACTTTAAGCTTTGTGGCCTTTTTTAGTATCCAGGCAACTGACTCCGGCACTTTAATTTTTTAGAAGGAGGAGAGACTCAATGCCTAATGGTACAGTAAAGTGGTTCAATGAATCGAAAGGCTATGGATTCATATCCAGCGAAGATGGCAGTGATGTATTCGTACATTATTCAGCCATTCAGGGCGACGGATACAAGACGCTTGCCGAATTTGATTCAGTGACATTCGAAATCGAGCAAGGCCCCAAGGGCCCAAAGGCGCTTAATGTTGTAAAACAGTAACAAGCGATATCCGGCCCCTCTGTCCATCAGAGGGGCCTTATTTTTTAATCTCTCTGTTTCAGCCGTTTCCCCGTATCAAGTATCTTCTTCCTGAGCCTGATCGATTCAGGAGTTACCTCAACAAGTTCATCTTCCTTTATGAATTCCAGTGACTGTTCGAGCGTAAGCGTGACTGGCGGGATCAACTGAAGCGCATCGTCTGATCCGGCAGCCCTCATGTTGGTGAGCTTTTTCTCCTTCGTGACATTTACGTCAATGTCATTGCTGCGCGAGTTTTCCCCTATTATCATTCCTTCATAAACGGGCAGATTTTCTCTTATGAACAGAGTGCCCCTCGGCTGAAGGTGATACAGGGCATAGGCCGTGGATTTGCCCTGCCTGTCGGAGACGAGCGCGCCGGTCTGTCGCTTGGACATGGGACCGTGCCATGGTTCATAGCCGTCGAACATGTGATTCAGAAGTCCCGTCCCACGTGTGTCGGTGAGGAACTGGGAGCGGAACCCGATGAGCCCCCTTGAGGGTATCCTGAATTCGAGACGCACCCTGCCGTTTCCGTTGTTCTGCATCTTCACCATCTTGCCCTTTCTCATTCCGGTCTGCTGAGAGACCACGCCCACGTATTCCTCGGGAACGTCAATTACGAGAAGCTCCATCGGTTCATGCAGTACGCCGTTTATTTCCTTTGTGATGGTCTCGGGCATGGATACCGAGAGTTCATAGCCTTCCCTTCTCATCATCTCCACGAGTATGGCAAGCTGCAGCTCTCCCCTGCCCATTACGGTAAATGCGTCCGCCTCCGAGAAATCCACCCTGATCGAGACATTGTAAAGGAGTTCTTTCTCAAGCCGTTCCCGGATATTGCGTGAGGTGACATACCTGCCTTCCTTTCCGGAGAATGGGGAGGTATTCACCGAAAAGACCATCGAGATCGTGGGTTCATCCACCTGGATTCTCGGCAGCGGGCGAGGGTCTTCCACGTCAGTGATGGTATCTCCTATGTTTATCCCCTCGATTCCTGCAAGCACCGCGATTTCGCCCACCGATGCATGATCAGTCTTTTTCCTTTCAAGCCCCTCGAATGTGTACAGAGAGGATATCTTCATGCCGACCGGTTCACCATCCGCATTGACCATGGCAACTCTGTCGCCGATTCTGATCTTGCCTGAAAAAATCCTGCCGATGGCGAGCCTTCCCACATAGTCGTCATAATCGATATTGGTGACTAGGTACTGCAACGGGGCATCCATGTCTCCTTCAGGCGGCGGGATCGTCTGCAGGATGAGATCGAACAGTGGTCTCAGATCGTTTGCCTCTTCATTGATGTCTGTTGTGGCTGTGCCCGCCTTTGCGTTCGTGTAAATTATTGGAAACTCGATCTGATCTTCTGTTGCGTCAAGGTCGATGAAGAGATCATAGACTTCGTTCACGACCTCCTGTATTCGTGCGTCAGGCCTGTCGATCTTGTTTATGACAAGAATCGGCGGCAGGCCGAGTTCGAGCGCCTTTTTCAGGACGAACCGCGTCTGCGGAAGCGGGCCCTCGGATGCATCGACAAGCAGCAGTACGCCATCGGCCATCTTCATTGTGCGTTCCACTTCTCCGCCGAAGTCGGCATGCCCCGGAGTATCGACGATGTTTATCTTGACACCGTTGTAGGTGATTGCCGTGTTTTTGGCCATGATGGTGATACCCTTTTCCCGCTCGAGGTCGATGTTGTCCATGACCCTCTCCTGCACAGTTTCATTTTCACGGAATATGCCGGCCTGCTGGAGCATGGCATCAACGAGCGTGGTCTTGCCGTGATCCACATGGGCGATAATGGCTATGTTTCTTATGTCTTCACGTTTCATAAATGGACATACCTCTTCTGTAATTTTAATTATTTGCTTCTCTTGTTGAATTGATCG
>CAZZGC010000221.1:0-2255 GCA_964653915.1 uncultured Thermodesulfovibrio sp.
AATTTTACAAGGGCCGCACCATGTGGCCCAGAAATCGACCATTACGAGACCCTGAGACTGCAATACTTCCTGATCAAAATTCTGTCCTGTGATACTCGCAACTGCATCTGACATGTAACCAACCTCCTCTACAGAAATTTATCAATTATATTGCCTGATAAAAGCCTTTGTCAATTATTGCCGTAACACCTACGAGGTGATATGCAGGGGGCGAGCACAATGGTCCTGCAAAAAAATTCAGCACTGTGTTACAATCCTCTGTCATGATTAATAAAGGAGTTACATACCAATGCCGGGGATAACGAGCCGTGAAGACAAGCCTATTCCCGGCGTTGATTATTCCGAGATAAGAATACCGGATGAGAAGATGCTCGGCAGCGGCGCCTTCACCACGGTACTCGAGCCAAAAGCGCTTTCCCGTATTAACCCGATCATAAGCAACATCCAGAACGAGCCGGTGTTCCTGATGATTGTGAGCATCAACATCGCGATCGAAGAGGTCACCGCCATGATAGGTGAGTCCCATTCCACTCCGCCGAAAGACAGAAAGGTCTTCAAGATACCGGCGGATATCGACCTGCAGAAACCGCATGATTTCACCGTCAGATTCAATGACTGGAAGATTGTGGAAATCAAGCTTGACGGCTCGTCCCTGCAGCCGTCGGAACAGCATTAGTAGTAAGAGATATGTGGTATGCGGTAAGTTACAGGAGGCAAAAGAAAATTTTAAATTTGATAAACTTCCCGGTTAGTTAACACCTATCACTTATCTCTTGCCACTTACTCCTTCTTCCTCAGCGCCTCTTCCACCGTCTTGATAGCGCAGAACTCGCCGCACATGCTGCATACCCGGGATTCGGCAGGCGGCACCTCCGCCCTTCGGCTCTTTACCGTCTCGGGGTCGAACGAAAGGGCTATCTGACCGTTCCAGTCCAGGGCCTTTCTCCGCCTTGCCATCTCGTTGTCGAGATCGATCGCGCCGGGCACCCCCTTGGCGACATCAGCGGCATGAGCCGCGATCTTCGAGGCTATCACTCCCTCCCTTACATCATCCACATTGGGAAGCCTGATATGTTCGGATGGTGTGACATAGCAGAGGAAGTCAGCTCCCGCCGCACCCGCTATGGCACCCCCTATGGCGGCGGCTATATGATCGTAACCCATGGCGATATCCGTAACGAGGGGGCCGAGTACATAAAACGGCGCGCCCTCACAGAGCTCCTTCTGCATCCTTATATTCATCTCTACCTGATTGAGCGGTACATGACCCGGTCCTTCAATGATGACCTGGACCCCCGCCTCGACAGCACGTTTTCTCAGCTCACCGAGCCTGATGAGTTCCTCTATCTGTGTCCGGTCCGTCGCATCCGACAGGCAGCCGGGCCTCGCGCCGTCGCCGAGGCTGAGGGTAAGATCGTATTTCCTGGATATATCGAGAAGCCTGTCGAAATCATCATAGAGAGGGTTCTCCCTTTCGTTATATATCATCCATTCGATGAGGAAGGCCCCGCCGCGGCTGACTATATCCAGTATCCTTCCCTCTTCCCTCAGGGTCTCTATAGTCCTGAGTGTCAGACCGCAATGCACCGTAACAAAATCCACGCCCTCTTCAGCATGCATCTCAATGGCTCTGAACAGTTCATCAGCCGTCATCTTTGCTATCGAGCCTTTCTGTTCAGCCGCAGAGGCTACCGCTTCATATATCGGAACCGTACCAACCGAGATCGTCGATTTTCTCATGAGCAAACGCCTGATATCACCGATAGGGCCGCCCGTTGAAAGGTCCATTACCGCATCTGCGCCGTAGCGTATGAGGACATCAAGCTTATCCATCTCCTCATCAAGCGATATATGGTCTTTCGATGTTCCGATGTTGGCATTGATCTTCGTTCGCATGCCACGCCCGATCCCTACAGGCTTTATCTCATGCATATTGTTCCGTGCAATAACGCTCCTGCCGTCAGCTAAGTCACGCATGAGTGTCTCAGGATCCATCCTCTCGTCGGCCGCTACCTGTCTCATCTCATCAGTCAATATACCTTGCCTGGCGAGTTCGATCCTTGTATGTTTTTTCTCTTTCATGATATATCCTCTCTTTCAGGATTACAGCTTTCAGGGCTTTAACAGGCCCGAAGTGCCTGCTTCCCCTTTCCCGCTTAACTCTAACTCCCACTACCGTATGCCGGAAAAGCCGTTCTTGTTGTCATTTCGATCCCGACCTGTCGGGGATCAGCGTGGTAAGCAGTAAGTGATAG
>CAZZGC010000222.1:0-2206 GCA_964653915.1 uncultured Thermodesulfovibrio sp.
GCGCGCTGATAGGAAAATCCGAAGGAGACGTGGTAACTGTAAAAGCTCCGGCAAGAACCATAGAATATGAAGTCTTAGAGATAAGGTTTGAGTAATCTTTTCAAGGCCCTGATATCCGGAAACAGGCAAATCGCCAAAGATCATTACCTGCTGACACTCGTGCCTCTTTCGGCTATTCCATCGTCACAGCCAGGCAACTTCTTCATGTTATCAGTTGATGAGTCTCTGGATCCACTGCTCAAAAGGCCATTGAGCATTCACTTTGTAAAAGAGAAGGAACTTCAGTTCCTGTACAGAGTACAGGGGCGAGGCACTGCAATTCTGAAGATGAGGAAGAAGGGGGATGAACTTGAACTCCTGGGTCCTTTAGGTAACCATTTCCCAATACAAAGAAAGCGCAAAAATATCATCCTTGCTGCAGGAGGTATCGGCATTGCTCCCATCTTTTTCCTTGCTGAGAAGTTGAAATTTAGAAGCCCAAAGCTTTTCTACGGCGCACGTGACAAAGAGGGGCTTTTGCTTCGGGAGAAGATAGAAAAAATGAATCTCGACATGCAAATTGCCACGGATGACGGATCTGCAGGCAAAAAAAGCAATGTCGTTGATCTGATTTCAGGTTACCTCAAAAAAAATAATATTCCGGCCGATGACTATATCATATATGCATGTGGGCCGGAACCAATGCTGAAGTCATTGTCCCTTTTAAGCAACAAATACGGGATCGCCTGTTATGCCGCCCTTGAGCGTAACATGGCCTGCGGCGTCGGAACGTGCCTCGGCTGTGCAGTAAAAACCAGGAGTGGCTATAAACGGGTCTGCAGGGAGGGGCCGGTATTCAATCTGAATGATATAGAGTGGGGTTCTGCCTGAATGAATCATGCGAAAAAGAAAAAGCAGACAAGACGCCTTGACATGAGCGTGAGGCTCGGCCGCCTGAGACTGAAGAATCCTGTAATGACCGCATCCGGCACGTTCGGCTATGGAGAAGAGTATGCTGAATACATCGATATTGATAAGCTCGGGGCTATAGTCGTCAAGGGGATATCCCTAAAACCAATGACCGGCAACCCTTCACCAAGGATAGCGGAAACTCCCTGCGGCATGCTCAATGCAATCGGTCTGCAAAATCCCGGCCTCAATGTCTTCATAAAGAAGCATATGCCCTTTCTCAGGCAACTCCGTACAAAGATTATAGTCAATATCCTGGGGAACTCTGTCGAAGAATATGTTCAGCTTGCCGAATTACTTGAAGATACCGGTATAGATGCCATTGAACTAAATGTATCCTGTCCGAACGTAAGAAAAGGCGGAATATATTTTGGCACAGATATACATCTTTTTGGAGATTTGATAGCTGCAGTACGAAGCAAAGTTAACTTGCCTCTGATTACAAAACTTTCACCAAACGTTTCTGACATAACGCTATTTGCGCGCGCAGCGGAAGATTCTGGCAGCGATATGATCTCGCTTATAAATACCATCACGGGCATGAGCATCGATATAGCTACCCGAAGGCCACGCCTGGCCAACATAACAGGTGGCTTGTCCGGACCTGCAGTCCGGCCGATTGCGGTTCGCATGGTCTGGGAATGCTACAATAAAGTAAATATACCGATTATAGGCATGGGAGGGATAGTCACCGGCAGCGATGCGGTTGAGTTCATGCTTGCCGGGGCATCCGCGATTGCGGTTGGAACCGGGAACTTTATAAATCCAGGGGCTACTCTGCAAGTCTTAAACGGAATACGACACTATCTGAAGGCGAATGATATGTGCTCGCCTTCGGAGATTACAGGAGCTGCAGAATGTTAGAAAAACCGATCATCACACTTACGACGGACTTCGGGCTGAAGGATCCGTTTGTAGGCCTGATCAAAGGTGTCATACTTGGGATCAATCCAAACGCCAAGATAATCGATATAACTCACAATATTCAACGGCACAACATTTACGAGGCTATGCAGGTCCTGAACATGAGTTACAAATACTTTCCTTCAACAACAATCCACATGGTAGTAGTTGATCCCGGTGTCGGCAGCAACAGAAGGCCACTCCTTGTAGCCACGGACGACTATTATTTTATAGGGCCGGACAATGGCGTTTTTTCCCCAATATATGAAGATTCAAAATCCGGCATTCTCAGAGTTATTCATATAACGGCCTCGCACTACTTCCTGCCGATGAGCGGCTCGACCTTTCACGGCAG
>CAZZGC010000223.1:0-2193 GCA_964653915.1 uncultured Thermodesulfovibrio sp.
CATCTTAACGGACCTTCCTGAAGCTCTGGTAGGCGGCCCTGACCGTCCTGTTTATGTCGGCATTTGTATGCGCAAGAGACATGAAGCCCGCCTCATAACCCGACGGAGCTATGTTTACACCATGTTCAAGCATGCACCTGAAAAAGACGGCGAACCTCTTCATGTCCGTCGCAGCGGCATCCTCGAAGTTGCACACCTCCCTGTCAGTGAAGTAGGTACAAAACATCGTTCCCGCACGGTAGAACTTAGTGCTCACCCCCGCCTTTCTGGCGGCGTCCTTCAGACCCTCTTCGAGGGCCTCTGACTTTGCAAGGAGCTTTTTGTAGGTATCCTTCTGTGCAAGAATCCTGAGGGTCTCTATCCCGGCCGTCATCGCAAGTGGGTTGCCCGAGAGAGTGCCGGCCTGATAGATGGGACCGTCCGGTGCGACCTGTCTCATGATATCCTTTCTTCCGCCGTAGGCTCCGACAGGCAGCCCACCTCCTATGACCTTGCCGAGGCAGGTCATGTCCGGTTTGATCCCGAATGCCTTCTGGGCCCCGCCGTAGGATACGCGGAAGCCTGTCATGACCTCATCGAAGATCAGAACGATCCCGTACTTCTTCGTAAGCTTTCTCAGTCCCTCGAGGTAGCCGGGAAGCGGCAGTATGCAGCCGCTGTTTCCAACAACAGGCTCAAGAATGACGCACGCGATATTCTTACCTGCCTTTTCGCAGATACGCCTGAAGGCCTTCAGATCATTGTAAGGAAGCGTTATCGTGTTGCGTGCATAATCCTTCGGGACGCCCGGACTCGTCGGGACGCCGAACGTGGCAGCGCCGGAGCCGGCCTTGACCAGCAAGCCGTCGGCATGACCATGATAGCATCCCTCGAACTTGACGATCTTGTCCCTGCCCGTAAATCCGCGCGCAACACGGATGGCGCTCATTGTCGCCTCTGTGCCGGAGTTGACCATGCGCACGATCTCCATCGAAGGGTATGCCTTTTTGATCATCTGTGCAAGCTCTACCTCAAGCGGTGTCGGCGCGCCATAGCTCGTCCCCTTTTCAGCCGCCTTTATCAGGGCCCTCGTCACCTTCGGATGAGCATGACCGAGAATCATCGGACCCCACGAGAGGACGTAGTCTATGTATTCGTTTCCATCGACATCGTATATCTTCGATCCCTTCGCGGACTTGATAAAGAGCGGATTGCCTCCCACCGCCTTGAAGGCCCTGACCGGGCTGTTCACCCCGCCGGGGATGATACGTTTTGCCTTGGTAAAAAGCGCCTTCGATTTTTTCATCTTAAGTGCCATGGCTGTCTCCTGTGTAAAAGAATTTAAAAAATTTAGGGAGTTTTATTTAACAATAATTTATACTGTGATGTCAAAAATGTGCCGGAGATAAGTGGTATGTGCTATGTGGTAGGTAGTAAGTTAAAGGAAGTGGATTTTTATAAATCGGAGCGTCGTGTAATCTAGTGGGGCGTTTTTCATATATTATCTTCCTTTTTTGTCCCCCTCTTTGGTAAAGAGGGGTCAGGGGAGATTTTTTGATTAAACTGTTTCATAAAATCCCCCTCGGTCCCCCTTTTTCAAAGGGGGAGGTCATCCTACTTAACTCCAAACTCTATACTCCAACTCCCGCCTTTCCCGCCCTGTCACACCTCGTAGGTGTGACAGGGGTCTTACAAACTTCTACCACACTTCCCGGGAATTTATAAAGGCAGCGAGATCAGTTTCATTAATTCTGATCGAGATGATGCTGTGTCTCTCTGGCATGAGTTTCGAGGTGGACCAATCTGGCGGAAAGTTCTCCAAGAATATCATCTTCCTGAGCTTCAGATATGCCGGGTGTTTCAAGCTGGTTAAGCAGACGCAGGATATGGAGGCACTCTTCTTTTAGCTCACTTAACAGTGTTTCCATCTTTTCATAATATCCCCTGTCTAATAGCATTATAACACAGCGCTGTCCCCCCGAGGCGAACCTCGGTAGGAAGTTCGGCCTCCCCCTTTCTCGCTTAACCAGGCACATAGGTGCAAAGGCACAGAGTGTTTTTGCTGCTTGCTGCTTACTCCCTACTGCCTACTATCCTTGTCCCGCTCTTCCCTTATCCTTCTTATCCTCTCCAACACCGGCGGGTGTGAATAATGAAAAAGGGCGTAAAGCGGATGGGGATGCAGGTTTGAGAGATTGTCCTTTGAAAGCTTCA
>CAZZGC010000224.1:0-2192 GCA_964653915.1 uncultured Thermodesulfovibrio sp.
GGCGGAACAGGGCTCGAACCTGTGACCCCAGCCTTGTAAGGGCTGTGCTCTCCCAACTGAGCTATCCGCCCGGATAAATCAGAGCTAATAATATAACAAATAGGAAAACGAAATTGGAAGATGTCCGGTTTGATTTAGTGATGCGCCATGTTTTAAAATGTCCCGAAACGCGACACTCTGTATCGATATGAGTATGACCCTGTATAAGAATCGTCTGAAACTATTATCTTTGATCGCAATATTTCTTGTCATTGCTGCAGGTTGCGCATCTGATAAATCTTCGCTCAAGGACGAAAGTATTGATCCCTCCGAGTCACTGAAAGAGGCCAACTCCCTTATCGAAAAGGGTTATTATGAGGAAGCCAGAGAGATACTCGAAAAGATCAGGATGCATGATACTTCCCTCAACTATACCTATCTTGCTCAGTTGAGGATAGCGGACTCCTACTTCGAGGAGGAGTCCTACGAGGAGGCGGCCGCCGAATACAGCAGCTTTCTGAGCATTCATCCCCATCACAAGTATGCCCCTTACGCCCGCTACAGGCTGGCGATGTGCTATTTCAGGCAGATAAAGACGCCCGATGTCAGTTTCTCGCTCGCGAAGAAGGCTCTGCAGGAATTTCGTATTCTGCAGCGGGAATATCCCCGCAATCCGTATATGGATATTACCGAAACGAGAATAAAGATGTGCCTGAAGGTGATGGCTGAGTATGAGTTTGGAGTAGGCAGGTTCTACTTCAAGAAGGGCTCCTATCAGGCTGCCATTAACAGGTTTAATGGGATGCTGAAACAGTATCCTGATTCGAGCGTCGAGCCTGAAGCGCTTTATTATCTCGGTCTTTCCTACAAGGAACTCGGCCGGAATGATGATGCGATATATGTGCTGAGCAGGCTTATAGACAGGTTCCCCTCGATCGAACGCTCCAGCGAGGCGAGGAAGCTGCTTGCCTCCATTAAAGATATGAAGTGAAATATTATCCCGCCTTTATCGACCTTCGAGGCAAGACAGCCGTCGTCGCAGGCGGCGGCAGGGTCGCCGAGCGGAAGGTGAAGACTCTTCTCAAGTGCGGAGCGGATGTAACGGTAATCAGCCCTGAGCTGACACCGGGACTGGCACGTCTCAGCCGGAAGAGTTCTATCAGTCACGTCAGGCGTAACTACAGGCAGGGCGATGTCAGGGGGGCATTTCTTGTAGTCGCTGCGACATCATCAAGGGAGGTAAATGCAAGAATAGCCGCAGAGTCCCCTTTTTTGGTAAATGTCACCGACGCGCCGGATGAAGGTAACTTCATCGTCCCCTCCACCATCACGAGTGGACAGCTTACAGTGGCGGTCTCCACGGGCGGAGCAAGTCCTGCAATAGCCCGGGCAATCAGAAAGGAGCTCAGCCGCAGCTATGACACGAATTTTGCGAGATACCTGAGGCTCATGGAATCATTGAGAAAAAAGGCGATTCGTGAAATTGCCGATCAGAGAGTACGAACCCGGTTTTTAAAAGAGATCGCCTCTGAGGAGTATCTCAGCCTGCTGCGCTCTGAAGGGTTCGGTACGGTTCATAAAAGGCTGAAAGAGCTGATTGCCAGCAGGATAGGGTAGCGTTTCAGCTACCTGACTCCTGCAACGGAAGCAATCTCGTCATGTATTTTTTCTGAGGCGGCTCTGTCACCGAGGATGCCGACTCTGATGGATATCTCGGTCACTCCCTGGCCCATATCCTTGAGTTTTATCGTCACCTTCTTGCCGTCTTTTCTTACGGCCTCGATTTTTCCCTGTGCGCCTTCATCGAGACTGTCGGAGATGCTGATCTGCATGTTTTCGAGAGCGCTATTGGTTATTTCCCATGCTCTGGAGTAGGCGATGGGATAAGACCTTACAAGCCTGCCTTCGATATACTTGTAAGTGCCGATTCCGCCTACGACTCCTACCCCGACCCAGGCAAGAACGCAACCATAGAGAAGAGATGCGGAACAAAGAATCACCAGGATGCCTTTCAGTCTTTTCATGTCGCCTCCTTGTAATGAAGATATTTAGAAATACCAGAATTCGACAGAAATTACAAGTGCGTATTCGGCATGTTGCCTGCGGAGATACACTTTCAATAACTCAATAACCGTGCTACAATATGATTGATTTTTTACCGTAAATCAGTATAATTCTCAGGACATTCAAGGAGACAGGGATGAGCAAAAAGG
>CAZZGC010000225.1:0-2167 GCA_964653915.1 uncultured Thermodesulfovibrio sp.
GTAAGTTATGGGAAGCTGTGGAAGTTGTGGAAATGGTGCTGCAGGCCCATTCTCAGAGGGAAGAGAACTGGTGGAGTTTGTCTGCGGTGCGCATGACGGTGCTATCAGGGATTTGCCGATATCAAGCGGGCCGCTGGAGACTACCTGTCAGGGCTGCGGCAAGCCATTTACGCTGAGCACCTATGTCGGCAAATGTCCCCATTGCGGAGGGGTACACGCGGTCTCTCCGCCGAGGTCGGACGATCCTGCCAATATTCAGTTTGCCGGCAAGGATTTTAAATTACCAGATTAGAAAGACGGGGCTAAGGGGTTAGGAACATACCGGACAATCAGCATGTTAAGTGAAGGGCGGCGACTGCCGTCCTTTCATTTGAATCGTTATATCTTCTGACCGCATCCTTTGTTTTCATGACAGTGACGGTTAACCCAAGCGACTCAAGATGATGAACCATCTCATCTGGCACTTTCATTATGCCGTAATAACCTGTTCCTATTATTATTTCCTGATAACCCGAAAGGGTTGATTCATCGATGTCCGGCCGATGCAGGAGGTGTCCGTCCCTGCGCCACCAAGGCGAAAATACCCTTTCAGCATAAATGATCACATCTTTTGAATAGGGTTGCCCGTCAATCACGATATTGCCAAAAGAATAAGTGTCGATTTTCATGAAACATCTTCTTTGCAACTGGTTTTTTCAAGGTATGTTGTTATCTCGTGTTCGAAATTGTCGCTCAAAAGACCTGTACCTATGTTATGTCTGATTTCGTCAATGCTCCATGCCCGTACCTCGTCTATTTCGCTCTCCTGGAACGATATTTCACCGTCGTAAATGCAGCGGAACGTGTAGACAAGCTCTGATTCATAGTCGTTGGAATGAATGTAGCTATATAGAAATTCCGGCTCATCTATAGTGATTCCGAGCTCTTCTTCTACTTCACGCATCAGAGCGTCCTGCAGCGTTTCACCTGCATTGACATGGCCACCGACCGATGTGTCCCATTTGCCTGGAGCAACGTCCTTGTTTATGGATCGTTTCTGAAGCAGAAGCCTGCCGTCACTCCTGAAGACGAGCATATGTACCACCCGGTGCAGGCGGGTCGGATCTCCATGAACATCTTCCCGCGGCATTGTGCCGAGCACCTCGCCTTTTTCATTGACTATTTCAAGAATTTCTCTCTGCATACCGGTATGATGCAATATTATATATCACCTGATATAATCCTTTCATGAAAACGGCATTGACGATAGCGGGTTCCGATCCCACAGGCGGGGCGGGTATTCAGGCAGACCTGAGGACATTTGCGGCTATGGGAGTATACGGTCTCAGTGTTCCGGCTGCTTTGACCGCCCAGAATACAACCGGCGTGGATGCGGTTCTGGAGATTGAAGCGGATTTCATACGAAGACAGATCGACATCCTTCGTGCGGATATCGCTCCCGATGCGGTCAAGACCGGAATGCTCTACAGCACGGATGCCATTTCAGTTGTAGCCGAGGCCGGTATGAGATCACCCTTCAGGAATCTTGTAATCGACCCGGTAACGATTTCATCTACCGGCGTGCGCCTGATAGAGGAAGATGCCCTTGATATGCTTAAAGAACTCCTTTTCCCCCAGGCACGGGTTGTAACTCCGAATATCCTTGAAGCATCGCTTCTTGCCGGCGTCAGGATTGAAGGTGTGGATGAGATGAAAAGTGCAGCAGAGATAATCCATTCGATGGGGCCCGAGTCTGTGATAGTGACGGGAGGTCATCTGGATGAAAAGGCTGTGGATATTATGTTTGATGGTGTTTCATATCTTGAACTTGCGGTGGAAAGGGTCGAAGGAGTGTTTCACGGAACCGGTTGTGTATTTTCATCAGCCGTCGCCGCCGGCCTTGCCTTGGGGATGAACACCGCGGATGCCTTTCAGACAGCGAGAGAATTCGTGCTTAAGGCGATAAGAAAGGCTCGCAGCATAGGGCATGGCATGAAAGTGTTGCAGTGGTAAGGGATAAATAGTACGAGGCGGGTGTATGGAACGGAAGATTTAGACAGTTATATTCCGTTTACTTGAGCACTTACATCTTATCGCTTGTCTCAAATATCTGATCATCACAGACCCTTATCACCGTTTTCACATTGCCCCGCGGATTGAAGTCCCCCGTAACTTCCATTTTGCGAGG
>CAZZGC010000226.1:0-2165 GCA_964653915.1 uncultured Thermodesulfovibrio sp.
GAGAGGCAGCCATTAACCGCCCATGCCCACGGAATCATTCCCGGGCACCTCTGTCCTGCCAGTCTGATGCCCATCGGAAAAGGTATGCCCATGAACAGTGCAACCGGCATCATCACCATGAAAGAAAATACCAGCTTTGTTACCAGCGGAAAAGCGGCCATCTTTGCCGCCAGATAGGGGAGATAGAAACCTGAAAACATCGCCATCCCCGCAATGATAGCCAGTATGCCGGGCCTTGAAAGAACCGGGTACCTCAGGCTCAACAGCCCTCCCGTCCCGGACCAGATGAGCACCGATGCCAGCACAGCGGCCATAGCATATGAAGGATTTCCAAGAGGAAGGATCATCGCCTGGATAAGCGGCACCTCGACAAACATGAAACCCACACCCAGAAGACCGAAATAGACGAACAGAGATAACGGACCACGTTTAACCGGCCTTTTTACGGCCGGGATCAGAATGATGATCAGACTCATTATCATGACCTGAACGAAGACTACCGGCAGGAGATATCCGTCCTCGATAATGAACTGCCACTTGCCGCCCATAGTAACTATGGTCTCTTCCAGCCTGTCCAGCCGGAGCAGATAATGAAAGAAGGGGCTATTGTCACGAACAGGCTTTATGTCAAATATATAATCACCGATAAAGTCAGTCCTTGCAGCAGGATCGATTATACTCCTGAACGCACTGTAGTAGTCATAAGATGACTCGATGTGTTTATTTGTCTCCTCTTGCCTGATGCCGGGATAATAGACCGTGTCAAAGTTTTTCTTATCTGCAAACTGCTTCAGCAGGCTCAGTTCTCCAGACGAAAAAACCCCGCGCTTGATCAGTATGTTGATGCTGCCCCAGCTTCGTATGGCAACTATATGTCTGCCCGCGTCTCTCATACCCATCTCTTCCAGGGCCGCCACAGCCGTGGCGAGCAGTCTCAGCTCTGTCCTCGGCGGCGGGATGAGATAGGCATTCAGACTGATGACGCCGTCGCCGGTCAGATGTGAAAGATACTCTTTGAATGCCTCGACAGTCAATGTAAAGTCTTCGGCAATGCCGAAGCCGCCGGAAGGCACTGCCGACGTGAGAGATACATCTATTACATCAAAGAGATTATCCGACATAAGAAGCCGGCTTCTCGCAAGCATGTCATAAGCCCCCTTCTCGTAAATACCGCCTGAAAAACCGCCAAAATCCCTCCGGACTACATCCATCACCAATGGATTTGACCCGGCCTTCTCAATGTATCCTGTGCCATATTCACGTGCAAGGAGGACATGAAGCCCCCCGCCGGGCTCGACCACCAGGACACGTTTCCGTGGTGCGATCTCATATGGAAGCGCGGCCGGCAGATAATGCAAAAATGAGATGTCATCCGATGCGTCAGTTATGGCGTTAATCCCGGTTCCGTCCACAGCAAGGCCCACCTGATGCGGGAGATTATCCAGAAATTTGAGGCTCATGCCCGGTGCAAACCTGACCATCGGGCTTTCGAATGTATCGACCCGCGAAAAGCCACTGTAGTATGTCTTCAGAAGTTTCGACCCCGGATACCGCAATGCCTGCTGAAGATCCCTGTACTGCGACATTCTGATCTGCATGAATCCGGGATTGTACACACTCAGAATCATGATAACCATCAGGATTGCAAGTGATGATTTTTTCCTTCCAAAGACAAAGGCCCCGCAAACTGCAGCTGAAGCAATGGCCGACACGCTCATCTCAGGGCCGAGTCCGGACATTATGAAAACAGAGGCTATTGAACCGGCGCCTGCGCCAAGCAGGTCCGCACCATAGACCAGTGACGATCTGTCGCTCTCAATAGCAAATGCCGTAGCTACAATCATGCCAAAAAACAGAAAGGGAACGGAAAGCAGAAGATAGTAAAGGCCGGCATAGAGCAGCTGCTCACGGTCCCATGCTATCCTTGCAGGATCAAGGGGAATGAGGTTCGTTACTGCATAGCCCGCGAGTACTGATACCGAAAGCCCGAGGGCGTATTTACCGAGCAGTTCCATCTTCTTCAGTCCCGGTATCACCGACAGAACAGTTCCACTAAGGCCCAGACCAAGCATTGCCATGCTCACAATCATGAAGGCGAAGTGATAGCCGAGCGATATGGAGAAGACCCTCGTCAGGGCTATCTCGAAGGAGATCGCCGAAGCAGA
>CAZZGC010000227.1:0-2149 GCA_964653915.1 uncultured Thermodesulfovibrio sp.
CCGCCCTGCCGACATCAAAAGTAACCGTACCGGATTTCGGGTTGGGCATCATGCCTCTGGGACCGAGTATCTTTCCAAGTTTACCGACAGTTCCCATCATATCGGGAGTAGCCACGACTTTATCAAAATCGAGCCAGCCACCCTGAATCTTTTCCACGAGATCCTCGGCGCCAACATATTCGGCCCCTGCTTCTTCCGCCTCGGTTGCCTTTTCGCCCTTGGCAAAAACCAGGACCCTGATCTTCTTCCCAAGCCCATGTGGCAGTACGACACTCCCTCTGACCATCTGGTCGGACTTTCTCGGATCTACTCCCAGATTGACCGCCATCTCGACAGTCTCATCAAATTTTACATGAGACAGTTCCTTAAGGAGGTCGATCGCTTCCTTGATGTCATACTGTCTTGTCTTGTCTACTTTCTGCCTGGCATTCATATGTTTCTTGCCCATTTCATTCTCCTGTGAAAACCAAATTCTGTATTTTTGATTTTTTTATATTTAATTTTTTATTTTTTCGCTACTCCGCTATTTCAACCCCCATACTTCTCGCCGTACCCTTTATCGTTTCCATAGCCGCTTCGACATTGTGCGCATTCAGATCGGGCATTTTTGTTGTAGCGATCTCTCTGACCTGATCCAGAGTAAGCTTGCCAACCTTGTCCTTGTTGGGCGTTCCAGAGCCCTTGATTATCCCGGCTGCCTTTTTAATCAGTTCCGATGCAGGGGGTGTCTTCAGGATGAATGAAAACGACCGGTCCTTGTATATCGTCAGAACGACAGGGATTATAGTATCTCCCAATGCCTGGGTCTGAGCATTGAACGCCTTGCAGAAATCCATTATGTTGATCCCGTGCGGACCCAGCGCCGGGCCGATCGGCGGAGCGGGGTTGGCCTTACCGGCCGGGACCTGGAGCTTGACCTGTGCCATTATTTCTTTTGCCATTTATTCCTCCAAAGAAAAATCAAAAATTATGGAACTTTTTATTTGTTCTTCCTTATTTTTGATTTTCTATTTTGAATTTTTAATTTTTTGTTGTTACGTCTTCTCCACCTGATAAAAGTTACACTCAACAGGTGTCTGCCTGCCGAATATCGTAACCATAACCCGAAGTTTGTTATGATCCTGATCTATATCATCTACAAAGCCGTTAAAATTGGCAAACGCTCCATCGATGATCCTGACCGCGTCACCTCTGTCAAACCGTGCTGTGACCTGTGTTGTTGGTCCCTTCTCGATCTGCTGAACAATGAGGTCTATCTCTTCCTGCTGCAGTGGTGTAGGCTTGTCACCGCCTACAAAGCCGGTCACCCTCGGGGTACTGTTTACGAGGTGCCACGTTTCATCATTCAGTTCCATCTCGACCAGAATATATCCTGGATAAAACTTTCTGGTTGTCTCTTTCTTCTTGCCGGATTTGAGCGCTATGACTTTCTCCGTAGGGATAAGAATGCGGGAAATCTTGTCTTCGAGCCCGCGTCTCCTCGCAGCATCCTCAATGGACAGCTTCACTTTCTCTTCAAACCCGGAATACGTATGTACAACATACCAATATTTTGACATGACTTCTCCTACCTGACTATCAGGCCGATCAATTTGGACAGCACCAAATCTATGACTCCCAGAAAGACGGCTACAATGATCACCAGTACGAGTACCACCTTCGTATTTCCGATGACCTCCTCTCGCGTCGGGAAAACGACCTTCTTCAGCTCTATTTTTACTTCCTTAAAAAAGTTTTTTATCTTCTCGATCATTAATCTTTTCTCCGGCGTCCTCCAGGAATCAAGCTTTAAGGACTCTGGACATCTTATGTCCGTTTCCCTCAGCCCTGATCCCTGTACCCCTGTTTCAAATGGCAGGCCAGGAGGGATTCGAACCCCCAACCCTCGGATTTGGAGTCCGATGCTCTAGCCGTTAGAGCTACTGGCCTATGCCTTTGTCTCTTTATGTTCAACATGTTTCCTGCAATGCCTGCAGTATTTTTTAAGTGTCAGCTTGTCAGGTGTATTCTTTTTATTTTTTGTCGTCGAGTAGTTCTTGTTCTTGCAAGCCGTACACTGTAACAATATTATGTCCTGCATCTCATCTTCCTTTCACTTGGCTCTATTCAATAATCTCCGTCACAACTCCGGCTCCTACCGTTCGGCCTC
>CAZZGC010000228.1:0-2106 GCA_964653915.1 uncultured Thermodesulfovibrio sp.
GAAAGAGATCATTCTTCTTCATGTCATTTCCAGAGACGATGTCGGTTTTGTCCCCTTTGGCGGTTATATGAAAGAAGAGGAGGAGAGGCTCAGGAACGAGGCAGGGGTCAGGCTTGAGGACTGGCAGAAATCTATGCATGAAAAGGGGATAGAGTGCAGAGTAATGGTGAAGGTGGGCAACCCGGTGCATGAAATAATTCATGTTGCCGAAGATGAGAAGGTCGATCTGGTTGTGGTTGGTAAAAAGGAGAAGACACTTGTCGAGAATCCCTTTGTCAGTTCGCGTACCATGGAGATCGTTACGAGGACTCATGTGCCGGTATTAATAAGAAAGTATATCGTAAGTTTTAAGGTGAATGATGAGATATTGACCAAAACGAATGACTCGCCCTTTTCGGCGCCCATGCTCGTCGTAGACTGGAGTGACTGCAGTGAGCGTGCTCTTGACTTTCTGATTTCTCTGGATGGAGTTATCGAAAAGAGTCTGATCTTTCATAACGTTGATGTCAAGGAAGCCAGGAAAGACGATTCAGAAGAGTTCAACGAGGTTGAGGATAAAGAGAGAGTTCGTTTGGAAAAATATTGCAGTCGTGTCAAAGACCATGGAATAGCCTGTGAAGCGCACCTCGGCGCCGGAGATATTGTTGATGAGATTATCAGGATATCGAGGGAGAGGAATGCGAGCATGATCGTGATTGGAACCACCGGCAAAGACAAACTTCATGAGTTCTTCCAGGGCAGTGTATCTCACCAGATAGCGAAGCTCTCCGAACTTCCGACCCTGCTTGTCCCGTAAGAAGGCGCGGTACTGAACTTTTAAATTCCATCTTTCTTAAACAATCTAAGTCGCCTGAGTTTTGTCAGCGTCCACTCGATAAAAACAAGCAGTATTATAATGCCGATAACTATCGCTATCAACCTGGGGAATCCCAGTTCGTAAAGGAAAACAAAGCCAGCTGCAAAGGCCGACTTTATCCGGACAATGAGCCATGTGGTAAATACTCTTGATCCGGCCGGTGCGAGTTCAACAGGCGCTTCAGGCGTTGCGGCCAGAAATGAATTAATTGATTCTGTATCGACGGCATAAAAGCTGTCTGAGGATCCCGAAAATGCGTCTGTTCTGAACAGGGAACTTTCTCCCGGAGCCGACCTGGTCAGGCCGGTGAGCCTTCCGGACTGATCAAGTACCAGGCCATCTCTGCTTTCAGGATATGTCAGAACCGATACACCCTTTATAATTTCAAAATATCCGGTTTTGGCATTACCGGTCATTTTGGGTTTGAATATGCCAGCTGAGAATGTTTTTGCGAGCCTCCTGTCTATACCTGTCACATAGACCGTTGCTCCATCTTTCATGCTGACGGTCTGCGGCAGATACAGCCGTTCAGCATTCACAGCATTCACTTTTATCAAAGCCAGATCCCTGTCGGCATCCATTTTTTCTATAATGACAGTCCCAAATTTCTTATTGACGGCAATCACGCCCGCCGAGTAAGCATCGGTGAAGATATGATAGTTAGTGACAATGAGTCCGTCGGATGAGATAAAGAATCCCGGTCCTTCATCGGAAATGTCTCCGGCTTCGTTATAGACAACGACCCTTACAACAGCATTAATCCGGGATTTAATCAGACTTTCGAGGTGTTCCCTTTTTTCCTTCAGGTCGAGATAAACGAAGCCCTGGTCGGCGCTGTAGGATAACGTTGCAGAAAGTGTAATGAACAGAATGGCTGTCAGAACGGCTTGAACACCAACCGAAATGTTGTTTGCGAAATATTTTTTCATATTTCGAAATTATTGAAGCATACTTACAAATTTGTTATCAATTTTTTGGATCATATAAAATATTTTACCTTAAAATTAAGGATATTGCTGAAATGGAGCGCGGTTTTGAAGAGACTGTATGGAAATCCCTTCAATTTCGGCCATCTATTCTGAACCTGTCCTGCCCGTTGTTGTGTAACTCATTATAACTGAAGAAATAATCGTGTCTGCGTCGAGCTGGTAATTTTCTTGCTATAAGTACATTAAACCTAAACCGATAATATTATGAAAGGAGCGATACTCATGAAAAAAGAACTTCTCATGAAGATATTTGATACCGCA
>CAZZGC010000229.1:0-2100 GCA_964653915.1 uncultured Thermodesulfovibrio sp.
GATACGGTATACTTTTTTATCTATATAATTCACAAACCGGTTTACCAGCAGGCATGGCGGCAATGGATACGCGGTAAGTAGTAAGTGACAGGTGGTAAGTCAAAGGGAGCTGATTTTAATAGGTGGACTATCCAATAAAACGGAGGAGATTATGGGCAAATATGACGAGGTCTTTCAGAGGAGCATAAATGATCCCGAGGGTTTCTGGGCAGATGCAGCGGATAATATCGACTGGTATAAGAAGTGGGACCGGGTACTGGATGATTCGAACAAGCCCTTCTACAGGTGGTTTGCCGGAGGTGAGCTTAACACCTGTTACAATGCCCTTGATCGTCATATAGAAAACGGGAGGGCAGAGCAGACGGCGCTCATATACGATAGTCCCGTGACCGGCCAGATCAGGAAGTTCACATACAGTGAGCTGAGGGACATGACCGCCAGGTTCGCCGGCGTGCTGAAGAATCTCGGCGTATCAAAGGGCGATACGGTTGTCATCTATATGCCGATGGTTCCGGAAGCCGTCGTAGCGATGCTTGCCTGTGCGCGTCTTGGTGCGATACATTCGGTAGTCTTCGGGGGATTTGCCCCTCACGAGCTTGCCATAAGGATTGATGATGCAAGACCTAAGGTACTCATCACCGCCTCCGCAGCCATGGAAGTGAAGAAGCTTATTGAATACAAACCCCTCGTAAACAGGGCGATCGAACTTGCCAGGCACAAACCGGAAAAGTGCATCACTCTTCAGAGGCCGATTGCAAAGGCGGAAATGACCACGGGGCGTGACCTTGACTGGGATGAGCTTATGGCCGATGCCGAGCCTGCCGACTGTGTCCCTGTAAAGGCGACCGACCCTTTATACATTTTGTATACATCCGGCACGACCGGAAAGCCCAAGGGGATAGTGCGTGACAACGGCGGTCACGCCGTGGCCCTTCGCTGGAGCATGGAAAATATCTATGACACCGGGCCCGGCGAAACCTACTGGTCTGCTTCGGACGTGGGCTGGGTCGTTGGCCATTCTTATATCGTCTACGGCCCGCTGATAACGGGGTGCACGACCGTATTGTTTGAGGGCAAACCTGTCGGTACCCCTGACCCGGGTGCGTTCTGGAGAGTGATCTCCGAGCACGGAGTAAAGGTACTCTTTACGGCTCCCACTGCCTTCCGCGCAATCAAGCGGGATGATCCCGAAGGAGAATATCTGAAAAAATATGATCTTTCTCACTTCAGATACCTCTTTCTCGCCGGAGAGAGGCTCGATCCTGATACATATCACTGGGCAACGGGGCTCCTGGACCGGCCGGTCATCGATCACTGGTGGCAAACCGAGACCGGATGGCCGATTACCGCAAACAGTGTCGGTATTGAGCCGTTTCCGATCAAGCCCGGATCATCGACAAAGCCGGTTCCGGGATTCGACGTAAGGATACTCAATGAAAAAGGGGAACCGGTTAATGACGGGAAAGAGGGGCTCGTTGCGGTCAAACTCCCTCTGCCTCCCGGCACTCTTCCCACGCTCTGGCAGGCTGAACAAAGGTTTCTTGAGTCTTATATCGATCCCCTTCCAGGTTATTACTTCACGAGCGATGGCGGTTTCATCGATGAGGACGGTTATGTATGGATTATGGGCCGTGTTGACGATGTGATTAATGTTGCAGGGCACAGGCTTTCCACCGGCGAGATGGAGGAGATAGTTGCTACGCACAAGGACGTTGCCGAGTGTGCCGTGATAGGTGTCGAGGATGAGCTGAAAGGTCAGGTGCCGATCGGGCTTGTGGTGCTAAAGGCAGGGATAGAGAAGGATGAGGAGAAGCTGAAAGAGGATCTGGTTCAGATGATACGGCAGGAGATAGGAGCGATTGCCAATTTCAAGCAGGCGGTGATCGTCAAGAGACTCCCGAAGACGCGCTCCGGAAAGATACTTCGTGCGACCATGAGAAAGATCGCCGACGGCAAGGAATACAAGATGCCCTCGACTATAGATGATCCGGCAATTTTAGGTGAGATAGAGGAGGCGCTGAAAAGGATAGGATACGGGAAAGGATAGTAAGCGGTGAAGGCGAAACTTACACTTGGTGACTTTGAGATATACTGGCTGAG
>CAZZGC010000230.1:0-2067 GCA_964653915.1 uncultured Thermodesulfovibrio sp.
CCGGGATGATAAAAATATCGGACTCCAATAAAATAGTGGTTAATCTATGAAACGGTACAGCCTGCGGGAAGAGACCTCTTTTATACCATCGGTGGATTACGAATCCGCCCTCAATCCGGAACAGCTTGCGGCGGTGACGGCAGGTGACGGCCCCTGCCTTGTCATAGCCGGCGCCGGTTCGGGCAAGACCCGCGTCGTCACTTACCGCGTCGCATATCTCATGGAACACGGAGTTTCACCATCGTCCATCATGCTGCTTACCTTTACAAACAAGGCGGCTAGGGAAATGTTGCATCGTGTGGAGCTGCTGATCAAGGGAGATGCCGGAAGGGTGAGCGGAGGGACATTCCATCATATGGGGAATATGATCCTCAGAAGATATGGGGAGAGTATAGGCCTCAATCGCGGTTTTACGATTCTCGACAGGGAGGATTCAAAGTCGCTTATCGAGTCATGTATAGCCGAGCTTAACCTGCGCAAGGACAAGATGTTCCCTCGTGGAGTTATATTGATGGACCTGATCGGCTATGCCGTAGGTGCTGAGATAGGGGTTGCTGATGCCATAGAGATCAGGTATCCCCACCTTGCCGTATATGAGGAGGAAGCTGAGAAGGTTCGAAAGCTTTATGAAAAGAAGAAGAGGGAGATGAACCACCTTGATTTTGACGACCTGCTCTTTTTCTGGAAAGAGCTGCTGATGATTAATCAAGATCTGAAAGAGAGGCTTGCCGGGAGATACCGCCACATACTTGTCGATGAATATCAGGATACCAACAAGATTCAGGCCGAACTGGTGGACCTTATGGCCTCGGCCCACAGGAATCTCATGGTTGTGGGTGACGATTCCCAGTCGATTTACTCTTTCAGAGGTGCCTGCTTTGACAATATCATAGAGTTCCCGGAGAGGTATCCCGATGCCCGTATCTTCAGGCTTACGACAAATTACAGGAGCTCCGATGAGATACTTCACCTAGCAAACGAGAGCATATCCAACAACAGGAGGCAGTTTTATAAGGAACTGAATTCCGTGGGAAGGAACGGGCCGCTGCCGGCCCTCGTCCCCCTGAAGAACCAGTCGCAGCAGGCGGTTTTCATTGCACGCAGGATACTGGATTTTGTAGATGAAGGCGTGCCTCTCAGTGAGATAGCTGTTCTGTACCGTTCTCACTATCAGTCTATGGACCTCCAGATGGAGCTGACGCGCAGGAGGATACCATATGAGGTCCGGTCGGGACTGAGGTTTTTTGAACAGGCCCATATAAAGGATGTGGTTTCATATATCCGGGCGGCACTGAATCCATTTGATGAGATTTCATGGACGAGGATATTGAAGCTGACCCCGGGAATCGGCAGCATAACTGCCGCAAAGATATGGAGCATTGTCCGGGATTCCCCGGAGCCGGTGGGTACTGTTCTTTCACCCGGCATAATGAAGGTTCTGCCGAAGAGGGCGAGAGAGAGCTGGCATCTGTTTAAATCATACATGCAGGGGCTGGACGCTGATGGTGTCCTGCAGAGTCCCTCTGACTCGATAAGAGTTGTTATGGACAGCGGATATGATCTGTATCTCAAGAGTAATTATGAAGACTACGCAGAGAGGAAGGAGGATATCCTGCAGCTTGCAAACTATGCGGGCAACTTCAGTTCCACGGAAGAGTTCCTCAGTGATCTTGCACTGCTGACGAGTGTGCAGTCCGAGGATATGATCGACGGCGGTGATGAGGGAGGAGAAGCGGTGGTTCTTTCGACGATTCACCGTGCAAAGGGGCTTGAGTGGTCGCGCGTCTTCGTGATAGGACTCGTTGACGGCGCCATGCCGCCTGCCAAAGCGATGGATGACGACGAGCGGGAGGAAGAAGAGCGAAGGGTCTTTTATGTAGCTGTCACAAGGGCAAAGGATGAACTTTATCTGTGCTATCCGATCATGGACAACCGCTGGTATGACGGGTCGATAATAAAACGGCCCTCTATCTTCATACAGGAACTGCCGACTGATAGTTATGAGCAGTGGGATGTAGAGGAGTAGCCCGGATAATTCACAAGTTTGGAGTATCAGCAGAAGGCATG
>CAZZGC010000231.1:0-2065 GCA_964653915.1 uncultured Thermodesulfovibrio sp.
CGCCTGTCCGAAAACGTCAGGGAATTACTGAGGAGTGAATCGAATCATCCCCTCTCCACAAGAGAGATAACCTCTGCCCTTAATATCCCCCGTAACAGGATAAAAACCCTGAAAAGAATTCTGCGTGACCTGGTCAGGTCCGGTGACATATTCAAGACCAGGCGCGGCTGCTACGGCCCTGTAGATAAGATGAATCTTCTCACCGGAACATTTGAGGCCCACAGGGACGGCTACGGCTTTCTCATTCCGGAAAGTCCCGGTGAAAAGGATGTCTTCGTTCCGCCGGGCAGGACACTTGCCGCCATGTCGGGCGACCGTGTGGTCGTTCGTATCGAGAACGCAACCCGGAGAGAAGGATCGGTTGTCAGGATTGTAGAGCGGGGTAGAAAGCGAGTGGTGGCAGAGTTTCACCGGCAGAACAACATGTTCTATGTCGTGCCAAGAAACAGGAAAATTCCCTTCGGGATAATCATCTCTCCACGCAACAGAGGAGAGGCCCGTGACGGAGACCTGGTTGTAGCCGAGATCACCACATATCCTACGTTAACGAGGCCACCCGAAGGACGGGTGCTGAAAATCCTCGATCAGGTAACGGAAGCCCTTCAGGAAACGAATATCATTCTTGAAGAATACGGTCTTCCAAAGCGCTTCCCCGTACCGGTCCTGCGGGAGGTAAAGCAGATGCCGGTCCGTATATCGGCGAGGAACAGGGTGGACTGCCGGGAGATGCCCACGGTTACGATCGACGGAGAGACAGCAAAAGACTTCGATGATGCCGTAACTCTTTATAAAACGAACTCCAGCTATATTCTATATGTTCATATAGCAGACGTGAGTCATTATGTGCCATGGAACTCCATTGTCGATATCGAGGCCGCCAAGCGAGGAACAAGCGTCTATTTTCCGGGCAGTGTGATCCCAATGCTGCCGGAGCGGCTGTCTAACGATCTATGCAGCCTCAGACCGAACATAGACCGGCTCACATTCACTGTAGAGATGCATATATCAAAAAAGGGACAGATCACCGAAAAGAGATTCTATCCAAGCATCATCCGCTCTGATGAACGGATGACATATACATCTGTAAAAAAGATCCTTCTTGACCGGGACGAAGAAGAGACGATGCGCTATGCCGCCATGGCAGGTATGTTCAGAGATATGGAGGAGCTCTGCCAAATCCTCAGGGAGGAGAGGATGCGCAGGGGCAGTCTCGATTTTGATCTTCCCGAGCCTGAGGTGATTCTCAACCTTCAGGGGCAGCCTGAAGCCATCTGCAGGGCGGAGCGCAATATAGCTCACATGATTATCGAGGAGTTCATGATTGCGGCAAACGAGGCCGTAGCTTCTTTCCTGGAAGAAAAGGACGTGCCGTCCCTGTACAGAGTGCATGAAGAACCGGATACATCGAAACTCGAGGAACTCAAGCCCATCTTCAGGACCTTCGGGATCGAGATAAAGAGAACCGGCACCGCGGCCTTTCATCAGATACTGAAGAAGATAAAGGGTTCCGATGTGGAGCATATCCTGAATATCATTCTTTTGAGGTCACTGAAACAGGCACGCTACTCACCGGAAAACTTGGGGCACTTCGGCCTGGCGTCTGACTGCTATACTCACTTCACGTCTCCAATAAGGCGCTATCCCGATCTTGTTGTACACCGGATACTCAAAGAGATTGTGACTGCAGGAAAGTTGTCAATTAAAAAGAGGGAGTTCCTCGAATCCGTACTCGGAGACATATCCGTCCAGTCCTCAAAGCGTGAGCGTTTAGCCGACGATGCGGAACGGGAGATAGTCAATGCCATGAGAGCCTGGTTCATGAAAGACCATGTCGGTGATGAATTCACCGGTTCGGTCAGCAGTATCTCGGCCAAGGGAATGCGCGTTCTCCTCCGAGATTTCTTCGTCGAGGGATTTCTGCATGTATCGGCAATGGAGGATGACTATTACCGGTTTGACGAAAAGGGCTACAGCCTCGTGGGCAGACACAGTAAAAAATCTTTCAGGTTAGGTCAGGAGATCTCGGTCAGGATTGAGCGCGTGGACATAAAGGACCGCGAGATTC
>CAZZGC010000232.1:0-2022 GCA_964653915.1 uncultured Thermodesulfovibrio sp.
TCCCAGATGAATCTGTACAGAAGGGCTGTGGAAGAGATATTTGAAACCGCCGATGTGAAGGCATACATAATATTTACCCATAACGCTATCATAAGAGAATGCGCCTGTTCCCGATGAACCGTGGTGAATCATGAGAAGGCCGCTTGGACAGCATTTCCTGTTCGATCCGTCCATACTCGAAAGGATCGTCCACTGCAGCGGCCTGAGCCGGGACGAGACCGTCCTCGAGGTAGGCGCGGGCCTCGGCACGCTAACCCGCCACCTTGCCGGGGCATCCGCTCATGTGATAGCAATAGAAAAAGATCGTCGGCTTATCGAGCGGCTGAAGCAACGGCTTACGGATCTCGACAATATCGAGATCATATGCGGAGACGCTTTGCAGTTCCAACTCGAAAATATCGGGAAGCCTTTCAGGGTCGTCGCCAACATACCATATTCGATCACGAGCCCCCTCATATTTCGATTCCTGGAGCATCGTGACATGATTCTTTCAATGACACTGCTTATGCAGACTGAGGTCGCAGAGAGAATCGTGGCGGTTCCGGGAAGCAGGTCCTACGGAGTGCTCTCGGTCATGACCCAGGTATACTCTGTCCCGGAATTAAAGTTCAGGGTCAGCCGGGGGGCATTCTCTCCTCCGCCGGATGTAGACTCGGCGGTTGTGCATTTCTCTATACCTGATAAACCGCCATACGATATCAGGGACGAAAACGTGTTTCGAACGATAGTAAAGACAGCGTTTTCACAGCGGCGCAAGACCCTCGCAAACAGCCTTCGTTCGATCAAGGGCATTCAGGATGCGATTCAAAAATGCGGTATCGATCCTTCCCTTCGGCCAGAGAGGCTGAGCATAGCAGACTTTGCCGCCCTTGCCGGCAGGATGGGAGAAGAATGAAGCCGGCAACGCTCCGCGAACCTGCGCCTTACAGCATACTTACTGCGCCACACCTTCTGCTATTTTCTGTATTAAGTGGGCTAAACCGTGCGGCCATTGTCTGCGCCGCCCTTATAATTTTCTGTATTACATCTTTCAACGTTGCACTTGCAGATTCAGCAGACTACGTACCCGGGGAAATACTAGTCAAATACAGAAAGCTCGCGCCTGCTGCCGGAATAAGCTCACTTCATGCTCAGTCCGGCGCAAAGTTAATCAGGTCATTCAGGAAGATCCGGACGGAACAGGTCAAGCTTCCACCATGGATGAGCGTCAGCGAGGGGATCGCCTATTACCAAAGCGCGCCGGATGTAGAGTATGCCGAACCGAACTACATAGTTCATGCAGCGGCCTTACCTGATGACCCTGCGTTCGAACAACTCTGGGGGCTGCACAACACCGGACAGACAGGCGGAACATATGACGCGGACATAGATGCACCAGAGGCCTGGGATATCACGACGGGGTCAGGAAATATCATAATCGCTGTAGTCGACACCGGCGTGGCTATAAATCACCCGGATCTCTCGGCCAATATCTGGACGAATCAGGGCGAAGACTACCCGGCATGCAATGACGGTGTTGACAACGACGGCAACGGATATATCGACGACTGTTATGGCTGGGACTTCATCGATGATGACAACGACCCTACGGACTATAACGGCCATGGGACACATGTAGCCGGTATAATAGCTGCCGCCGGTAATAATGCCACTGGTGTAACCGGCGTAATGTGGAGTGCCAGCATCATGCCTCTCCGGTTTCTCGGCGTAACAGGCAGCGGCAACACGGCTGACGCCATATCAGCAGTGCTGTACGCGAGCGCAAATGGTGCTCATATAATAAACAACAGCTGGGGAGGCAGCGGATCAAGCCAGCTTCTGAAAGACGCTATCGAAGCCTCATCTGCTGTCGTGGCATGCGCCGCCGGCAACGATGGAACCAGCAACGACAGCTCCCCCTTTTATCCTGCTTCCTTTACGAGCTCAAATATCATCGCTGTTGCAGCAGTCGATCACAATGACAGTCTTGCCGGGTTTTCAAACTATGGAGCGGTGAGTGTGGATGTGGCGGCTCCGGGTGAT
>CAZZGC010000233.1:0-2019 GCA_964653915.1 uncultured Thermodesulfovibrio sp.
AATCATGAGGTATGTGTTGGATGTTGTGAATGCATATCGGCATGCAGGCTGTCGGCCGTTCAGATCAACTGGCAGGAGGACCCCTCGGTCTTTGTGGAAAGAATGGCGGAATACGCGGCGGGGATACTGTCCAGAATGAAAAGAACGGTTTTTGTTAATTTTGCTACGGACATTACGCTTGAATGCGACTGCATATGCGGGAATGACCCCAGAATAGCTTCGGATACAGGAATTTATGCCTCGCACGATATCGTTGCTGTGGACAGGGCATGTTATGATGCTCTCTCAAATGAAAGGGATATATTTTCGAGGGGTGGGAAGATATCTGCTCACAGACACCTCTTTGAATATGCCGAAGAGATCGGGCTTGGCAGCAATGATTACAGCATAGTCAGTATTTAAGTCTTTTACTGTTCTTCAAAGAATACGAACTCTACGCGCCTGTTTTTGGCACGCCCTTCGGCCGTGTCATTGGAGGCGATCGGATGTGTATCCGCAAAGCCGGCTACATGAATTTTCGAAACGTCTATCCCTTCCTGTTGCCTGAGAAACTTGAGAGCGGATATGGCACGCGCCGTAGAAAGCTCCCAGTTGGATGCATATCTGCCGCCGCTGACGGGAATATTGTCACTGTGCCCTTCTATAGAGACATTGCTTGAGAATTTTTTAATCATCTCGGCGATTTTCTCCAGCACAGGATATGATTCCGGCTTCAGATCCGCGGTGCCTGCGCTGAAGAACATCCTTCCTTTGACGCGCAGAATGACTCCTCTCGGTGTGTCTTCCACCTGTACGTCATTATCGAGCCCTTTAGCCTCGATAAGTTCATTAAGCTCCTCTGTAATTGCCTGGCTAGTAGG
Source organism: uncultured Thermodesulfovibrio sp. (assembly GCA_964653915.1). Taxonomy (GTDB): domain Bacteria; phylum Nitrospirota; class Thermodesulfovibrionia; order UBA6902; family UBA6902; genus CAZZGC01. Next base: position 861 of record CAZZGC010000233.1, read on the forward strand.
CTTTACAGCCGAGTTTGCGGTGGGCAACTCGAAGCTCGTAGGCGTATTGGTGTGCTGAAACATCCCGGTTCCCGTCGGCATGAAACCGAGGGCCTCCTGAATCGAACCCATCGCATCCTTGAATTTAACAATATCCATTGATGCAAATGACAGGAGCAATACGAAAAACGTCAGCAGCAGACTCATCATGTCGGCGAATGTCGCCATCCATGCAGGCGCTCCACCACCCCCTTCTGATCTTTTCCTTGCGCTCATTTTTTCTTGCGTGACTTGGGTGACAGGAATGCAACGAGTTTGTCTTCCAGAATGGACTGGTTCAGTCCCTTGGTAATGCCATCGATCCCATGCAGTATAATGTCTATCTGCATCTCTTCCTGCTTGGTCCGGTCCTCCAGTTTTTCGGCGATTGGGTTGAAAATGAGGAATGCCAGAACCGCACCATAGAATGTTGTAAGCAGTGCTACAGCCATTGCCGGACCGATAGATGATGGATCGTCCAGGGATCTGAGCATCTGAACAAGACCGATCAGAGTACCGATCATTCCCATGGCAGGAGCGGTGGCCCCCATGAATTTGAAGACCTTGTGCCCGGTTTCGTGCCGGTTCAGTAGTGATTCAGACTCGATCTTCAGAGTGTTGATAATCTCTGCCGGATCAATGCCGTCGACCGCCATTCTTACCCCCCTGGCAAGATAAGGGTTTTTCACCTTCTCGTTCTCAAGCGCAAGGAGGCCGCCCTTGCGGGCCTTGCCCGCCATTTTTACGATCTGCTTAATCAGTTGCTGCGGCGGTTCGGTCTTGTCGAAGAATGCATTCATGGCTATGCTCATCGAACCAAGGACAACCGGCAGCTTCTGCATTATAAGAGTAGCCATGACGGTACCGCCAACGACAACAGTTATCCCCGGTATATTTATAAAAGTACTCAGGGGGCTCCCCATCATGATGGATATGATAATCAGTACAAGACCGCCGACTATTCCGATAATGGTTGCGATATCCAATGTTGTCTCACCTTCCTTCTGCTATCCTGTCCGTACAGCAATTGATGCAAGTGCCGCCAGCTTTAAACTGTATCAGATTCAGTACGGGATTTTGACGGGTGGTCAATCCCGAATCCTTATCTATGAGTATCGGCGATTGTTACTGGAACTTTAGC
>CAZZGC010000234.1:0-1984 GCA_964653915.1 uncultured Thermodesulfovibrio sp.
GCGACTTTTCCTTTCAGTACATTGTCCATCTCGTCATATTTGACTGTAAGCGTTGCTGACCTTTTGCGCTTTCCTTCGATGACAGTCACTGTCACGACTGTGTTGTCAATCACTGATGTCTTTGTCGCGGGCTGAGATTTGACAGCCCTCTTTGCGGAAGTTTCTGTGAATATCGTCTCTTTGCTTCCCATTCCAAGATTTGCCTCAATCTCCTTTTTCCTGAAGTTCGCCCAGGCTGTCTCAGCGCCGGAATACCTGCGTCCCTCAACCAGTGCCTTTGTCATTTCCTCAACAAGTGATCCGCCTTGAATCTGGTATTCAGCAAGCCCCTCCGGGAGATCTCCCTCAATCAGCAGGGCAACTTCGAGTTTCTTTGCAATGAGAGATATGGCGGCCTCCTGCATGGTGTTTTTGTATGCCATGAAGTAAACCCGCACAGGTTTCGGCTGCCCGATGCGCCAGGACCGGCGTGCAGCCTGACGGAGAGTGAAGATGTTATAGCCTGCCTGATAGAATACAATTGTCGGGAACTGGATTAGATCAAGCCCGACCTTCACCAACTCCGGATTGCTTATCAGTACGTCAAATGTATGCGCATTGTTGTTTATCCATGCCTCTCTCTTTTTCGGCTCGATTTTTTCAGAGAGAATGCCGACCCTGAAGCCTTCTGATTCAAGCACCTCCTTGAGCCGGGGCCTGATGTCCCTGCTTCCGGTGAAGGTCACATACACCAGGAGCTTTCTTCCTTGCCCTACTTCCTTTTTGGCAAGATCGATCAGTTCTTTCTCCTTTGGAAGCAGCCTTGAACCGTCAAGCTTTGGCGCGGTGATCGTTTCAAGAACCTGAACTGTCTCTGTGTTCTTATCGACTCCTTTGATTTCTATATGCTCAGGGAATGAGACGCATGAGTCGGGGTACGACAGAAGTGACTGGAGCATGGCTCCTGTGGCCTTTGTTTTGTATCTTTTCACCGCATCCTGCAGCTGCGATTCCAGCATGCAATATTCTGCTTCCTGCTGTTCCATATCGATAGTTATGACAGTTTCGTCATAGGGCGGCAGACCGTCAATTACGTCTGCAAGCCGTATAAAACAGCTCTTGTCGAGAAAGTAGCGTCCTATGACTTCAGGGGAAACGCCCGGTCTTTTCCTGACCATGACGTTATTTCTTTTCACCCTTCCGTATCTGTGATCTTCGTCTTCAAGCTTCTGGATCTCTTCAATGACACCGTATGCTTTCTGCCACTTTTCACTTCCGTTAAAGCCGAAGTCGGTCAACCTGTGAGGCTCAAGCCTGTAAAGGAGATAAAAAAGATTATCAGCATATCCCCCGTTAAGTGTTCCCGTAAGTCCCAGAAAATAAGGCGTACAGGATGCAAGGATACCCATTGCATGGCCCTGCAGGGTATTTCCTGCTTTATAATCATGTATCTCATCGAGAATAACCATGTCGAGTTTTCCCTTGAGATACCTTTTTATAAACTCCATCGGGGCATATCGTCTCGGCTTTGGTATGCTCTGCCAGAGCGGACTTCCGCAGTGACACTTCATTTTCCGTCTGTGCAACACACTTAGAGTCAACCATTCATCATCTTTCCCCTGCGGTATATCACCGCACTCCGGGCATCTCGGAAAACCACTTCTTCTGTTTTGAGTATAGGCAGCCTGCCATCCGCAGCTCAGTTTTACCCTTTCCTTTGAGATAATCCAGATTTCGTGGTTTTGAAGCGGCGTTTTCTCGTTGCGGACTTTATCCAGAATGGAGATAACATTCTTAACTGCAAGGTCTACAGTCTTTACACCGGGGATAGTGGCCCTGCTTTCTCTGATCCACTTATTGATCAGATGTCCCGGACAAACGATCAAAGACCTCATCGGCCTGGGCGACATCGCAATTACTGAAAGACCAAGCATGGTTTTTCCAGTCCCCATGGTAATGTCCTAAAATACCTGTAAAAAAGAGAAGGCTTCGGTTATTCTTTTAA
>CAZZGC010000235.1:0-1974 GCA_964653915.1 uncultured Thermodesulfovibrio sp.
GTAACTTCATGATTTAATTAATTTTCAAATTTTGAACTGCGGAAGATGGGTTAACCATGCGATCGAGCAATTTGTAGATCTGTGGCCATGGGTTTCAGCCCTCGTTATTGGCTTCGGTATTCAGGCGGGACTTTACAGTCATATCAGACATGAGATTAGGCAGAGAAAGAGCGCAGCGGCTGCGACATCATCGGTAGCTGCAGCCGGTGGCATTTCTACTACATCCATGGTAGCTTGCTGTGCCCATCATGTAACAGATGTTCTGCCGATTTTAGGTGTTTCAGCGGCGGTTGTATTTCTCAACCAGTTCCAGGATCTTTTTCTCACTATAGGAGTAATGTCTAATCTCGTTGGAATGACACTTATGCTAAGAATAATTCAGCAGCATCATCTGTTTTCGACAGGGAATGGCATACTGTCGCGACTTATGAAGATCGATATGACGAGGTCTCTGTATGTTGTAAGCACTTTTAGTGCTTTTTTGATTATTGTGACTCTTTTCAGGAGCATTTAGGGAGGTAGAGAAGATGAAACTTGAAAGATACTTCACGATTTTTCTGGTGATTTTTATCGCCATAGCTTTATTGTATCTCTTTGCACGGGGATCGACTGGTGGCAGCGGCATCATAGGTGTAGCTCAAGCCGGGGGAATGCCGACCGGCGGTATTCTGCTGGAGCCAAGGGCGACGGGTAGTATGGGGCCGGGTGACGCTGTGGTAGAGCTTACACCTGAACTTGGGAACAATTCCATCGTTCTAAAATTCAGGATTAATACTCATTCGGTACGTCTGAGGAATTTCAATCTTAAGGAAATAACGACTCTCGAATATGGAGGAGCCGTATTGAAACCGGTAAGCGCGAGTCGGATAGGCGGCCACCATGCATCCGGAACGATCAAGTTTATACTGGATGCCGAAGCTGACGGCTTTACCGTAAAGATCAGGAGTATTCCTGCCATTGAAGAGCGTGTTTATACCTGGAACACCGGCTAAGGAGAAAGGAGGTTTGTTATGGAATGGTTTGTTGAAAACTGGTATGTGGTAGTGCTCGGGCTGGTTGCCGCATTGTTTATTTTTGGTTACCGACCCAAAAAGAACTCAGCTCAAACAGAAACAACGCATGAAGCGCATGCGGATGATAAAGCTCACAAAAGCGGCCATAGCTGCTGCCACTGACTACGGTTGAAAATCATGGTTCTTTCATCCGCTGTCCCGGCCTGCCGGGTAATGCCGGATAGCGGATGAAAGTCCAGATTCTACGGAGGTATTCTTATGGATATCCCGTATGCTAGAGGAAGATGAACCGGAACAAGGCGTATGTAACAATTAAATACAAGGGGCAAACCTATTATCTTTGCTGTCCACTTTGCCAGGCGGAATTTGAGAAGTGTCCGGAGAAATATGTTTAGAAGATATAGAAAGATTCCGGATGATTGAAAATAAATGCTTGACATGGAAAGAGGATGGATAGATAATTGATTTACGAGATAAAGGGGAAGGAGGTGAGGTTATGGCAACTGATCCTGTATGCAAGATGACTGTTGATGAAAGCGCTGCTGCGGCAAAGGCTGAGCATGAAGGTAAAACTTACTATTTCTGTTCTACTGGCTGTAAGGAAGCGTTTGAAAAGGATCCGGTCAAATACACAGTTGGTACATCAGGTCACGAGCACAGCCATCACTGAAATTATGGCGGTGCTCTAAAGATAAATCATTTACGAAGGAGGAAGCTTGATGAAACGTATAGTTATGTTTGCACTGTTTATTGTAACCCTGACGGCAGGCTATGGTTTTGCCGACCGGGAAGGACACATGATGGGCGGTCAGATAGGAAGTCCAGGATATGGCCAGTCTGAGAAACCCGGGGAATACAGTGGTCAGTACGGTATGATGGGGGGCATGATGGGTCCCGGCATGATGGGCATGATGGGCCCTGGTATGATGGGCGGCTATGGAATGGGTCCCGGCATGATGCG
>CAZZGC010000236.1:0-1922 GCA_964653915.1 uncultured Thermodesulfovibrio sp.
TCATGGTGGTTTTTTTCATATTCCTTGTGGCAAATATAGGAGGTTCTTTGACCCCGCTGGGCGATCCCCCTCTGTTCCTCGGTTTCCTTCGAGGAGTGCCTTTTTTCTGGACAATGCATCTCCTTCCGCAAATGCTCTGGGCTGTTGGAATCTTGCTCACAATCTATTTTTTATTTGATACATATTTCTATCGTAAGGAAAAGACCGGCCTGACTGTTCCCTCTGACGAGAAGGAACCCTTGCGCATTTCCGGCAGTCACAATTTTATCTTTCTTGGCGGCATAATCGGATCCGTGCTTTTAAGCGGGATTTTGGATTGGGGTGAGGTGAGCGTTCTGGGGGTGCACCTTGCGGTTCAGGACATCGCACGTGACGTGGCCCTGATAATACTTACAGTGCTGTCAATATTAACTACGAATAAGGAGATACGCGAAGACAATGAATTTACATGGTTCCCCATGCAGGAAGTGGCGATACTGTTCATCGGAATCTTTCTTACAATGATGCCATGCCTGAAGATACTTCAGGCCGGTGAGGGTGGACACCTGGCATTCATTATCAAGGCCGTCAGGGAACCTTATCATTATTTCTGGATTACAGGAATTCTTTCGAGTTTCCTCGATAACGCGCCGACATATCTGACGTTTCTAAGCTCGCTTTTTGGACGGTTCTTTCCCGATGCGGATGCCCAGACAGCAGTTGCGTCACTGATCAAAGACAAAGCGCTGTTTCTTGAAGCCATCTCAGTCGGAGCGGTATTTTTTGGAGCAAATACGTATATTGGCAACGCGCCCAATTTTATGGTGAGGTCCATAGCTGAGGAAACCGGTACTCCTATGCCAAGTTTCTTCGGCTACATGCTAAAATATTCCATACCGATCCTGATTCCTGTATTTGTTGTAATCACATTTATTTTTTATTTATGAGGTTGCCATGGCGTTAGATAAGATTTTGTTTACAACAGACTTCAAACCGTATGCCCTGAATTCCCTGGAGACCATGATCCCTCTGAAAAAAGCCGGTCTGAAAGAGATCATTCTTCTTCATGTCATTTCCAGAGACGATGTCGGTTTTGTTCCTTTTGGCGGTTATATGAAAGAAGAGGAGGAACGACTCAGGAACGAGGCAAGGATCAGGCTTGAGGACTGGCAGAAATCTATGCGTGAAAAGGGGATAGACTGCAGAGTAATGGTGAAGGTGGGCAACCCCGTGCATGAGATCATTCATGTTGCGGAAAATGAGAAGGCCGATCTGGTAGTGGTTGGCAAAAAGGAGAAGACACTTGTCGAGAATCCCTTTGTCAGTTCGCGTACCATGGAAGTCGTTACAAGGGCTCATGTGCCGGTATTAATAAGAAAGTATATAGTAAGTTTCAAGATAAATGATGAGATATTGACCAAAACGAATGACTCGCCTTTTTCGGCACCCATGCTCGTCATAGACTGGAGTGACTGCAGTGAGCGCGCTCTTGACTTTCTGATTTCTCTGGATGGAGTTATCGAAAAGAGTTTGATCTTTCATAACGTTGATGTCAAGGAAGCCAAGAAAGATGATTCAGAAGAGTTCGATGGGGTTGAGGATCAGGACCGGGTTCGGTTGGAAAAATATTGCAGTCATATCAAAGGCCATGGAATAGCCTGCGAAGCGCACCTCGGCGCCGGAGATATTGTTGATGAAATTATCAGGATATCGAGAGAAAGAAATGCGAGCATGATCGTGATAGGCACCACCGGCAAGGACAAACTTCATGAGTTCTTCCAGGGCAGTGTATCTCACCAGATAGCGAGGCTCTCCGAGCTTCCGACCCTTCTTGTCCCGTAAGAAGGCGCAGTCCCGTACTTTTATATTCCATCTTTCCGAAACAATTTAAGTCGCCTGAGTTTTGTCAGCGTCCACTCGATAAAAACAAGCAGTATTATAAT
>CAZZGC010000237.1:0-1906 GCA_964653915.1 uncultured Thermodesulfovibrio sp.
CTTGACTATATATCCCTGAGATATGCAAATGTGTATGGGCCTCGCCAGGATCCCGATGGCGAAGCAGGTGTTGTTGCGATATTCATAAGAAAGATGCTTAGCGGCGACGTCCCGACTATTTTCGGCTCCGGTGAACAGACAAGAGATTTTGTTTATGTGGAAGATGTTGCCGAGGCTAATATACTTTCACTGAAGTATGAAGGGAATTCGCATATTTTTAATATTGGCACAGGAGTGGAAACATCGATCAATCAATTATATTCACATCTTGCAAGCATACTTGAGCCTTCCCAGGATGTTCGCTACGGAGAACCTAAAGAAGGGGAACAGTTGCGCAGTGTAATTGACAGCAGCAGGGCATTTCGTGATTTCAACTGGCAACCGCTTACGCCGTTAAGAGATGGATTGCAAAAAACTTGTGATTCATTTAAGTAGAATCATCTTACTACCTTATTAAACTTTTTTGTTTGTAGTTGTCAGACGGCAGGATATTAATGTTGTTCATTATGTGACTGAGAGGGCGGAGCAGTGTCCGGATATGATGCCGTTATCCAGGACTGAAGACAGGGTGATATTAGCATGCAACGTGTTTGTTTAGTCATAATATCGGGCGTTACAAGGAATGAATTCTTTCAATCTGAAGTTATGAAGTCCCTTGCCGGGCCCTCTATCAAAGTGGAATTGCAGAACATAGTTCCTGTTGAGCCCGCATATGCCGAAACATATCTGTTATCCGGTTCGCGTAGAGCAATAGAGAGTATTTTTCGATTGAAAGACGAACTTGCCAACCCGTCAAATCAAAAATCCGGGATACAGTCTATAAACTTTCTGATTGACAAAAACATAGCGGTTCAATGCAGCATCAATGAAATACCGTCATCCTATAAGCAGTTTAATCTTGTCTATCTGGATGGTATGAGTATAGTCGATGCGGATAACGTAACATCTTTTGCAAGCTGTTCATCTCTTGCCGTGATTGCGCCTGTTTTCACGGAAAATGCGCAGAAAAAAGTCAGTCTGAATAAATTTCTGATAGATCAGAATATCATTGAAATGAGCAGTGAAGGGAACATCGTAGCGGAAAAAAGCCTGGCTTTTCACGATGGTAACGGGCATATATGGATCAATCTTATAGGGAGAGAGAATGGAGGGGTTGTAACACCTGGAGACGAGTTTGAAGAGGTTAAAGAAGCGCTTGCCGTGGGCATAGCCCGAAAGCTGATCGATGAAGATGAGGGTCGGAAGGTCGTAAGGAAAATATACAGAAAAGAAGAGTTGTTTGATGCCAGGAATATTTCTTCCGTTCCTGATCTTATAGTTGCACTTAATGACGGTTATGGTTTTGTGCCTGAAGATAAAGATTCTGTTCCTGAATCGGCGGCAATCAGTGCAGGCCACTGTATGGCATACTCTTCCGGCGGCGGTTTTTTATCCGGTGAAATGTTTAAACAGGACGTATCCAGTGAATTTCCGATAGAGTGTGTGATGCCTTTGATGTTTCATATTTCGGGAATCGAAATCCCTTCCTGGATGGAGGGTAATGTGCCGGAAATTTTCCTGAATGAAGATTTTCTGATGAAAAACCCCGTTATCTATTCATCCGGAGACGGTTTGCCCGCGGTATCGCAAGAGGATGAAGATGCTATCAAGGAGCGTCTGAAAGGGCTGGGGTACCTGGATTAGCTAATGAGCGGAGAAATTTTAAAAAATAAAGTGACTGAATATTATGATGAGGTCGCAAAGGATTATATGCATGACAGGGAATCTGAATATGGTTTTGAAATTCAGAAGAAACATATTTTCGAAATGATTGGGGATGTCGATGGTAAGGGCAGGAAGGCCGTGGATATCGGGTGCGGATCGGGTTTACTTACAAGAGAATTAGTAAGCCGCGGCTATGAGGTAT
>CAZZGC010000238.1:0-1870 GCA_964653915.1 uncultured Thermodesulfovibrio sp.
ATATGATGCCGTATAAAGAGCGTCTCAATGAAGATACTTATTGCCGATGACAATGAGGAACTCCGGAACGGCCTGAAAGAGATACTCGAGGCCGAGGGATACGAAGTCTTTACCGCACCAAACGGTTCAGAAGCTATATCCCTTGCTAAAAGAAGTCTGCCGGATATGATCATCTCCGATATACTTATGCCGGGAGTAGACGGATACATGTTCTGCCGTACGGTAAAGAAGGACAAGAAGCTTCGGCGTATTCCTTTTGTCTTCTATACAGCGGCTTACGATGACCCCCGGGACAAGGATCTCGCTATGGCCCTCGGAGCATCGAGGTTCATACTCAAGCCTACCGACACCGAGAAATTTCTTACTATTCTGAAGGAAGTCATATCCGAGCATAAAAAGGATGACCTGCATGTACCGAGGATGCCTCTCGAAGAAGACCTTGAACTTTACGAAAGGTACAACGAGAGGATATCCAATATGCTTGACAGAAAGATGAAAGATCTCGAGATGCTGAGTAAGGCACTGCACGAAGAAAAAGCGAGGTTGAAACTATCTGAAGACAGGTACAGGAAATTGATAGACACGGCAAACGACGCCATGTTTGTAGCCGATGTGTGCACGGGCAAAATCATAGACTGTAACAGGAGCGCCTCGGCCCTTCTCGGCATCCCGGCAGAAGAGATAAAGGGAATGGATCAAATCGCCATTCATCCACCCGGGGAGGCCGAAAAATACAGAAAGATATTCGAACGACATGTAAAAACGGAAAAAGTGATATCTGAAGAACTGGAGGTTATCAACAGCCAGGGCGAGAGAATTCCTGTGGAGATCAGCGCAAGTGTCACGGAAATTGAGAGCAGGAAAATCATCCAGGGTATATTCAGGGACCTTACACAGAGGCGCAAAATGGAGCAGGAACTGAAAACCAGGATCCGCGAACTCGAACAGTTCTACGAGATGGCCGTAGGCAGGGAGGTCAGAATGAAGGAGCTGAAGGAGGAAAACACCGCCCTGAAAAAACGTATCCTGGAGCTGGAACATCGTCTCAACGGTAAATAATTCTCTCCCGGAAACTGTCCGGACATGAAAAGAACGACTCGAAAAAAAGGGACTCATAACGGGGCATCGGGACTGGAGCCAGCCGAAGTTAACAGAGATTTTGAAAAAGAGATAAAGGAAAGAAAGAAGGCGGAAAGAAAACTGCTCCATTATCAGAAGCAGTTACAGTCTCTTGCTTCCCAGATGTCCATTATAGAAGAAAGGGAAAAGAGGCGGATTGCTACCGAGCTTCATGACTGCGTTGGACAGACCCTGGCGCTTGCCCGCATCAAGCTCGGCCTGCTGCATAAGAGCGTTCCCTCTGATGAGCTGCGAAGCAGTGTTCGCGAAATTCAGAATCTAATAGAGCAGACTATCAGGGAAACCAGAACATTGACATTTGAGCTTAGTCCGCCTATACTGTATGAACTGGGTTTTGATCAGGCAGTCAAGTGGCTCGTAGATGAGTTTCATGAGAAGTATGGAATTACTACCAACCTCGTTAACGATGGAAGCGAAAAACCCTTTGATCCAAAGATAAGATTCTTTTTGTTTCAGGCCCTGCGGGAGCTGATGTTGAATATTGTGAAACATTCGGGGTCGAATACGGCCACTATCAGCCTTGAAAGGCGACGTAACAGATTGCAGATCAGCGTCTCTGATGACGGCCACGGCATAAAGAACGCCCGCAACAGCCATGCGAGGGGGTTCGGACTATTCAATATCAGAGAGAGAATGATTCATATCAACGGAAGTTTTGAAATCAAGTCAGCTCGTGGAAAGGGAACGACGGTTACGATAGTCGCACCTTTCAAACTGAGTGAAAAAGCAG
>CAZZGC010000239.1:0-1837 GCA_964653915.1 uncultured Thermodesulfovibrio sp.
ACATCCTCAAGCCTTATCCTGCTTGTCCAGAACCCGTGCAGATTACACCGGCTTACAACCCGCAGGCTTCCGGTTTTTTTTCTGAGATGAAAACAGCCGGATGGGACAAGGCCATATGAAGTCCACTGAAGTCGTCCGATAAACCTTTTATCCAAATAGGCGTCGACAAAATCTATAAAATGTTCCGGCTCCGTTACATGCTCCTTACGGCCGACCATCACCTGAATTCTGATACAACCCGACTCAGGGTGATCCATGCACTCCCTGGTGGCCGTTATCAGAGGAATGTGTGTCTCCTCCTCCGGTGTCAGGTTTTCCCGGTCAGCGGGACGCCGGAGCAGCTTTGGTACACTCTCATAATTCTCGATAGCCGCACCACATACCGGGCAGTCTACCGGCGCATGGTCAAAGGCCACATGGTTGCAGACAAGACATACAAACGTATCCAGTTACTTCACCCCCTGATTTACGGCAAACTTGCTCGCCTTTAAAGAAATTATACACTATTTTTTATCTTTTGTGTTATTTTTCGCATGGTTACATGAGATTAAACTCGCTATAGACAACAGGGGCTCCATGCTGCTATAATGTGTGGTTCAATTTCATAACAGGAAACAGCCATGAAACCGACGGGAAGACAAATAATAGCTGAATTCATCTACTGCTCCCAGACATACCTGAGCGATAAAAAGGCGATTGACGATCTCCTCGCAACGGGAATTAGGGAAAGCGGACTCACACTGGTCAGTCTCTCCGGCAAACAGTTTAATCCAGGCGGAGTTACCTCGATCGCAGTAATAAGCGAATCTCACGTTGCAATCCATACCTATCCGGAGGCCGGTCATGCATCGATAGATATATTTACCTGCGCTAACGGCTCGGCCAGGGTGGGCAAGCTACTCGCATATCTGAAAAAGAGACTGAAGCCCAAGAGCGTAAGAGTCATGGAGGTGCAACGCGGTAATCCCCTTGCACTGGACCAGAAGAACTGGATCACCTCATTTTCCGGCACCGGCTTCGAAGTCAAGTACCATATCGACAAGCTCCTGCTGAGCAAAAAGTCCAAGTACCAGCAGATAGATATAATCGAAAACAGCAGCTTCGGCAGGATGATGTTTCTTGACAAGGATCTGCAGATCGCTGAAAAAGATGCCCATATATATGATGAAAGCATGGTTCTGCCACTGCTCGAAAGAGGCGGCATGTTCCGTCAGGTAGCGATTCTCGGCGGCGGCGACGGCGGAGTACTTCGCGAGGTACTCAGTCACAAACCCGAGCGGGCATACCTCGTCGATATCGATGGAGATGTCATAGAGGCGGCAAAGAAATACATGCCTTCAGTCTGCAGGAATGCCTTCAAAAGCCGGAAAGCCCGGATCGTGGTTGATGATGCGAATAATTTTCTCAGCGAGGGGCACAGTTTTGATGCAATAATATATGACCTGACCATGCATCCCGAAGCGATCACTAACGTGGACAGAAATGTTTTTCTGCGGGATATATTCGCAAAGATAAAGCGAAACCTTGCTGCAGGCGGTATGGTCAGCATGCAGTGCTGCTCGGAATTCGACACCGAGACGGTACGTCTCCTCAAAAAGGTCCTGCCGCGTTATTTCAAGAAGATAGAATACCGAACCGTCTTCATTCCGTCATTCTGTGAAAACTGGATTTTCGCAACCGCCTTCAGAAAGTAACAGGAACGTGGAAGGCCCTGCCTGAATTGATTTTCAGACAGGTGATTAATTAAGCTAAAAACCATTCGGGGCGTAGCGCAGCCCGGTAGCGCGCCTGCTTTGGGAGCAGGATGTCGGGGGTTCAAATCCCTCCGCCCCGACCA
>CAZZGC010000240.1:0-1766 GCA_964653915.1 uncultured Thermodesulfovibrio sp.
AAGAAGACTCTGAATTCCAGGCTGGGCATTGTCGGGGGTATCTCCATACTCGGAACTACCGGGATAGTCAGGCCTGTTTCAACAGAGGCATGGACCGCAACGATCAGTTCATCCATGGATGTTGCCAGGGCTGCGGGATGCCGCGAGGTGGTACTCTCGGCCGGGAGATCGTCGGAGCGGGCGCACATGAGCATGTATAATCTACCCGAGGAGTCTTACGTACTGATGGGCGACTATCTGGAGTATGCATTACGAGCGGCAGTAGAACATGATTTCGAAAAGGTGCACCTCTGCGCACAGTGGGCCAAGATGCTCAAGATAGCCATGGCGACACCCCAGACCCATGTGCGTTTCGGGGCAATCAATGTCGCCGGCGCCGTGGAGCTTTTAAACTCCCTGAACGCCGGCATACCGGTTGATTCCGGATTTAATACCGCAAGGGAGATCTTCGATTATATCGAAAGATCAGCCGGAGCGAAGAAATCAGATTTGTACAGAAAGGTTTGCGACAGGGCAAGGCGTTATGCTGAAGATATCACAGGCGGTGTTAATGTGACGGCCCATCTTGTATCCTATGAAAAGGAGATTATTGCGCAAAGTGCATAAGGTCCATGTTATAGGAATAGGCTTCAGGCCACTTGAAAGGGCAGCCCATGACGCCCTTGTCTCGTCCGATGTGGTGCTTGCGAACAACCGGCTTCTTAATGTCTTTGGCTCTTACAGTGAGTTCGGACAGGTCAGGGAAAGGCTCCTTGTGCACAGGACTGTTTATGATATGCTCGACTACATCGCCGAAAATTACACAAAAAAAATATTGAGCGTGCTTGCCGCCGGTGACCCCATGTTCTTCGGGGTAGGCAGGCTGATCGTGGAGCGCCTTGGAAGAGAGGCGGTGGCAGTGTACCCCGACCTGTCCAGTCTGCAGGTCGCCTTCTCCAGAATAAAGGAGACTTCCAATAATGCTCTTCTCATAAGCCTGCATGGTGGACCTGACCCGGAAAAACGAAGACAGCTTGAGTATGAGCTATCCGGGCTGCCTGAACTGATAAAGCGGCATGAAAAGATCGGTATACTTACTGACAGGGAGAATAACCCTGCTGCCGTCGCTTCCGTCCTTCAATCGTCAGGTAGCTCATCAGTAAAGATCTTCGTCTGCGAAAAGATCGGATATCCCGATGAAAAAATCACCGAAGGGACACCGGCCGGGATGGCAAATCGCTCTTTCGAGCATCCGAATGTCGTTGTTCTGGTAAGAGAGAGAGGTGACGAAGAAGCTTCGGGAGACAGGCACCGGGCTGCCCCGATCCCGGTTTTCGGACTGGGGGAAAGAGAGATAGCGCATTCAGGAGGTTTGATCACCAAGGATGAAATCAGGGCGGTCACGATTCACAAACTCCGTCTGCCGGGCAGAGGTGTTTTATGGGATATAGGGGCCGGTTCCGGCTCTGTTGCTATTGAGGCGGCAAGGATATGTCCGGAGATGACTATCTACGCCGTTGAGAAGGTCCCGGAGAGGGCGCGGATGATCCGTGAGAATATACGCTGTCTTGCGATAGCAAATCTGAAAGTGGTGGAGGGTGCGGCCCCGGATGCCTTCGACGACCTGCCCGCTCCCGGCAGGGTGTTCATCGGCGGAAGCGGAGGCGGGATGGAAGAGATTATAAAGAGGACAGCAGACGTAATGCCCTCAGGCATTGTCGTCATCAATGCGGCCACGATCGATACTCTTAATGAGGCTGTGCGGACCCTTGAACTGTATGGTTTCG
>CAZZGC010000241.1:0-1732 GCA_964653915.1 uncultured Thermodesulfovibrio sp.
ATGTTGGAAATCCTGGCACGCCGGTCACGGCTTGAACCGGACAGGAACCTTCGGCAGAAAATTACCTGTTCTACGATCTCGTGATGATGCAGATTCCGTTTGAACCCTATGCCGCCGGTGGCGCAGAATGCACAGCCCATGGCGCATCCTGCCTGCGAAGATATACATACTGTAAAGTCCCTTTCTCCGGAACTTCCATTCATGAGTACCGCCTCGATCATTTCACCGTCCTCAAGGCGAAACAGGAATTTTCTGCTACCATCTTTCGATGATCTGGTATCCAGAAGAGTCAATCCGGACAGAGTGAACCTGGATGCCAGCTCATTCCGCAACCGTACAGGAAGATTGGACATCTCATCAAAATTCTTTGCGTTGCGTTCATAGATCCATTCAAGAATCTGGCCGGCACGGTACCGGGGCTCGTTCATATCCTTCAGAGAAAAGAAAATTTCCCTGTCAGACAAATTCTTAAAGTTTTGTTTGCTACCAGCCGATATATGAGTTAATCGCGACATTATGTGGTTATTATAATACGTTGACACTGCAGCGGCATAGAGTGAGGGACTGAAGAGAACTTGATTGTAACATACGAGGGACAAAGATGATCAAAAGAGTTTTAATCGTCGATGATTCGCCGATAGCCCGCAAGATGCTCAAGAGCTGTCTGCCGAAGGACAGGGGGTATGAGTATTTCGAGGCCGGCGACGGTAAGGAGGGGCTTGAGAAATACAGGGAAATCAGACCTGACGTAACTTTCATGGACCTTACGATGCCGGTCATGACCGGTTACGAATCGATCGAGGAGATAGTCAAATATGACAGTAATGCGCTGATAATAGTTGTGACGGCAGATATTCAGATGAACGCGATCAAGAAGGTTCTTGATATGGGGGCATACATGGTACTGAGAAAGCCGCTGAAACGGGAAGATTTAGTAGCCGCACTTTTCAAGGCAGAAAGCTCACTGCAGGGGACCAGATAAACATGAATATTGATATATTGACCGATAAAGGAAAGATATTTACAGACGAGGAGATCCAGGTTCTTCAGGAGGTAATGAATATAGCCTTCGGGCAATCAGCAGCCGATCTGACGGAAGTGATAGACACGCACGTACTTCTGAGCGTGCCGTTCATATCTATACTGCCGGTCTCAGAGCTGCCTGATTACATAAAGAACCACATCAAGGATTATCAGCAGGTGAGTGTTGTTGAGCAGAAATTCTGGGGGAAGTTCAAGGGTGACGCGCTTCTCATATTTTCTTCGGGCGCGGGAAAAGAACTCATTGCCATCCTTCATCACGACCGGGACGGTAACTATGAGTCGGATCCCATGGATGTTCTTGAAAGAGAGACACTGATGGAAGTCGGTAATATACTCATAGGTGCATGTGTGGGAAAGCTGGCTGAACTGCTCAGCGATGTTGTCACATATACACCGCCCTCTGTTCTGGTAGAAAAGAGGTGTTATGAAGCAATTCCGGATGATAATTATCTGAATGATAACAGAACGGCCATTATTCTGAAGACCGACTTCAGCTTTGAAGAGGGGAACGTCAGTGGATTTCTGTTCCTGGTTGCAAGCAACGAATCGGTGCAATGGCTGAAGAAGTCGCTTAATGTGTTTATTTCACAGTATGAATGATACTCGAACAGATTTTCGATGCAATAAATCTCGGCATTCTTATTCTTGACAGGGACCTGAGGATTCAGAGATGGAACCGCTGGATGGA
>CAZZGC010000242.1:0-1711 GCA_964653915.1 uncultured Thermodesulfovibrio sp.
AAGGCCCGCAAGAAGGCAACTGAGTACGGCGCACATATACGATTCATTACAGGTGACATTCTGAAATACGATTCATCCTCGGACCGTTTCGATTTCGCCTTTGACCGTGGCTGCTTCCACAGTTTTGATCTGCCATGGGAGCGGGCGCGTGTTGCCGAAATCATCTGGACTCACCTGAATCCCGGGGGATACTGGTTCAGCATAATGGGCAGTGCCGACGGCCCTCCCCGCGAAGAAGGCCCTCCAAGGAGATCCATACTCGATATCGCCGGCTCAGTAGAGGCAAAGTTTGAAATCATCCATATCAGATCGATCCTCATGCATACAAACCTGCCGGAGCCACCGAGGGGCTGGTCGTGCCTGATGCGCAGGCGTGAACTGAGTACCTGATAACAATTATGTCTCTCAGGCTTATAGAAATCTATCACAAGAAAGGCAAGGCGGAAGAGATCGACTTTCTCCTGAAGGAACTGCCGATACTTGAGACATGGCATGACCACCTGACCGAAAATGGTGAATCGCTCACCAAGGTTCTCCTGAAAAGCGGGCAGACCGAGACCGTCCTCAACACTCTCGACAACTTCTTCTCCAATGACAAACATATGAGAATCGTCATACTGCCGGTTGAGGCTACGCTGCCCCGTCCATCAGAGGAAGAAACAGATGAACCTGAGGATAAGCAGACGGAAAAATCACCCGGCCGTATCAGTATCGAGGAACTCTACCAGAAAATGTACAACCTGTCCGGCATATCGAGAAAGTATCTCATAATGGCGTCTCTCGCCTCGGTGGTAGCGGCTATAGGATTATTGAAAAACGATGTTGCTGTCATCATCGGATCGATGGTCATCGCTCCGCTGCTGTCACCCAACATGGCGCTGTCACTAGCTACCACACTTGCGGATATCAAACTTGCCCGAAAATCCATAGCAACAAATATCGCCGGATTCTCTCTCGTTCTGTTCATCGGAATAATTTTTGGATTGATCATGAACGTCGATCCCCTGACTCCCCAGATCGCGGCTCGATCCGATGTCAGTCACTTCTATATCCTTCTAGCTCTGGCGTCAGGAGTTGCAGGCGCCTATTCCATCACAGCCGGCGTTGCGGAAGCTCTGGTGGGTGTTATGGTAGCGGTGGCTCTTCTGCCGCCTCTCGTGGCATCAGGCCTGCTCTTTGGAGGCGGATATCTTGTCAAAGGAGCAAATGCTCTTATTCTCTGTCTTGTCAATGTTGTATGCATCAATCTTGCCGGTGTTATCACCTTTCTGTTTGAGGGGATTCAGCCCAACAGCTGGTGGGAGGCGGAAAGGGCAAAGAAGGCTGTCCGCATTGCCATCGCCGTCTGGATAGCTCTGCTCACAGCCCTTGCGGTCATAATTTTTGTCGAGCAGAAAATTCAGTAATTCCGTACAACAAAAAAAGCCCCCTCGAAAAGAAGGGGCTTTTTTATCTGATTAATTACAGTTTGACAACATTGATCGCCCTGGGGCCTTTAGGGCCGTTCTCGGTATCAAAGCTGACCATGTCACCTTCGGCAAGGGATTTATATCCGTCACCCTGAATCGACGTATGGTGCACAAAGGCATCGCTTCCGTCTTCACATGTAACAAAGCCAAAACCCTTACTGTCATTAAACCACTTTACAGTTCCCTGGTTCATTTCTCTTACCTCCTTTTCCATGAATTAAAATCTCGGAAGGCTTCAAGAA
>CAZZGC010000243.1:0-1643 GCA_964653915.1 uncultured Thermodesulfovibrio sp.
CCCGGAATTCATGAATAAAGAGGGATAGGCAAAATATATTCCCTGAAAGTTGTATCATAAGGACACTGGCAGGAAATAACAATCAACTTAATAAGGAAAATTAACAGATGATGAAACTGGAGAATTTTGCAAGACTCGGTCTTTCGCAGGATATGTTGAAAGCTCTCAAAAACAAGGGCTTTGAAGAACCTACACCAATACAGAAAAAGATCATCCCCCTGCTTCTGGAGAATAATCGTGACCTTGTAGGCCAGGCTCAGACAGGCACCGGCAAGACGGCCGCATTTGGCATCCCGATTCTTGAGAGGCTCAAGCCGTCCTCAAAGAATGTGGAGGCGCTTGTACTCGTACCTACAAGGGAGCTGGCCATTCAGGTATCGGAGGAAATTAATTCTCTGAGGGGCAAGAGGAGGGTGCAGGTTGTTCCCATATACGGTGGCCAGTCAATCGTGCAGCAGCTCAAGAGACTTAGAGAGGGCGCGGATATAGTGGTGGGCACACCGGGAAGAGTCATTGATCATCTCAACAGAAAGACGCTGAACCTTGAACATATCTCTTACCTGGTACTGGACGAGGCGGATGAGATGCTCAATATGGGATTTCTTGAAGATGTGAAAAGCATTATCTCCCGGACCAACCCTGATCGTACGACCTTGCTGTTTTCTGCAACGATGCCGAAAGAGATTTCCGCTATTGCAAAGCGCTATATGAAGAACTATGAAAAAGTAGCGATCGAAAAAAAGCCGCTCACCGTTGAGTTGACAGACCAGATATATTTTGAGGTGTCCGAGCATGACAAGCTGGAGGCGCTTTGCAGGATAATTGATGTGGAAGATGATTTCTACGGACTTGTCTTCTGCCGGACCAAGGTGGACGTTGATAACATAACCATGCAGATGCAGAACCGGGGCTATGACGCAGAGGCGCTTCACGGGGATTTATCCCAGTCACAGAGGGAAACCATTCTGAGAAAGTTCAAAAAGAGACGTGTCAATATTCTTATCGCTACGGATGTAGCAGCCAGAGGGATCGATATACATGACCTGACACATGTAATAAACTATGCAATTCCGCAGGACCCCGAGTCTTATGTCCACCGCATCGGAAGGACTGGCCGGGCCGGCAAGGAAGGAACGGCAATCACATTTATTACACCGGCTGAATACCGGAAACTCATGTATATAAAGAAGGCGGCACGAACAGCGATACGTAAAGAGAAGTTACCAAAAGTTCAGGACATCATTCAGATAAAACGTGACAGGATCATGAGCGAAATTGAATCTGTGGGCCGAACCGGGATAGCCGAAACCTATATTCATATGGCAAATGAACTCCTGGCGCAGGGGAGTGCGGACAGTACAGTTGCCGCCCTGCTGAAATATATGTTTGCAGACGAACTGGATCCGGAAAACTACAATGAGATCCGTGATGAATACCCCAGGATCGAAGGAAAGACCAGGCTGTTTGTCGCAAGGGGTAAAAAGGACGGGATGACAAAAAGGAAGCTTGTCGAATTTATTACGAAAAAGGCGAATGTTGACGGCCGGAAAATAGATGACGTACGGGTTCTGGACAGTTTTTCTTTCATAACGGTCCCGTTTAAGGAGGCGGAGCATATTATGAAATGCTTCCGGGAAGCCGGC
>CAZZGC010000244.1:0-1641 GCA_964653915.1 uncultured Thermodesulfovibrio sp.
TGGCAGATCCCGGTATACCGCGGTCAGATCGCCGAATCCAGGCAGTTCAAGAAGCCTTTCAAGCATGGCAACTGAAGATTCGTCCTCTTCTTTTGCGATTTCGTGCATGGAATTCAAAAGCTGCCTTATCCTGTCATGAGATACAGGATCAAAAAGCAGGGCAGCTTTGCCGCCAACCGATATGCCGGTCTCCTCTTCAAACCACCGTCGTGGGTCACGTTCCGATAGCCAGTAGTCATAGGTATCCCTGAAATATCTGAGAGCAAGCGCATTGACGACCCCGAAGTTGCCTTTGTCCCGAGACTTCTCAAGAAACAGAACCGCCAGTTTCTTAATCTGATAATAACCCGCTATAACCGCTCTGAACCTGTCATCATCCAGAGATAGAAGCAGGCCAAGACCATGGTCTATAACATGAAAGAATCTCTCCAGTTCAGGATCTGACTCTGATATACATTTCTGCAGCAGCAGGTAAATATTATTGAAGGCGTCCATCATGACACCCCTGTCATCCGCCGCCCCTATCCCTTCTGCGGAAATTTCCAGGTATAGTTTTGCAGCGTCCGGTCCGTGTGGATGGGCCTTCAGATCATAGAAGTATCCCAGGGAAAATCTCCTGGTTTCGTTAACGATGAACTGCCAGTTCCGGCGTGGGTGGCAGACCTCCTTCAGAAATGTCTCTATAACGCTGCGCAATCCCTCGTATCCGGCCATGACCTCCTGGATGACGTTGTATCTGGGATCGATACAGACATCCACGCTGTATTCCCGGATATTTACCTCGAGGGCCCGTGACGAAGCAGGTTTCATAGATGATTTTATTGTATCACGAATGCTGCCCGCCGCAATATTATCGAAGTTCAACTTCGATAACTCCTAGAAAAATAATAATTATCCTATCTATTATTATTGGACAGTGGTGGGATGGCTATCTTTCAGTTTTAATCTTGAGTGCAAGAAGGGTCACGATGCCAAGCATAAACAGTATGCCGCCTGCAAGGGCCCATATTGCGCCGGGCTCTCTGTTTATCTGCATGAGCACTGCCTTGACAGGGGACAGCCTCAGGTCCCGCACATTGACATTCAAGCCCATAAAAGTCGAAGGATTATTCGGGCTTATGAGATCGCGGGACAGCAGGTCGCCGCCACGCAGGTACGAGACGAAAACCTTCCAGTCCGAGATATTGCCATAATAGTCCACGCTGACATTTATATCATCAACCTTCATCCTGATATCCCCTCTTTTAAGATTTACAATGGTTCCTTCACCAGCCACAGCCACCTCCTGCGATGCCGACACTGCACTGAAGAGGTGTGCAAGAAGCACGAGCAGAAAGCCCAGATGTATAACCTGCGGCGAGATCAGCAAAAGCCACTGCGTCACCTTTCTTTTCCGTACAATAGATTCTATGCTGCAAAAAAGGGTATTCAAGGCTATAACAGCGATAGCCACGATGAGAAGCCACAGCCACCATGTGATTGAAAGGGGCTGTCTTCCAAGCCATTCAAAAAGAGGAATTGCCCGGAGCTGCTGAAATTCATCGCTGGCAGGCATTATTACGGCACCGGCCAGCATCAGGACAAATATTACCCCGAGCCCCACAAGGGCTGTCCTCATTGACAACAGGAAACCGACAATAT
>CAZZGC010000245.1:0-1636 GCA_964653915.1 uncultured Thermodesulfovibrio sp.
TTTACTGGAAAAGTACACATCCGGCTATGAGCCGGTCCAACTTGCTGCTCTGTCGAGGGAAATGGGGGCCAGGGCATATCTCCTGCTCGATACGCCGTTGCAGGCTGGACGGCGTTTTCTTAATGTGAAGATATTCTGGGCTGATGATGCCATACTTCTTGCGGAGATCAACAGGGCAGTATCTTCAAAATCGGTCACAGTACTTAAACCGGAAGAGGAGTTTCTTGTGACACCCCTGACGGACAGGGAACCCTGGGGAAAGTTCAGGATAAAGGGTGGCCTGCTGCTTGCTGCCGGTGATGTTGATCGTGACGGCAGGGAGGAGATAGTCGTCAGTGACGGCAGCGTACTGCGTATCTATGCCATTGGACAGGATATTCAGGAGAAGTGGAGGATTCGTGAGAAAGAGAAGCTGAGGCATGTTTCTCTGGATATTTTTGATCTGAACAAGAACGGAATACCCGAAATATTTGTTACAGCGATAAATGACCTGGAGGAAACGGATGCGGATATAGAAGAGTCAAGGGCTGCTGCCGTAAGGACCTCCTATCAGCTCCAGTCGTATATAGTGGAATATGATGGGGCAGGCCGCTACGTGAAAACGGCCGTGGATCTGCCTTATTTTTTCAGGGCCGGCGGTGGCAGGGTTCTTATGCAGGGCTTTAACAGGCGTCGAGGTTTTTCAGGGCCGGTCATGGAGGTCATCTGGAAGGACGGAAGATATGAACCGGGACGAGAGGTGAGGTTGCCTGAGGGAGTTAACATATACGGTTTTACTGAAGTTGACTGGCGCGGCGACGGAAAGCACAGCATAATTACTTTCGATGATGAAGGCTATCTCATCATGTATGATGAAAGGGGAGAGCGTGTATGGCGGAGTTCCGGCTCGATGGGCAAGTTTGATATGCAGTTTGCTTCCGGCGCCCAGTTCATCTCTAATCCGGACAGAAAGTGGTATGTCAGGAACCGGCTGGTTACGGTCCGGACGGTCCGGGGCCAGGAGGTGGTCCTGCTCAGAAAGATACCGGTAGTGCCGAAGGTTCCTAAGCTGGGAGCAAAGGGTGCGCAGGTGATAGCCCTCTGGTGGGACGGAGGGACAATGGTCGAAAATCTTATTCTCGATGATGTTCCCGGTTCTATATCAGATTTCAGAATATCGGATGGTAAACTATATCTTGTAGCGAAAAATACGCTCTTTTCATTCGTGAAGAATGCGGTCTCCGGTGAATTTGAGCGTGGCAGCATGCTTTATTACTATGATTTTGGAAAACATACGGGAATGGTGAAATAGTTTGTCTCAACCAAAGGAGCGGACAGGAGAGAAGATGGAACCGATACATGTGGCGTTCATAATGGATGGAAACGGCAGGTGGGCAAAATCCAGGGGCCTGCCCCGTATCGAGGGGCACAGAAACGGCGTCAAGCGGGTCAATGAGATTATAGATGCAGCTCTCGATCTTGGTCTCGGGGCTGTAACTTTCTATACTTTTTCGATGGAGAACTGGCAGAGGCCTGCTGCCGAGGTCAACGCCTTGATGAGACTCCTTGCAAATTATCTGAAATCCGAGATGGACAGGCTTCACGGGAAGAATATCAGGTTCCGTGCCATAGGTAATCTTGAAAAACTCCCATCGGA
>CAZZGC010000246.1:0-1632 GCA_964653915.1 uncultured Thermodesulfovibrio sp.
CAAGCTCGAACACGCACTTAAAGAGTTCGGCGTCAGTGTGCAGGGTATCACCGCGATGGACGTCGGTGCCTCGACCGGCGGATTCACGGACTGTCTCCTTCAGCATGGCGTTGAAAAGGTATATGCCATAGACGTTGGTTACGGGCAGTTCGATCTACGGCTCAGAAACAACGAACGCGTCACCCTGCTTGAAAAAACTAATATAAGATATCTCGCGAAGGATGCGCTGCCGGAGCCGGTCGACCTGGCGGTGATAGATGTTTCATTCATTTCTCTGCTCAAGGTCATACCACCGGTATCGAAATTTTTAAAACAGAACGCAAAGGTAATCGCACTGATAAAACCGCAGTTCGAGGCAGGGAGAGAGCATGTCTCTAAAGGCGGTGTGGTAAGAGATGAAAACGTGCGCAATCGGGTCATTGATAATATAAAAGAAAATGTAGCAGCGATGGGCTTTCTTGTTATTGGAGTAACCCGGTCCCCGATAAAAGGCCCGAAGGGAAATGTGGAGTACCTTTTATTAGCGAAAAAGGAACGGGAAAAGGATAGTAGGCAGTAGGCGGTAAGCGGTATGCAGTAGGGGCGTGGCGTGGCCACGCCTGGTAGCGAGAAAGGCGAGAGAAGAACAGTAGGGAGTAAGGAGTATGCAGTAGGCAGAGCCTTGAATCATTAGCTCCTTTGTCAAAGAGTAGTGAAAAGGTTGTTTAAAAGTAGCTGAAAGGTTGTGGGAAATAGAGTTTGGAGTTTAGCGGGAAGGGCGGGAAAAGGATAGTAGGCAGTAGGAGGTAAGCAGTATGCAGTAGGCAGTAGGGCTGAGAGCTGCTAAGAAGGAGTTTGGAGTTAAGTGGTAAGTGAATGGTCAATCGTAGTTCGTCATTCCTTAATCTCATTATATTAACTTACGTTCTGCTGGCCCTTTCAGGTTGTGCGGGCCGGCATGTGCCGCAATACGGTTTTGTCGCCCCGGATGCGGAACCTGTAAGATCAGATGATCAACCTGTCTTCATGCCGGCTGTTGCTCCCTCAATCCCGCAGGGCTTTGCCCCTGAACCACTGGGAGAATCGGCGTACAGGCCTCAGACTGGACATGAGGGAATTGATATCGCGGGAAATATAGGGACACCGATTCTGGCGGCCGCTGATGGGTCAGTGATCAGCTCTTATTTCGAACCCTTTTACGGAAACCGGATCGTCATCAATCACGGCCGGAGACAGGACGGGATGTATATCAACAGCTATTACCTGCATATGAACAGGAGGCTCGTCAAAGAAGGCGATGAGATACACCGTGGTCAACAAATTGGTGAACTCGGCAATACAGGAATTCTTGCAAGCTACCCCCATCTTCATTTCGAAATCAGGATAGCGGAATCACCGGATTCGCTGCACTCTATCCCTCTGAATCCGCATCTCTTCTGGGCAGACGGTCCGGGCATGGTCACATGCTTCGACATCAACCGCTCATGGCCTTCTTCCGAACTCAAGACCACCTATCCCGTCCCCTGTCTGAACATTCGCCGATAACACCTCGTAGGTGTTAAACTGCCTGTAACACCTACGAGGTGTTATCGGATGGGGCTTGACAAAAATATTCTCATATTCTAATATTTGAATATATGAATGAATATCGCG
>CAZZGC010000247.1:0-1618 GCA_964653915.1 uncultured Thermodesulfovibrio sp.
ATCAGACTCATCGAAAAGCCGTTGTCACCGCCGTCAAATCTCGCTCTGGTGGGTATATATATTTTTTCACCAAAGATTCACGAGGCAATCGCGCAAATCAGGCCATCGGCAAGAGGGGAACTCGAGATAACCGATGCGATTCAGGAGCTTATAGATATGGGCTCACCTGTCAAAAGTTTTGTTCTGGATATGTGGTGGCTCGATACAGGAAAGAAGGACGACCTGCTTACTGCTAATGCCATAGTACTGGACGAATGGCTTGATGAAAGTATCAGCGGCGATGTCGATGATTCAAGCAGCATCCTGGGGCGTGTTTCTATCGGCAAGGGTTCAAGGATTGTAAACAGCAAGATCAGGGGGCCTGTGATAATAGGAGAAAACACTCATATAGAGAATTCATTCATTGGCCCCTATTCAAGTATAGGCGACAGCGTTACAATAACAAAGTCGTCGGTGGAGCACTCTGTCATTATGAACGGCAGCTCGATGAGCGACATAGAACGGCTTGAAGAGAGCCTTATAGGCAGAAACGTGACCATATCCAGAAACAGTACTCATCACAAGGCGCTCAGACTCATGCTTGGTGATGATTCACTGGTGGAGGTTTAGTGAAAGGGGTAGAGATAAGGGAATTGGCGGTCCATGAAGACGGCAGGGGATGGCTTGCAGAGGTCATAAGGAGTGATGAGACAGACTTCAGGCCGGAGATGGCATATATATCGATGACAATGCCGGGTCATGCGAGAGGGCCGCACGAGCACAGGAATCAGACAGATTATTTCTGCTTCGTTGGCAGGTTCAGGCTGTATCTGTGGGATAACAGGAATGGTTCCGAGACGTTCGGCAAGCACAAGGTAGTGGACTCTCATGAAAGGCCTACGATTGCTATCATTCCACCTGGAATAGTGCATGCATACAGGAATCTCGGCGATGCACCAGGCATGGTTATTAATTTCCCCGACAAATTATACAGGGGGCCGGGGAAGACTGAAGAGGTGGATGAGATCAGGCATGAGGATGCCGATGACTCACCATTCAGGATCGATGACTAAACGGGGAGTCAGTCAGTGAGATTACTTGTGGCCGGTGGCGCCGGATTTATCGGTTCCAACTTCATTCGTTATGAGCTCGAGACCCATCCTGAAAGAAAGATTATAAACTTTGATAAGCTTACATATGCCGGCAACCTGGAGAATCTCTCCGATCTGGAGAAAGACGACCGTTATGAGTTCGTTAGAGGTGATATTTGCGACCGCCGCGCCCTGGATGGACTGGAGTTTGATGCTATCGTAAACTTCGCTGCCGAGAGTCATGTAGACAGAAGCATACTCGATGCCCAGCCGTTTCTGAACACAAATATCCTCGGGACATTCAATTTGATCGAAGCCGCGCTGGAACGGAACTGTTTCTATCTTCATGTCTCGACCGATGAGGTCTACGGATCCATCGATGAGGGACTTTTTACAGAAGACTCCCGGCTGGCGCCTAACAGCCCTTATTCCGCGAGCAAGGCTTCATCAGACCTTATGGTCAGAGCGTATGTAAGGACTCATCAACTCAGAGCAATAGTGACCAGATGTTCGAATAATTACGGACCCTATCAGTTTCCTGAAAAGCT
>CAZZGC010000248.1:0-1504 GCA_964653915.1 uncultured Thermodesulfovibrio sp.
GTATAAATGCAGATTCCAGAGGCGATCTTCATCGCTTCCATCACGATATCAGCAGGCCCGAGTGCCGTATGCCGGAGGAGGGCGGTAGCTGCAGCCTGGGCATATGGTCCTCCCGATCCTATGGCGGCTATGCCTTCCTCAGGCTCGATGATGTCCCCGTTACCGGAGATGATTAACGAATGTTCTCTGTCGGCAACTATCAACAGGGCCTCAAGCCTCCGGAGTATCTTGTCCGTCCTCCACTCTTTTGCCAGTTCCACGGCTGCACGCGTCAGATTTCCTCTGAGAGCTTCTAGCTTGGATTCGAATTTTTCAAACAGTGTAAAGGCGTCTGCTGTAGCGCCCGCGAATCCTGCTATTACTTTGCCTTCGTACATCGTTCGGATCTTTTTGGCATTATGTTTCATTATCGTTTGTCCCAGCGTTACCTGTCCGTCACCACCCAGAGCGACTTTGCCATCTTTTCTGACACACAATATTGTTGTTGCGTGAAATTTATTATTGTCCATTTTTCATTTTGGGCGTATTGCCATACGCCTCTACGCCTTACTCCTGTCTTTTCCCCTCGGATGCGCTCTGTCGTACACTTCCGTCATGTGGCTTATATCCACATGCGTGTACTTCTGCGTCGTTGACAGGGATGAATGACCGAGCAGTTCCTGAATCGATCTGAGATCGGCTCCCTCATGCAACAGATGTGTCGCAAAGGTATGCCGTAATGTATGAGGACTCAGGTCACCTTTGAGATTAAACATTCTGCTGTAAAATAATACTATACGTCTGACACTTCGCTGTGTCAACCTTCCGCCTCTGAAATTCAGAAACAGCGCAGAGGACTTTTTTTTCACCGCCATCCGCTCCGGAAGGTAGTTTCTGAAGGCCTCCATCGCCTTGGATCCGACCGGCACAATACGCTCTTTTCGCCCCTTACCCCGGACTCTGACCAGAGATTCTTTGACATCAAGGTCGCTGATGTCCAGCGATGTCAGCTCCGATACTCTCAGGCCTGATGAATACAGAAGTTCAAGAATCGCTCTGTCCCGTGCCGGTTTGAACGTATCGCCCTTCGGCATCTCCATGAGCGAAAAGACTTCATCTATAGTCAGAAAGCGCGGAAGCTTCTTTTCAGCCCTCGGGGTAGAAACGAGCCGTGAAGGATTGCTCTTGACGTAACCTTCCCGGTGAAGGAATTTATAAAATGAGCGCACAGCCGAGAGTTTGCGGGAAATCGAAGATTTTTTAAGATTTCTGCCATGCAGGGCAGCCAGATAGCCGCGTATGTCAAGATAGTCGATTTCTTCAGTTTTTTTCTCTGTTATATAAAGAAATTCTTCAAGATCAAACAGGTACGACCGCAACGTGTGGCCCGACATGCCCCGCTCAACCGAAAGATGATCAATGAATTTTCTGAGCAGATTGTTCAATTGCCCTCGATTTTCAATAAGTTGGAACTATTTTAAGCTATGCGGGGCAAAGTTTCAATCGGCGGCGAGCGGGCAGATGG